>NZ_JBEZLV010000031.1:0-75115 GCF_040652335.1 Streptomyces sp. NPDC048270
CCTAATTCGAACACCACGGCTTTGTGGTCGACCCGCACGCGGCCCTCGACCTTCACCAACACGCGCGCGGTGGGGGGGGGGGGGGGGGCGGGGCCGGCGGGGGGGGGCGGGGGGGGCCGGCGCCCGCCCCGTCGCGCGTCCGGCCCCGGGCCCGGAACGGGCGCGGCCCCGGCAGCGGGGGCGTGCTCGGGCCAGGCAGCGGAGGCGTGCTCGGCCCAGGTCCGGCGGCCGGAGCCGGGAACGCCCGCGCCGACGCCCCGCGCGGGCGCACGGAATGTCGCTCCCAGCGGCCACAATGGTGGGGTGAGTACCACCAGCCTTCCCTCGCCCGACCACGCCGCCGAGCTGCGCACCGCCCTGCTGGCCGCCGGCTTCACCGCCGACGGGCTGCTCGACCTGCTCGGAGCCCCCGCCTACGCCGCGCTCGCCCGCAGCGAGACGGTCCCCGCCCTGCGCGCCACCCGCGGCGGCGGTGACGGCGCGCTCGCCACCCTGGTGCGGCTGTTCCTGCTCCAGCAGTCCGTGCCGTACGTGCACGCCGAGGGCGCGCTGCCCGTCGAGGCGGCCCTCGCCGACGGCTGGCTGCGGGTGGAGGGCGACGAGGTGCACGCCACCGTCGACGTGCGCCCGTACGGCGGACCCGACGGCGAGGACTGGTTCATCGTCTCCGACCTCGGCTGCGCCGTCGGCGGGGCCGGCGGGATCGGCAGCCGCGAGGAGGGCGTGGTCCTCGGCGTGGGCGGTGCCTCGACCACGCTGGCCGGGATCACCGTCCGCGTCCCGGTGGGCTCGGCCCTGGACCTCGGCACCGGATCGGGCATCCAGGCGCTGCACGCGGCCCAGCACGCCACCCGGGTCACGGCCACCGACGTCAACCCTCGGGCGCTGGAGTTCACCCGTTTGACGCTGGCACTGTCCGGCGCCCCGGAGGCGGAGCTGCTCACCGGGTCGCTCTTCGAGCCGGTCGGGGACGCGACGTACGACCTGATCGTGTCCAACCCGCCGTTCGTGATCTCCCCCGGCGCCCGACTCACGTACCGGGACGGCGGCATGGGCGGCGACGACCTGTGCCGGACCCTGGTCCAGGAGGCCGGCGCCCACCTCAACCCGGGCGGGTACGCGCAGTTCCTGGGCAACTGGCAGCACGTGGAGGGCGAGGACTGGCACGACCGGGTCCGCTCCTGGGTGCCGCGCGGCTGCGATGCGTGGATCGTGCAGCGTGACGTGCAGGACGTGACGCAGTACGCCGAGCTGTGGCTGCGGGACGCGGGCGACCACCGCGCCGACCCCGCCGAGTACGCGCGGCGCTACGAGGACTGGCTGGACGAGTTCGAGGCCCGCAAGACGAAGTCCGTCGGATTCGGGTGGATCACCTTGCGCCGGACGGACGCGGCCGAGCCGTCGATCGTGGTCGAGGAATGGCCGCACTCGGTGGAGCAGCCGCTCGGCGAGACCGTCCTGGCCCATTTCGCGCGGCAGGACTACCTGCGCGATCACGATGACGCCGCCCTGCTGGAGGGCTATTTCCAGCTCGCCGTCGAGGTCGTGCAGGAGCAGGTCGGCGCGCCGGGCTCGGAGGACCCGGAGCACGTCGTGCTCCGGCAGAACCGCGGAATGCGGCGCGCGACCAAGGTCGACACGGTCGGCGCGGGCTTCGCCGGAGTGTGTGACGGCTCACTGACCGCGGGCCGGATCCTGGACGCGATCGCGCACCTCGTGCAGGAAGATCCGGTCGTGCTGCGGGACCGGACCCCGGAGGCCATCCGGATGCTGGTCGAGCAGGGCTTCCTGGAGCCCGTCACGGGCCCCGGACGGTAGCCGGCACCGGGATGTAACCCCGGGTTCGCCCGCCGTACCCGAACGGCTGCGAGGGTCTGCGACAGCGGGATCCGGGGGGATTCCGGGAGCGGCTCGGGGGTAGGGGGAGCGGCATGGAAAGAGGTCCGGCGATCTTCGCAGGTGCCGTGTTCCTGCTGTTCGGAGCGGCTCTGCTGGCCTGGACGGGGGCGCGCGCCCTGCGCGGCGCGCCGGTGGCCGAAGGCGTGCGCCCCGTCGTGGCCGTCCCGCTGGCACTGCTCGCCGGCGGTACGTCGCTGGCCCTCGGGGCGTGGTGTCTCGCGCGGCCCTGATGCGGGGGCCGACGCCCGTCCGGTCCGGCCGCGAAAGCCGATGTGGAAGCCGGTTCCGGGGAGGGTCCGGGACGGGGTCCGAGGGCGGGGCCAGACGGCCCCCCGGACACTCGGCCCGGTGACCGGCAGGGGCCCGGCGCGGCATCCGGGCGGCAGAACCGGCACTTGTCGGGTTACCGTTCGAGTGGCCGTTGCGGGCTTGTGCCGTTTGACACGGGGGCGGGTTGTACCGTCACACTCCGCAGCGTCGCCGTACCGCGACCGAGTGCCGACCGGAGAGAAGAGCCAAGTTGTCCCCGACTAGCGAGACCGCAAAGGGCGGCCGCCGACTCGTCATCGTCGAGTCCCCTGCCAAGGCGAAGACGATCAAGGGCTACCTCGGCCCGGGATACGTCGTCGAGGCGAGCGTCGGGCACATCCGCGACCTCCCGAACGGCGCGGCCGAGGTTCCCGACAAGTACACCGGCGAGGTCCGCCGCCTCGGCGTGGACGTCGAGCACGACTTCGCGCCGATCTACGTCGTCAACGCCGATAAGAAGGCCCAGGTCAGGAAGCTCAAGGAGCTGCTGGCCGAGTCCGACGAACTCTTCCTCGCCACCGATGAGGACCGCGAGGGCGAAGCCATCGCGTGGCACCTGCAGGAAGTCCTCAAGCCCAAGGTCCCCGTCCACCGGATGGTCTTCCACGAGATCACCAAGGATGCGATCCGCGACGCCGTCGCCAACCCGCGCGAGCTGAACCAGCGCATGGTCGACGCCCAGGAGACCCGCCGCATCCTCGACCGCCTCTACGGCTACGAGGTCTCGCCGGTCCTGTGGAAGAAGGTCATGCCGCGCCTGTCGGCCGGCCGCGTCCAGTCGGTGGCCACCCGCCTCGTCGTCGAGCGGGAGCGGGAGCGCATCGCCTTCCGGTCCGCCGAGTACTGGGACCTGACCGGAACCTTCGCCACCGGGCGCACCGGTGACGCCTCCGACCCCTCGACGCTGGTCGCCCGCCTGAACACGGTGGACGGCAAGCGCGTCGCGCAGGGCCGTGACTTCGGCTCGAACGGGCAGCTCAAGAGCGAGGTGCTGCACCTCGACGAGGCCGGCGCGCGGGCTCTGGCCGCCGCGCTGGCGGACACCTCGTTCGCCGTCCGCTCGGTCGAGTCCAAGCCGTACCGGCGCTCCCCGTACGCCCCGTTCCGTACGACGACGCTCCAGCAGGAGGCCTCGCGCAAGCTGGGCTTCGGTGCGAAGGCGACCATGCAGGTGGCCCAGAAGCTGTACGAGAACGGCTTCATCACCTATATGCGTACCGACTCCACCACGCTGTCGGACACCGCGGTGTCGGCGGCGCGGGCGCAGGTCACGCAGCTCTACGGGGCCGACTACCTGCCGGAGAAGCCGCGCGTCTACGCGGGCAAGGTCAAGAACGCCCAGGAGGCGCACGAGGCGATTCGTCCTTCGGGTGATCGTTTCCGCACTCCGGCCGAGACCGGCCTGACCGGCGACCAGTTCCGCCTCTACGAGCTGATCTGGAAGCGGACCGTCGCCTCCCAGATGAAGGACGCGGTCGGCAACAGCGTCACCGTGAAGATCGGCGGCCGGGCGGGCGACGGCCGGGACGCCGAGTTCACCGCCTCCGGCAAGACGATCACCTTCCACGGCTTCATGAAGGCCTACGTCGAGGGCGCGGACGACCCGAACGCCGAGCTCGACGACCGCGAGAAGCGGCTGCCGCAGGTCGCGGAGGGCGACGCGCTCGCCGCCGAGGAGATCACGGCGGACGGGCACTCGACCAAGCCGCCGGCCCGCTACACCGAGGCCTCGCTGGTCAAGGAGCTGGAAGAGCGCGAGATCGGCCGCCCGTCGACGTACGCGTCGATCATCGGCACGATCCTCGACCGCGGCTACGTCTTCAAGAAGGGCACGGCGCTCGTGCCGTCCTTCCTGTCGTTCGCCGTGGTGAACCTGCTGGAGACGCACTTCGGCCGACTCGTCGACTACGACTTCACCGCGAAGATGGAGGACGACCTCGACCGCATCGCGCGGGGCGAGGCCCAGTCCGTGCCGTGGCTGAAGCGGTTCTACTTCGGCTCGGAGGACGCGACCGAGGTCGTGCCGGCCGACGGCGACCACCTCGGCGGTCTGAAGGAGCTGGTCACGGACCTGGGCGCGATCGACGCCCGGGAGATCTCCTCCTTCCCGGTCGGGGAGGGCATCGTGCTGCGGGTCGGCCGCTACGGGCCGTACGTGGAGCGGGGCGAGAAGGACGCGGAGGGCCACCAGCGGGCCGACGTACCGGACGACATGGCTCCGGACGAGCTGACGGTCGAGTACGCGGAGGAGCTGTTCGCCAAGCCGAGCGGCGAGTTCGAGCTCGGCAAGGACCCGGTCAGCGGGAACGAGATCGTCGCCAAGGACGGCCGCTACGGGCCGTACGTGACGGAGATCCTCCCCGAGGGCACGCCGAAGACGGGCAAGAACGCGGTCAAGCCGCGCACGGCCTCGCTCTTCAAGTCGATGAGCCTGGACACGGTCACGCTCGACGACGCGCTCAAGCTGATGTCGCTGCCGCGCGTGGTCGGCGCGGACGCGGAGGGCGTGGAGATCACGGCCCAGAACGGCCGCTACGGCCCGTACCTGAAGAAGGGCACGGACTCGCGGTCCCTGGAGACCGAGGACCAGCTCTTCTCGATCACACTGGACGAGGCGCTGGCCATCTACGCGCAGCCCAAGCAGCGGGGCCGGGCCGCGGCCAAGCCGCCGCTGAAGGAGCTGGGCACGGACCCGGTCAGCGAGAAGCCGGTGGTGGTCAAGGACGGCCGCTTCGGGCCGTACGTGACGGACGGCGAGACGAACGCGACGCTGCGGCGGGACGACGACGTCGAGACGATCACGCCGGAGCGGGGCTACGAGCTGCTCGCCGAGAAGCGGGCGAAGGGGCCGGCCAAGAAGACGGCGAAGAAGGCCCCGGCCAAGAAGGCTCCGGCGAAGAAGGCGACGGCGACGAAGACCGCTGCCGCGAAGAAGACGACGGCGGCCAAGAAGACGACCGCGAAGAAGACGGTGGCGAAGAAGACCACGGCCAAGAAGGCGGCCACGGCTCCGGCGGACGAGTAGCCTCCGCCACCACCACACGCCGCCGACGGGTTGCCGTCGGGTAGGCAGAAAGGGCCCCGTGCGTTCCGGACGCACGGGGCCCTTTGCCGTGTACGTGTACGGGGGCCGGTGCGGGTGCGGGTGCCGGTGTCGGTGCGGGGGCGGGCTCGGGTCTGCCGGCGTGCGGGCGCGGGGTACCGGCTGCCCCGGAGGCCAGACGCAGCCGATGACCCGAGCCGGGGCCGGGCCGAGACCCGGGACCCGGGACGGTGGGGCCGGGGTCACAGTGGACCTTGTCCACAGGCCTCCGCAGCGGCCAAGCGCAGCGGATAGGCTGGGCGGATGACGCGAGCCGAGCAGCCGACGGTCGTGACCGCCCCCGCCAACCCCACCTACGACGAAGCCCTAGCCGCGGACTCCCGCGAGCGTGCGGTGCGCGCACTGCTGCGCACCCCCAGGCTGCGCCGGCTGTGGAGCGCCCAACTGGTGAGCGGCATCGGTGATGCCCTCGCCCTGCTGGTGCTGGTGCTGCTGGCCCTTCAGGCGGCCCTCACCGAAGGAGCCTTCGGCGGCGGCTACCGGGGCGCGGCCCTCGCGGTGGCCGTCGTCTTCGGAGTCCGGATCCTCGCCACCCTGTTCTTCGGCGCGGTCCTGCTGGGACCGCTCTCCGGCCTGCTCGCCCCCGGCGGCAAGCTGGACCGCCGCTGGACGATGATCGGCGCCGACGGGGTCCGGCTCGGGCTCTTCGTCGTCGCCCCGCTGTGGCTCGACTGGATCCCGGCCCACGCGCTCACCGCGCTGCTGGCCACCGTCTTCGCCGCCGGCGCCGCCGAGCGGCTGTGGACCCTGGCCAAGGAGAGCGCCGCTCCGGCCCTGCTGCCCGCACCGCCGCCCGAGGGGGCGACCGTACGGCCGCTTCCGGACCACCTGGACGCGCTGCGCCGGCTGAGCCTGCGGACCGCCTTCGCGGCGCTTCCGGTCGCCGCGGCCGCGCTGCTCGCCGCCACCCTGGTCGGCAAGGCCCTCGGAGTCGGCGTCGACTGGTTCGCCGCGAACCAGGCCGCGCTCGGCTCGTACGTGGCAGCCGGCCTGTTCGCCGCCTCCGTCTCGCTGCTGCTGCCGCTGGTGCTGCCCGGCTCGAAGACCCCGCGGCCGCGGTCCCCGCTGGAGGGACTGCGCGCCCCCAAGGCGGGGGACCGGCCCGACAAGGGCCGTACCGGCGGCATCCCGCTGCTGGTCCTGGCCTGCGCGGCGGTCGCCGGAGCGGTGTCCTGCGCGGTGGCCGTGGCCGTACTGCACGCCTTCGACCTCGGCGGCGGCCCCGCCGCCTTCGCGCTGTTCGTCCTCGCCCTGGTCGGCGGCACCGCCGCCGGCATCCAGGCCACCCAGGCCGGCAAGGTGCTGCCCGGCCTGTCCCGGCGCCGCCTGCTGGCCCTGGCCATAGCGGTCGCCGGGCTCGCGCTGCTGCTGACCGGGCTCGTCCCGGACACCGCGACCGTCCTGTTCCTCTCGCTGCTCGCCGGCGCCGCCGCCGGTGTCGCCGCCAACACCGGGCACACGCTGCTGGACCAGGAGACCGAGGAGTTCCGCCGCGCCCGGGTCACCGAGCACCTGCACGCGGTCGTACGGGTGGCCGTGGCGCTCGGGGCCGTCGTGGCCCCGGTGCTCGCCGCCGTGATCGGGCCGCACCGGCTGGGCGGGGGCGAGGTCGTCGTCGCACACGGCGGGGCCGCCTTCACCCTGATGCTGGTCGGCGCCCTGCTGCTGCCGGTCGCCGCCGTGGTCCTGGCCAAGGCCGACGACCGCAGCGGCGTACCCCTGCGGCGCGACCTGCGCGAGGCGCTGCGCGGCGGGGAGCCGGTGCAGGCCCCCTCCGGCACCGGGTTCTTCATCGCCCTGGAGGGCGGCGACGGAGCCGGCAAGTCCACCCAGGTGCAGGCGCTGGCCGACTGGATACGGGGCAAGGGCCACGAGGTCGTCGTGACCCGCGAACCGGGGGCCACCCCGGTCGGCAAGCGGCTCCGCTCGATCCTGCTCGACATCTCCTCGGCCGGACTCTCGAACCGTGCCGAGGCACTGCTGTACGCCGCCGACCGCGCGGAGCACGTGGACACGGTGGTGCGCCCGGCCCTGGAGCGCGGTGCGGTGGTCATCTCGGACCGCTACATCGACTCCTCCGTGGCCTACCAGGGCGCGGGCCGCGACCTCTCCCCGACCGAGATCGCGCGGATCTCGCGCTGGGCCACCGACGGGCTCGTGCCGAACCTGACCGTGCTGCTCGACGTGTCGCCGGAGGCGGCGCGCGAGCGCTTCACGGAGGCCCCGGACCGGCTGGAGTCGGAGCCGGCGGAGTTCCACCAGCGGGTGCGCTCCGGGTTCCTGACCCTGGCCGCGTCCGATCCCGGCCGCTACCTGGTGGTCGACGCGGGCCAGGACCCGGACTCGGTGACCACCGTCGTGCGGCACCGGCTGGACCGGATGCTCCCGCTCTCCGAGGCGGAGGTCGCCGCCCAGGCGGAGGCCCGGCGGCTCGCCGAGGAAGAGGCCCGCCGCAGGGCCGAGGAAGAGGCGGCGCGCAAGGCGGAGGAAGCCCGGCTGAAGGCCGAGGAGGAGGCCCGCCTCGCACGCGAGGCGGAGGCGGCCCGGATCAAGGCCGAGGCGGAGGCCGCGCGCAAGGCCGAGGAGGAGCGGATCCGCGCCGAGGAGGAGGCCCGGGCCCGGGCCGAGGCCGAGCGGCTGCGCGCGGAGGCCGAGGAGAGGACGCGGGCGGCCGAGCAAGAACGGCTGCGCCGGCAGGCGGAGGAGGAGGCCCGGCTGCGGGCCGAGGCCGAGGAGCGGCGGCTGGAGAAGCAGCGGCGGGCCGAGGAGGCCCTGCTGAAGGCCGAGGAGGCGCGCCGGCTGGCGGCTGCCGCGGCTGCCGAGGCGGCGGCCCAGGCGTCGGCTGCCGCGGCGGCTTCGGCTTCGGCGGCTTCGGGGCCGGCTGCTGCCGCTCCTCCGGCTGCGGGCGCACAGGCGCCGGCTCGTGCGCAGGAACGGCCTGCTGCTCCTGCTGCGGCGCCCGCACCCGCACCGGCGTCGGCTCCGGCTCCTGCGCCAGCTCCGGCACCGGCTCCGGAGGCGGATGGTCCACATCCGGACGATGCCGTGACGCTCGAGACCCCGGCGCTGCGCCGGGTCGTCCAGCCCGACGACATCACGCAGACCGTCCCCGTCCCGAAGGTCGACACGGCGAAGCCGCCGGTGCGCCCGACGGACGAGACGGCCGTGCTGCCGCCGGTACGTCCGACGGACGAGACGGCCGTGCTGCCGCCGGTGCGCCCGCAGGCCTCGCGGCCGACGGCCCGGCGCACCGAGGAGAACCCGGCCGACCGGGTACCGCCGGGCATCTTCCGGGACTCCGGGCGCGACGGCGCCGCGGGCGAGGACCGGACGCGGGAGCTGCCGGTCCTCGGGGAGGACGGCCGCCCGCGCAGGCCGCGGCCGGACTGGGCCGAGGAGACCCCGCTGGACGATCTGCCGACGCTGGCGGACGAACTGCTGGGCCGTCACCGGGACGACGAGCACGGCGACGACGGCGAGCGCGGCCCGCGCCGGCGGCGCTGACCCGGGCCGGACCGGATTGTCAGTGCCGCGCGCCACAATGGGTGCACGCAGAGTGAAGTGAGAGGTGGTGGGCGGGATGCCCGTGTGGGACGACCTGGTGGGACAGGAGCGGGTCCAGAAGCAGCTGGCCGCCGCCGCCCGCGATGCCGACGCCCTGGTCACGGCCGTCACGGACAGGACCGCGCCGCCGGCCGGATCCAAGATGACCCATGCATGGCTGTTCACGGGGCCGCCCGGCTCGGGGCGGTCCACCGCCGCCCGAGCTTTCGCGGCCGCACTGCAGTGCACCAGCCCCGACCGCGCCCTCGGCGGCGAACCGGGCTGCGGGTTCTGCGACGGCTGCCACACCACCGTGATCGGCACGCACGCCGATGTGGAGATCGTCCGCACCGATCTGCTGTCGATCGGCGTGAAGGAGACCCGCGACCTGGTGCGCCGGGCCCAGCTCTCCCCGGCCGTGGGCCGCTGGCAGGTCATCGTGCTGGAGGACGCCGACCGGCTCACCGAGGGGGCGGGCAACGTCCTCCTCAAGGCCGTGGAGGAGCCCGCCCCGAGGACGGTGTGGCTGCTCTGCGCGCCCTCGCTGGAGGACGTGCTGCCCACGATCCGCTCCCGCTGCCGGCACCTGACCCTGCGCACCCCGCCGGTCGATGCCGTGGCCGAGGTGCTGGTCCGGCGCGACGGCATCGAGCCCGCAGTGGCAGCGGCCGCCGCCCGCGCCACCCAGGGGCACATCGGCCGGGCCCGCCGGCTCGCGACCGACGAGGCCGCCCGCTCCCGGCGCGCCACGGTGCTGAAGGTCCCGCTCCGCATCGATGACGTGGGCGGCTGCCTCAAGGCCGCACAGGAGCTGGTGGACGCCGCTGCCGAGGACGCCAAGCAGGTCGCGGAGGAGGTCGACGTCAAGGAGACCGAGGAGCTGAGGGCCGCGCTCGGCGCCCAGGCGGGCGCCGGCAGCCGGATGCCCCGCGGCACGGCGGGTGTGATGAAGGAGCTGGAGGACCGGCAGAAGCGCCGCCGCACCCGGACCCAGCGCGACACCCTGGACCTGGCGCTGACCGACCTCACCGGCTTCTACCGGGACGTGCTGGCCCTGCAGCTCGGCTCGTCCGTGGCCATCGCCAATGAGGAGATACGCCCGGACCTCGACCGGATCGCCCGCGCCTCGGGCCCCGAGCGGACCCTGCGCCGGATCGAGGCGATCATCGCCTGCCGACAGGCCCTGGACCGCAATGTGGCCCCCCTGCTCGCGGTCGAGGCGATGACCATGTCCCTGCGCGCGGGCTGACCGGCCCCCCGGCGTCCACACCGGGTTGACCGGCTCACCCGTACGGGCGGACCGGCCGGCGGGGCCAGGACGGCCCCGGGCCCTTACCGGTCCGTGCCCCGCCCGGCAGGGGCCCGGAAGGGTCGGGGCGCAACGGCGCTCGGCCGCGGCCTGGCCCCGGCCGGCAGGACGTAGTCTCCGAGGATGGACACCAGTCGCCTGCTGCGTACCACCGGGACCGTGATCGCAGCCGCCGGGCTGCTGCTCGTCGGATGTAGCACCGGCGGGGCGGCAGGGCCCGCGTCCTCCGCGCCCTCGGCGCCCTCCGGTTCGGCGTCGGCCTCGGCGGCGGCGCTGCGCCCGTACTACGAGCAGAAGCTGAGCTGGCGCGACTGCGGTGTCCCCGGGTTCCAGTGCGCCACGATGAAGGCCCCGCTGGACTACGCGAACCCCGGCTCCGGCCAGGACGTCGACATCGCGGTGGCCCGCCGTCCGGCCACCGGCCCGGGCAAGCGGCTCGGGTCCCTGGTGGTCAATCCGGGCGGCCCGGGCGGATCCGGCATCGGGTACCTGCAGGCGTACGCGGGGATCGGCTATCCCGCGCCCGTCCGCGCCCGGTACGACATGGTCTCCTTCGACCCGCGCGGGGTGGACCGCAGCAGCCCCGTCGAGTGCCTGACCGGCCCGGCGATGGACAAGTACACACAGGTGGACCAGACCCCGGACGACGCGGCCGAGCGGGCGCTGCTGGTGACGGCCTTCAAGGAGTTCGCCGCCGGCTGCCAGGCGCGCTCGCAGCGGGTCCTGCCGCACGTCTCGACGGTCGACGCGGCCCGGGACATGGACCTGCTGCGCGCGGTGCTCGGCGACGAGAAGCTCACGTACGTCGGCGCCTCGTACGGCACCCTCCTGGGGGCGACGTACGCGGACCTCTTCCCCGACCGGGTCGGGCGGCTGGTGCTGGACGGCGCGATGGACCCCTCCCGTACGGCGGTCGACCTGAACCGGGACCAGACGGCGGGCTTCGAGACGGCCTTCACCGCTTTCGCGAAGGACTGCGCCAAACAGGAGGGGTGCCCGCTGGGCACGGGCGGTCCGGAGGCGGTGGGGGCGCGCCTGAAGGAGTTCTTCCGCAAGCTCGACGCCCAGCCCGTGCCCACGGGCGACGCGGCCCGGCCGCTGGGCGAGGCCCTCGCGACCACCGGGGTGATCGCGGCCCTGTACGACGAGAGCGCCTGGCCGCAGCTGCGCGAGGCGCTCACGGCGGCCATGGACGGCGACGGGGCGAGCCTGCTGAGCCTGGCCGACAGCTACTACGAGCGTTCGCCGGACGGCAAGTACGCCAACCTGATGTCGGCGAACGCCGCCGTCAACTGCCTGGACCAGCCCCCGGCCTTCACCGGCCCGGACGCGGTGCGGTCCGCCCTGCCCTCCTTCGAGAAGGCCTCGCCGGTCTTCGGCACGGGCCTGGCCTGGGCCTCCCTGAACTGCACGTACTGGCCGGTGAAGGCCACGGGCACGGCGAAGTCCCTGGCGGCGAAGGGCGCCGCGCCGATCCTGGTCGTCGGCACCACCCGGGACCCGGCGACCCCGTACAAGTGGGCCCAGGCCCTGGCGGACCAGCTCGACTCGGGCACCCTCCTGACATACGACGGCGACGGCCACACGGCGTACGGCCGCGGCAGCGACTGCATCGACACCACGATCAACCGCTACCTGCTGGAGGGCCAGGTCCCGCCGAAGGACAAGAAGTGCTGAGCCGCTGAGCGCAGGGCCGCACCATTCACCCCGGTATGTGAGCTACGCCCCACCCCCCAGAACCTGGTTCAGGGCACCCGCCTAGACCCTGTAGACTTGGCGCCGCTGCTGATGAGAGCACCTCTTCGAGGGAATACTTGTCTGACCAGCGGTGCCGCCTTAGCTCAGTTGGCCAGAGCAACGCACTCGTAATGCGTAGGTCTCGGGTTCGAATCCCGAAGGCGGCTCTGTAGAACCCCCAGGACTCACTCGCCGTGACCTGGGGGTTTTGCTATTTCCGGGGCCGGGCGGCGCGTGCGTCGGCTGGGCTTCGGAACCCCGTGCGTGAGCGATGCGTGAGCGGAGGGGGCCGTCAGCCCTTCTTAGCGTCCTTCTCAGCCTTGCCCTCCTTCTCCCCTTGGCTTTTTGCCTCCGCGGCTTGCTTGGCCTTCCTGGCGGCCTTGCGGGCCTGCTCTTCCTGCTCAGCCTTCCGCTGGAGGGGGACCAGCCTGGCGGTGCCCTCGGCGGCGCTCTTGCCGACGTGGGGGAGGTCGTCCGTGTGGCTAGAGTTCGATCCGTGAGCGAGAACGAGCACGAAGCGAAGATGGCCCGCCCTCGGATGGCAGCCGGCGCTCTCTCTTTGACGAAGCCGATCGAGTTTTTCTCGTCGAGCCGGCCTACAAGGGCTACCGCGACATCCCCGGCGGCTACGTGGAGGAGGGGGATTGCCCCGACAAGCCTGTGTGCGTGAGGTACAGGGGGAATTGGACATCACGCCGCACATCGGCCGCCTCCTCGTCGTCGACTGGGCCCCGAACCCCGGAGAGGGCGACAAGGTCCTCTACCTCTTCGACGGCGGCCGCTTGAGCGCAGATGACCGCCGACGGATCGCACTGCAAGCGGACGAGCTCCGCGGCTGCGACTTCCACCCCGCCGACCAGGTGCCGGATCTCACCATTCCTCGCCTCGCGCGCCGCATCGGCGCAGGAATCCAGGCCCTAACGCACGGCCAGACCGCCTACCTGGAACACGGAGAGTCGCCAGAAACTGCGACCTGCTGATTCAGCAGAATAACGTGAGTCCTTCGCGGTGAGCGCAGGCAGCGGGCATTTAGGACGGGCCCTACTTGAGGCGGTGTACGGCGCTCTCCACGGGTCTGGGTGCTCAGGTGGGCCTTGGGGGCGATTTCGGGCGACGGGCTTTGCACCCAAGGGTCCACCTGCGAGAGCCAGTACCGAGATGGGCGGAGTTACGGTTAAGCGTCTCGTTCCATCACGGCGGTTGCCGCGTCGATGCCATTGACAACCGCATACTCGAGGTCATTGATTCCGCCCGCATGCTTGACCGTGTCGAAGTGGATGCGGGCGGAGGCGACCTTGCCTTGTTCCATAGGACGGAGCAGTTCGAGCTCGTTGGCGCCCTTGGTTTCGAAGACGATGTAGCGGCTTCCATCGGCACGTTCAACGGTTAGGGCCCAGTCGGGGTTGTAACGGCCCAGGGGCGTTGGGATCGTGAATGAGGACGGGAGCTTCACGAAGGTCTTGACCTCGGGTCGTTGGAGCAGCGCGAGCGCAAATTCCTTCTCGGTCTTCGAGTCGACGACCAGGTACTGGTAGACGGACTTCTTTTCAAACGAGATCGCGTTGCCCTCCGGGTCAGACACGATGTTGCCTCCAGGGCCGGTGTACCCGGCGACGTCCGCTTCGCGCAGCAGGCTGAGAGCGTACCTGCGGTCGGCTTCGGGGCGGGAGGAGTTCACCAGCTCGTAGCGCAGGCCCTTGATCAGGAAGTCAGCCTTCGTGATGTTGAGCTGCCGGGCGACCTGGTCGATGTACGCCTGAGGGTTGGTGCGGAAATGCTCGAGCGTGCCGGACTCGGTGAGGACGTGGGCGAGCGTGGCGCGCGTCAGCTGGGTGCGGTCGGCAAGGACGGACAGAATATCGGGCAGGTCCTCGCTATCAGCGTAGGTGACATCCGCACGCCGCACGGCGGCGGCTTCCGTGGTCAGGCCACTCTGGTCGATGCGCTCCACGCGGTGGGTGACCCACTCACCCCGACGCTTCGATACTGGAAGCATGTCGCGCAGTGACTTGACCATCGATGCACGCAGGTCAGCCTCCTCGACCTCGACGCGGTACTCCGTACGGTGTTGGATGCGATCCCAAAGCTCCTGGAACTCAGGGCTCTCCAGGCGTTCCTGGACGAGGGGCACTGTGACACGCTCGCCGGCTTTCTTGACGTCGATCGGCTTGGCCAGGCGCTTGATCAGTCCGAGCACTGCCTTGGCAGCGGCCTCGGAGTCGACGGAGTCGCTGACGATCTTCGTGAGGTTCGCGTCGCCGGTCTGTACAGCCTGGCGCAGGCTGTCTTGGACCTTTCCCTTGGCGTCGATGTATCCCTCGGCGAACAGGGCCTGGTACAGCGTTTGCGCGGCGGCCGAACCCACAGGAATGACTCTCCCGTCCTCTCCCTTAAAGGACAGGCGTGCGAAGCCGTCCACGGTGACGAGGCCGAACTGGATGTCCAGGTCCTCAGCCATCTCGCGCTGGAGACGGTCAGCGAACTCCTCGTAGGACTCGTTCGCGATCACGGTGAGGCGGTTGATGTCGAAGCCGCGCACACGGTTGCCGGCACCGTCGACACACAGTCGCAGGCCGCGCCCGATGGACTGGCGCCTCCAGCGATCGGTGCCCATGTTCCTCAGTACACAGATCTGGAAGACGTTGGGGTTGTCCCAGCCCTCCTGCAGTGCGGAGTGGCTGAAGATGAAGCGAATGGGTGTCCCCGGAGTGGTCAGCCCAACCTTGTCCCGCATGATCTGCTCGTAGGCCAGACCGGCCTGCTGGCGTCCCTTGTCGGTGGTCTCCTTGGTGTCTACCAGCACCTCGGTACCTCCCCTACGACGGTCCACGGAGAAGTACCCTTGGTGGGCCTCCTGCGCGACCTTGTCGGCAGCGCAGCCGCCCAGCAGGGTGTTGAACTCCGGCTCGGAGGCGATGCGCGCGTACTCGTGCTCGAAGATCCGCGCGTATTCGCCGGGAATCGCCTCACCATCGGGGCCGTACTCGCGGTATTTGGCAACGGAGTCGATAAAAAAGAGGCTGAGCACCTTGATGTTGCGTTGGTGGATCGCGAACTCCTGCTCCTTACGCAGGTGCTGCCGGATGATCTGGGCGATCATCTGGCGGGCTCGCTCATCGACGCTGACCTCGGCACCGATGCTGTCGCCGACGTTCAGCGGCTGCGCCACAGTGTCGAATGCAATGCTCTCTTGCCCCGAGGCCGCGTTGATGGCGACCACAGTGAGGTCCTTGTACAGGTCGCGGCCGGTCACGTCTGCGAGATTGTTGCGTGAACTAGTGTCCACAGTGACAGCCTTGCGCTTGATCTCGTTGCCCTGCTCGACATCCGCCTCGACGCGTGCTGTGATTGCTCCGCCCTTGCCACGTGACACTCCCAGCAGCTTGACATACGGGGTTGTCCCACTGGCTGTCGTGACCAGAGAGTCGACCTCGATCTGCTTAACTAGCTGGTTTTCGTAGGCAGCGATGGCATCCAGACGGTAGACGAGATTGGCCTTATCGGCCTTGTGGTGGGTGGCAGAGTAGCGCAGGGTGGCAAGGGCGCTGAAGCCTTCCAACGCACTGCGGCCAGCGCCCTTCTTCTTGCCGGCACCGGTGTCGCCGTACACGCTCTGAGGCTCGTCGACGATGATGATCGGGTTCGTGCTCCGAATCAGATCAGCGGGTACCTCGAAGTCGAGGTCTTCCGCTGGCTGGTAGATCTTGTTGGAACTCTTGTTGATCGCCGCGACTGTGACGATCATGATCTCGATGCTGGGCGACGTGGCGAACGAGCGGACGCGAGACGGGTTGCTGCCGTCGAACTGGAAGAAATTCATCGGCGGGTTGCCGTAGAGGGATCCAAAGTGTTCGCGCAGCATCCGGATGGACGTCTCGACACCCTCCTTGATAGCCACAGACGGCACCACCACCATGAACTTGGTAAATCCGTAGAGCTGATTGAGCTCATAGATGGTGCGCAGGTAGACGTAGGTTTTGCCAGTGCCGGTCTCCATCTCGATGGTGAAGTTCATCGAGTCCAGCGACGGCTCCGGACTGAGACCAGTACGGTTCTGCACCTCGTGCAGGTTGGCCAGAATCGTATCCGGGTCCAGACGGAGCGTGTTGCCATAGCCCCTGTCGGAGAACCCCTCGAAGCCAGCGTGAGCGGCCGGGTGGGCGTGCACCGTGAACTGAGAGGCCATGACCTCCTGGCCCCTGAACAGACCCGTGACCGCGTCGATGGCATGACGCTGGTACTCGAGGTCTGCGTCGAAGGAGAACTTCATTTAGATGCTCCGCAGCGTGGTGAAGCCGGCCTGGTCAAGAGCAGCGGCGAAGTTGAGCTTGGCAGCAGAGTCGAGGAAGCCCGTGTCACGGACGACGACGGTGGTGTCGGCGTCGCCTGGGTCTTCGTCGCGCCAGGCCACCAGTGCCTTGGCGACCTCGTTCGCACGCTCGACCGTGATGTCGGTGCCGAAGTACGCGAACAGCGCGCCAGCCAGGTTGTACAGCGTGCTGCCAGCGACTTCACGCGTCTCCAGCGGCGTGATCAGGTCCACGCCCAAGCGAAGCATCGTCTCAACCAGCAGGTCGTCCGTTGTACGCCCGGCAAGGAGGTTGTCCACGGCCCCAAGCAGGTCGAGCTGGTCGGGGGTGCCGTCCCAAGCCCTGACGTTGCTCGAAGCAAGGCGGTAAGAGCGGAATCCAGTGTCGATGTCCGCGGCGTCGAGCGCATGATTTGAGGCGATCTGGTTACCCGCGCGGCGCAGGCGTTCACGGGTGATGTCCGCGATAGTGCTGTAGCTGTCCATGCTGACGGGCTCGTCAAGCTGCGCCAAGATGTATCGACGGTTCCCGCCGTCGCTGACGTTTAGGTTCATTACCGCGTGACCGGTGGAGCCGGACCCTGCAAAGAAGTCAAGGACAAGCGCATCCGGGTTGTTGCCCGTCACGATATCGAGCCATCTGGCTACGATGTTTGTATCCTTCGGGAACGGAAATGCATCCTCGCCCAGCAGCTTCACCAAAGCTTTTCCGGCAGAGGTGCGTTCCTGGGCGAAAACCGACTCCGCTACCTGATCTGACATTTCATCGAGGAAGATCTTTCCGCGCGGAACTTTCGTCTCGTCTTCACCGAAGACGATCAGCCCATCTTCCATCATCTGGCGAGCAGACTCCTCGGTCATACGCCAGCCGCTCCCGCCCTGGGGCCGGGTCACGGCCTTTTTGGTAACCGGATGGTAAATGTCGTAGTTGCCGCTGGCTCGAAGATTTGGAGCGGAAAGGTCGCGGTCTGCGTTGTAAGGGCGCCCAGTGGCTTCGTCGAGGTTCGCAAATCTCAATACGCCGGCTGTCGCACCCTTCTTTGCCATGCCCTTGAGGAATTTCTTGTAGGCCTCGTTTGCGGTGGCCTTGTCTTCATGGGAAAGCCAGATTTCCGAAGCGCGCGCTAGAATTTCATCAACGCCGGGCTTCTTCTCGCGCCATCGTGTTTCTGCCTGCCGCAGAACCCCTTCGTTCTTTGCGTAGATGAGCATGTAGTCATGACCCACCGAAACGTAACGAGAGTCATTCTTGCGGCCGCCTTGCCAAATGATGTTGGCGATGAAGTTTTCCGCACCGAACACCCGGTCCAACAGGAGTTTGAGCCGCGCATGCTCGGTGTCATCAATGGCAGCGACGATGACGCCTGTTTCCTTTAGGAGATGGTGGGCGACGAGTAGGCGGGGGTACATCATTGACAGCCAGGCGGCGTGTCTGGAAGCGCCAGCCCTGCGATCCTGGGCGCGGTCAGAACCCACGCCGGCCTGGAGCGCGCCTTCGTCGTCGCGCTGGCCGGCAGCCGTCTCGTGTTCAACTCGGGAGGTGGTGCGCTTGTCGTCGTAGACGAGCTCGCTGCCGGTGTTGTAAGGCGGGTCGATGTAGATCACGTCGACCCTATTGGTGTATCCGCGGCGCAGCAGGCGCAGGATCTCAAGATTGTCGCCCTCGATCACGAGGTTATGGGTGGTGTCCCAGTCCACGGACTCGTCGGGCTTGGGCAAGAGCGTGCCAGTAGCGGGGAGGGTGGACAGGCGGCGGGCCTCAGCCATGCCAGGCCAGCGCAGGCCGAATGCCTCCGCAGTGGTGGGGGCAGCGTCGTTACCCAGCAGGTCACGGAGGGCGTCGATGTCGACCGTGCCGTCGACGACGGCGTCCGGGAAGAGGCGAGCCAGAACGTTGATATTCGACTTGGCCTCGCCGGGTCCAAGCAGGTCGTTGATCGGTTCGAAGTCCAGGGTCACAGGGGGAAAGCCTTCTTCTGTGGGATGCGGGCGGAATGGGGAGCCGTTTGTCAGGTGATGTCGGAGTTGTGGTCGGCACTGTAAAGGGTGCCTTTGACACTCCCGATCTGTGCCCGTAGCGACCGTGCTTCCGTGTTGAGCTGGATGCGTAGTTGTTGGTTCTTCGCCTGCTTGGCGTCCCGTACGACGATGGTCAGTTTGGTCTCCAGGTCGGTCAGCCGTCGGCGCAGTTTGATGGCGTCCACCGCTTGCAGGGAAGTGCTGGCGGGTTGTCCGTCAGCTGCGGCGGTGCGTACGAGGTCGCGGTACAGCGCCCACATGTCTGTGCGGTCGAGCCGGTCCAGATGCAGGGCGCGCGGTTTGATCTGCCTGGCCGGCACCATGACGTGTGCGTCGATCACGGAGGTTGAGCGGGTGGGATCCGTGCGGCTGACATGGCTGAGTGCCAGGGATAGCGCCGTCGTGCCGTCCGGCATACGTGCGAGCAGCACCACAGGCTTGGCCATGCTGCGGTGGACGAGCTCGGTCACGCGGGTACGGTCGGCTGCTGTCGTCGTGTCTGCCACGACGACCTCCAAAACCGGGATATCGACGACGGCGCGCTCGGTGTCCTGATGTTTGGGTACCTGGATAGTCTCAGGACGCAGGATGCCGACCAGCTGTGCTGAGACCACGGCCTTGGTGATCAGGCGTGCATCGGCGGGTGCCTGATCCTCGAACTGCGCGCAGAGCATCTTCTTAGTGATGCGGTGCTGCTGGCGTGCCGCCTCGGGCAGGCCGAGCAGACTGGCACCGTCGCACTCGTGGAATATCTCGGTCATGGGGTAACCGCCACCCAGGCGACCACGTCGACGGCTTCCAGGCCGGGCGCGGTGGCGTCCGTCCCGAGCTGGGAGGGACCTGCGGAGAACAGGGAGGCCACCATGTCCTCCTCAGCCTTGCCGGAAGCGGCTCGGACCGCCACGTCCAGCAGGTCGCGGTAGTGCTTCATGGATTTACCCGACCTGGTCGCTTTGTCGAACTCTGCAAGGACACTGGCGTCAGGTTCAGTGCTGCCCAGGCAGTGGTGGCGCAGTATGTCTAGGGCCAGCTTGGGTTCCTCGATCGCGTGGGCGATCCTGCCGTCGTTCGTTACGTAGACGAGCACATACGGGGCCAGCGGGTACGCCTTGGAGAAGGTGAATGCGTCGTCTCTCACTCGCAGAAGGAAGACCGCTCCAGGAGCGAGCCCGTCGTCGGCCAGGGCCTCGTCGAAGCGGGTGACGCCGAACAAGGCCAGGGGCCACCTGGTGATCTCCTGGATCTCCTTGCGTGGGTGTGCGGCGGCGTCCATGCGGAAGTCAGAGAGAGTCAGGTCGGTGATACTCAGGCCGCCTGCGAGGTCTTCCATGGTGGGAGCGGCGTCCTGCATCTGCTGCAGCTGTCTGCGCCGGTAGTCGAGGTCGTTCATGCCACTGGACGTAACGTCTAGGATGTTCTCCTCGCCGGTCGCGGAGACGTCCAGGAGGGTCATGCGGCTGGAAACGCGCGTCTCGAGGTTGATGTAGGCGTCCAGGTCCATGTTGGGCCAGAAGTTTACAAGCTGGACGCTGGTGTTGGTGGTCCCCAATCGATCTACACGCCCAAAGCGCTGGACGATGCGCACAGGGTTCCAGTGGATGTCGTAATTGATCACCGTGTCGCAGTCCTGAAGGTTCTGGCCTTCAGAAATCGTGTCGGTGGCGATCACGATGTCGATCTGGGGGGAAGCCAGGTCGCCGCCCTTGGAACGCGGGGAGAACGCGGTGAGCACGTCGATCATGTGGGTGCGCTTCATCGAGAGGGTAGCGCGGGTGGTCTGCCCGGTGATCAGGGCCACGTGTACGCCCAGCTCGTCGTTGGCCCAGCGGGCCACGTGATCGTAGAGGTAGTCGGCGGTATCGCTGAACGCGGTAAACACCAGGGCCTTGCGGTTGCCGTCGTTGGTGGGGTGCTCGATCTTGTTGCGCAGGAATTGCTTGAGCTGGACCAGCTTGGCGTCGCGTGCAGCGTCGACCGCCTTCACTTCGGCCAGCAGGGCGGCCACGGTGTCCCGGTCTTGCTGGAGTTCTTGCCTCCACCTAATCCGGTCGATGTCGGCGAGGAACACCTTGACGCTACCGCCGACGGTGTCCTCAAACTGGGGGTCGTCCAGATCGATGCTCTCGAGGTCGGCGAAGCTGTCGATGGAGGTTCCCTCGCGTCCGGTCGCCTCGTAAGCATCGATGCTAGCGATCGCACTGTCGATCGTGGCAAGGATCTTGTCGAGCGTCTTACCCAGGGAGTTGACCGAGGACTCCAGCCGCTTGAGCAGCCCGACACGCAGCAGGTGGACCACGTTGTTCTCGCGGTCGGTCTGCTTCCACACTCGCTGACCGCCCGTGCGTACCTTCTGGTCGTACATGGCGGCGTACTTGTTCTCGTGCTTCGTGCTGACGTAGGAGGTGGGCTTGTAGGCCGCCAGGTTCAGGCGCAGAATCGATCGGTTGATCTGCTCTAGCGGGATCATCGTGCCGGCCGAATCGATGGGCGGGGTGAGGTTGATCGGGACCAGGCGGTCAGGGAACTTTCCTACATCCTTGGTGCCGTAGTACTTCTGGATGTGCTTGCGCGAGCGGGCGATGGTGACAAGGTCCAGCAGGCGGATGTAGTCCATACCGAGTGTGCCGACAAGGGACTTCGTACTCCGGGTGGCCGCCGGCATGCGCTGCCACTCGTTGAAGTGCCTCTGTGCCTTGGCCAAGGTGGCCTCGATGCTCTTGATCCCATCTGTGGACAGGGCTTGGTCATCGCCTTCGGTAGCGAACAGGACCTGGTTCTTGAGGTCGGCCAAGCGGGTGTTCACGGGAGTGGCGCTGAGCATGAGGACCTTGGTTTTGACGCCGCGCTTGAAGACCTCGTTCATGAGGCGCTCATACCGGGTCATCCGGCCCTTGACTTGCGGGTTGTTGCGGAAGTTGTGGGACTCGTCGATCACGACGAGGTCGTAGTTGCCCCAATTGATGTTGGTCAGGTCGATGTCCCCGGACAGCCCACTGGTGCGGCTGAGGTCGGTGTGGTTGAGGACGTCGTAGTGGAAGCGATCCTCGGCCAGCGGGTTGCGGTTGTCATTGCTGCGGTAGATGGTCCAGTTCTCCCGCAACCGCTTGGGTGCCAAGACGAGGACGCGGTCGTTGCGCAGCTCGTAGTACTTGATCACCGCGAGGGCTTCAAACGTCTTCCCCAGGCCCACGCTGTCGGCGATTATGCAGCCGTTGTGACGTTCCAGCTTCTCGATCGCGCCGAGCACGCCGTCGCGCTGGAATTTGTAGAGCTTGTTCCACACGACGGAGTCATAGAAGCCGGTCTTGCCGCGCTCGGCGGTCTCCTCACCGGACTCCTCGACGAAGTCCTTGAACAGAGACGTCAGGACACGCAGGTAGACGGACTCGGGAGCTCTGTCCTCGAAGAGAGCTCGGGCAGCGTCGAGGAACTCCTCCTGGACGGCGCGGGTCGTCGCGTCGTCTTGCCACATCCGCTCGAAGTTGAGGACGGTCTGTGCCACCTTGTCTGCGTCCGTGGTCTCCAGGGGGAAATACAGGTCCTGGGATGCCACGAGGCCGAGGCTCTCGGACTCGAAACCTGCCCCGTCGACAACGTAGGGGAACGGGCCATCGACACTCGTCCAGGTGCCGCGAGTACGACGCTTGAGCGTTCTTGCCCGGAGGCGTTGTTCGGCCCAGGCTACGAACGCGAGGGCGATGCGGTGCTGGTCCAGGCGCGCACGCTTTAGATTTTCCTGCTCGAGCCCGTTGAGAGGGAAGTCCTCGAGGCTGTTGCCGTGCAGCAGTAGACGCAGTTCGACATTGGTCAGCTCGTCTTGGAGCTCCTCGTAGACGAAGAGGGAAAACGACTCCGACAGCGAGTCAAGGCGTGTGGCGCCCGTAAGGTGCTTGCGCAACCGGTCGATCGCCTGCCCTGCGTCACTGGGGACCATGAAGCCGAACCTCCGGGGAGTGAGTGGACTCATTGCGGTACGGGACCGTGATCGACTCTGATGTTATCGACGACGTGTGACTGGCCGGGCTGGCTTTCACTCCCTGAACCAGTTCACCGAGGAGGCCACTGGTTACGCGGCAGCGTCCGAGCTGCTCTGTGTGCCGCACCGCGTAGTTCCCTCGCCGCTTACGCACCGCCACGGGCACCCACGTGGTCAAGTCCTGGCCGGACCGAATAGAAGGAGGGCCCATCTCCAGCAAGGCTTCGCCGGCAGCCAAGGAGACTGGTCAGATAGTCGGAGTTGCGTGAGCGGTGCGTGAGCGGACGGGGTGGCGCGGGGTGGATTGGGCGGCACGCGGGGGCCGGGCCGTACCCACCTGACCTGGGGAAACGGGATTCCGTGGTACCATCCGGCACCAGCCGGGATGATCTTGCGGGGCCTCGTAATGCGTAGGTCTCGGGTTCGAATCCCGAAGGCGGCTCTGTAGAAGCCCCAGGACTCACTCGCCGTGACCTGGGGCTTTTGCTATTTCCTGGCCCGGACACCCTGCCTCGCGAGCCGCGCCAGCCAGGCCCATCGGACGAGCCCGCCGACGGCCGCGGACACGATGATGGCGCCCCAGTCGATGACGTGGGGGAGTCCGGGGAAGAACGCGAAGAACCCGAAGGACGCGGCGACGCCGACGAGGAACGCGACGAGGCCGGCACGGCGGCGCCCGGTCTCCCGGGCGGGGTCGTCGGGGTTGGGCTGGGTGCTCATGCGCGGCTCACTTCGTGATGTGGTGGCACTGGCTGACCCGGCGCACGCCGTTGATGTGGAGGTGGGCGCATGCCTTGCCATAGCGGGGGAGTTTTTGGGGTGCGTTGTCGCGCATCGGGTTGATCTTGCACTCGGCGTGGGTCTTGCCGCGGGAGGTGCGGTAGGTCTTGTTGTCGGTGTCCGCGTACGTGAAGTCGATACGCCAGTTGCAGAAGCCGGCGTTGAGGGCTCCTACGAAGCCGCAGTCGACGCCGGCGTTCTGGTAGGTGATGTTCTTGCCGTCGCCGCGGATGATGTGGGTGAACATGCAGCCCGTGGGGACCTTCATCGTGACGCCCCCGACTTGGTAGTCGAAGGTGGCGACCGGTGCCGAGCCGATGGCGCCCGCGCGCGCCTCGGCCGGGGGTAAGACGGCCAGCGCGGCCATGGTGGTGAGGGCGGCGGTGATCCGGGCGGGTAGAAGTCGGTCCATCTGCGTTCCTTTCCTGCGGAGTGTCTGCGCAGATCGGAACTCCCGTGGCCGGTCCGGGGTTCTGCCTTGAAAGGCAGACCACCACGAAGAGTGATCAACGGATTGGCATGCTGACTGTCCGTAACCCAGGACAGCAGGCGCTCGTCACGGGGGGGGGGCAGGCCGCGCCGCTTTGCCGCCGGCAGTGTCAGGCCAGGACGCCGTAGGCATCGACACCGGGAGCTTCGGTCCCTCCGACGGCCTCCCGCAGCCGAGCGCTTGCGGTGTTACGCGTCGAACTCGCCGCGCCAGGCGAAGTCGAGGAGGGCGTCCGGCAGATAACCGGACTCGACCTCGATCGCAATGCCGTTGGCCTTGGCCAGGCAGGCGATCGCCAGCGGGGCGATGGACACGACCCCTTCGATGTTCTGGGTGCGGTCCTCGTCCGCCGTCCAGTACTCCTTGTGCCAGACCAAGGCTTCATTCAGGGCCTCGTTGAAGCCTGCCGCGTCGTTGCGCAGATAGCGGTAGAACATCATGATCGGCGGGTACTTGGGCTTGCCCATGGTCTCGGCGTCGAGGACGCGGGCGGCCTCGGGGGCGCTCAGGTCCACGGCGCGGACCAGGCGCCGGCTGACGTCGTCACGCCGCAGCCAGAAGCTCTGGAGGGTCTCGACCCAGGAATAGACGTACTCGTCCAACACCCCGCCGCAGTCACGCAGCAGCGACACAGGCACCTGTGCCAGCATGTCGAGGCAGGCGGGCCGTCTCCCGGCACATCAGCGCCAGGCAGAAGGCGTTGATCCACGTCCCCGCATTGAGGTAGAGCTGCGGACCGGTGGTGGCGAGCTGCCGTTCCTCCTGGCGGATCTTGCATGTCACCGTGGCCTGATGCGGCTGCGAAGACCGCCGAGTGCACCTGCATGGCCAGCAGCCAGGACTCCCAGGTTTGCAGCATCACCGCATCCGGGTCTCCGATGCAGCGGATGCGGGCCACGTTCAGCGACGTGGCCAGCGACGCGTTCCTGGCTCCGTGCGAGGTCTCGATGGTCTCCAGCGAAGAGGACAGCGACCCCTCCATGACGGGAACGACCTCTGCCATCCTCGCCGACGCGTCATAACGGCGCGTCGCTGGTCACGTGGTGGACTCACCGACCCATGTGCGCTTGACCAGGTGCTTCGGCAGGTACTCGGACTCGACGTCGATGGGGAAGCCCGCGTCCTGGGCGAGGCAGACCATCGCGAGAGGGCCGATCGGGACGAGCCCGCGGGCGTCGCGCGCGCGGTCTTCGTCAGCGGTCCAGTACTGCTTGTGCAGGGTGAGGGCGTTGGCGAGCGAGCGGCTGAACTGGTCGTGGTCGGCGGTGGCGAAGCGGTGGAAGAGGTCCACCCCCGGCCACAGGATCTTCGTGGTCATCTCGGGGCCGGCGATCGGAGCGGCCTCCGGCGCGAGTCCCTCCGCGGCTTGCAGGAGCTGGTCGCCGAGGTCCGGGCGGGTCAGCCAGTACGACCGGAGCGTCTCCATCCACGGGCGGAGGTACGGGTCGAACTCGGCTCCGGATGCCTCCAGCAGGGACGGCGGGATCTCGCAGAGCGCGTCCAGCCGTGCCTTGTCGCCACAGATCACCGCGAGGTAGAAGACGTTGATCCAGGTCCCGGCGTGCGCCCAGGACCGCGGCCCGGACGCGAGGAGGGTCCGCATCTCGTGGTGGATGAGGCATGCGACGCTGTCGTCTGTCGTGGCCGCCGCCGCGAACATCGCGGAACCGCACTGCATGGCGACCACCCATGCCTCCCACGTCTCCAGCCACGCCGCCGCAGGGTCCGGAACGCTCCGTTCCTGGGCCAGGAGCAGAGCGTCGGACATCGCGTCGGCGATCGCTTCGGGTGCCTCCCGCAGGTCTTCGAGTGCCCACACGACGCCCTCGCTGAGGACGGGGTCACGGCCCGGGAGGTCATCGCGGAGGAACTCGTGACGCGGAACGGAGACCGCCATCAGCGTCCTCCTCGGTAGAGATCGAAGTAACTCGGCCCGTCCTGTGCTGCGGTGCTACGCGTCGAACTCGCCGCGCCAGGCGAAGTCGAGCAGGGCTTCGGGGAGGTAGTCGGTCTGGACCTCGACCGCTAGTCCGTTCGCCTTGGCCAGGGAGGCGATCGCCAGGGGGGCGAGGGCCACGACGCCCAGGATGTTGTGGGCGCGGTCCTCGTCGGCGGTCCAGTACTCCTTGTGCCAGCGGACTGCGTCGGCCAGGGCCTCGTTGAAGCCGGCGACGTCGCCCCGCAGGTAGCGGTAGAGCATCATGATCGGCGGGTAGCGGAGCTTGCTCATCTCCTCCGCGTCCACGACGCGGGCCTGCTCGGGTGCGCTCAGGTCCACGGCGCGCACCAGGTGCGTGCGCAGGTCGTCCCGGTTGAGCCAGAAGCTCTGGAGCGTCTCCACCCAGGCGTAGGTGTACTCGTCCAGGACTCCGCCGAAGTCGCGCAGCAGGGACACCGGGATCTGGGCCAGCATGTCGAGGCGGGCTGCCTCACGACAGATGATCGAGAGGTAGAAGGCGTTGAGCCAGGTGTTCGCGTTGAGATAGGCCTGCGGGCCGGTGGTGGCGAGGTGGCGTTCCTCCTGGCGGATCTTGCAGGTGACCGTTTCCAGGTCGGGAGCGGTCGCGGCGAAGACGGCCGAGTGCACCTGCATGGTCAGCAGC
This sequence comes from Streptomyces sp. NPDC048270, assembly GCF_040652335.1. Taxonomy (NCBI): domain Bacteria; kingdom Bacillati; phylum Actinomycetota; class Actinomycetes; order Kitasatosporales; family Streptomycetaceae; genus Streptomyces; species Streptomyces sp. NPDC048270. The sequence goes on from NZ_JBEZLV010000031.1 coordinate 26,078, forward strand.
CAGGACTCCCAGGTCTCCAGCATGACGGCACCGGGGTCCCCCACGGTGCGGACGAGGGCGACGTTCAGCGACCTCATGACTGCGCCGGACCTGGAGCTGTGCGAGGTCTCGATCTCCTCCAGCGAATAGGACAGCGACCCCTCCATGACGGGAACCACCGCCGCCATCTCGTCCTTCGGATAGTCCTGGCGCGGCACGATCACGGACAATGTCTCCTTTGTCATATCTTGAAGAATTCGAGGACGGCCCCAGCGTACTTAGCGCCGCCGTCCGTGGCCTTCACCATGGCGTACTCCAGGGTTTTGGCATCCAGGGCCTTCGTCAGCTCGTCGGCGAGGTCCGAGTTTGTCCATACCTTGCCGTTGGCGTCGGTCACCTTCAGGTTCGGCCGGAGTTCCATCTCGGCGATGATGGTCCGCAGGTACGGCTCGGTGCCCTGTTTCACCATGAAGCCCTGGGCCGGACCGACACCCTTGCGCCAGAGCAGCCCGGAAGACGGGGCCTTCGCCTCGATGACCATCAGCTTGCCGTCCGGACGGCGGTACAGCTGGTCGAACATGTTGGCGCCGTTGGGCGTCTTCGGCAGCGGCTGCTCCACCGATCCGGGGAACTTCTCCGGTACCACGTGCAGCCGCGCCGCGTCCTCGCCCAGGCGCTCCGAGAACGAGGTGTTGTTGGAGGTGTTCTCGCCCCACCGGGGGGTCATGCGGGTGTCGAAACGCTCCTGCGCCCTCGCCAGCTTCTCCAGTGTCTCGGCGGTGGGCGAGGCCTTGTGCGCACGCTCGGCGTTGGCGAGTTCCACCGAGGCCTTGCGGTCCCTGGCTACGTCGTCAAGGTGGTTGATCGCGGGAAGGGACTCGTTGCGGCCCAGATCCGAGCGGCCGAACTTCGTCTCGGAGCCGGCGGGCGGAAGGCTGTTCTTGGAGATCCAGGACCCGTCGCTGTCCTTGGCCAGGATCGGCAGCTCGACGTCGTCGATCGTGGTGTGGATGCTGTGGCGGTGCCCGTCCGACCGGTAGTACTGGTTGAACCAGGTCTTGTCGGGGTCGTTCGCGCGTTGTACGAACTCGTCCTGCTTCGCCTTGACCTGCTCGGGCGTCAGCTGCTGCCCGGCGGCGGGCGGCGTCGGCTGGCCGTCGTGACCGCCGGCCGGTGCCGTTCCGTCGCCCGCCCGGGCAGCATCGTCACCGAAGCCCGGGATGTCGTCGAAGCCGCCGGGGCCGCGGCCGCCCAGCGGGTTGGCGGTGCCGCCTCCGCCGGGACCGTCCGTGTGGCCGACTCCGGGGCCCGGGGTGTCCGTGTGGGTGGCTGCCGTGGAGGGGGTGTCCGGGTGGCCGGTCGGGGACGGGGTGTCGCCGCCGCGCGAGGGCGGGTTCAGGTCGTTGCGCGGCATGTTGTCCGGGGCGTGGCCGCCGGGGGTGTTGTCGAAGTCGCGCGGGCCGTGTGTGCCGTTGTCCAGGGCGTGGGCCGGGTCGGAGAGGTGGGAGCCGAGGTTGATGCCGTTGTCGCCGCCGCGGACGCCCGCGCCGACCAGTTCGCGCTCCGGGACCCTGGCCGTGGCCGGGGAGTCCGCCTTCGGGGCCTCGGTCCGCGGTACGTTCGCGCCCGTCTCCGGCGAGGGCTCCTGCTTGGCGGCCGTTCCGCTCTGCTCGAGGGAGCCGTCGGGCTTGTAGATGTTGCCGTCGAGGTCCATGAAACGCGACGGGCCGGCCGTCGGGAGTTTGACCGTGCCCGGCGGGAAGGTCGTCGTGCCCTCGGGGAGCTTGGCGGTGCCGTCGGGGAGCTTCGTCGCGCCTTCCGGGATCGGCGTGCCGGAGGGGAGGTGGATCGCGCCGTCCGGGAGCATGACCGCGCCGTCGGGCAGGGCGATCGCGCCGTCCAGGTTGATGCTCGGGACCTCGACCTTGCCCATGCCCTTGAGACCGGCCATCACATCGCCGATCTTGGAGAGGCTCGCGCCGGCGCCCTTGAACATGTACGTCATGGGGTCGATCGCCCGGCCGGCCTTGCCCGCGAAGGAGAGGGTCTTGGCGACCGCGCCCGCCTTGCCCGCGCCCGAGACGGCGCCGCCCGCGCCGCCGGTGAACACCGTGGTCAGGACGTTGAAGGTGACCGCGCCCGCGGCACGGGAGGGGTTGGAGCCCCACTGGTCCCAGGCGAGCAGGGCCTTGCCGGTCTCCTTCATGGCGGTGCGCGAGTCGCGGAGCCAGGAGGGGAGCTTGTCGTCGGGGGCGGCGAGGAAGAGGGGGCCGGCGCCGGGGATCGACATGATGGCGAGGCCGGTGCCCAGCTTCGCCAGACCCGTCCAGGACTGCTTGAACACGTCCCAGCCCTGGAGGCCGACGAGTCCGCCGAGGCCCTTGAGGGTTCCCCAGACGCCGTCGACGACGATGCCCTTGCCGAACTCCCAGGCGTGCTCCCACACCTGCCAGGCGGGGATGGACTCCTCGACGGCGTCGCCCCACGGCAGGGACTTGGACTGCTTCATCGCCTCGGCGTCGTAGCCGTACATGTCCTTGCCGTTGGAGCCGTCGTTGACCTTCAACGGCTTGCCGCCGACCAGGGCGACGATCTTCCCGTGGGCCGCCCGCTCCACTTCCTGGAACTCGGCCCACACCTCGGCGATCTTGTTGCGGCGCTCGAGGTTCTCGTCGATCAGATCGCCGTCTTCACGCCACTTGTCGTCCTTGTCGGTCTTCTCGCGGAACGACGCCGCTTCGGCCTTCAGGGCTTCGAGCTTCTTGATGACGGGTGCGGCATCACGGGAGTACGTACCGAGCGCGCCGGCGATCGTGCACATGTCGGAGCTGAGTTTGAGGCCCAGGTCGGAGACCGGCTTGGTCGTCGCGAACAGCTGGTCGGCCTCGGGGGCCTGGTAGAAGGCCCGGACCCCGCCGAAGCTGGTGTGGACGTCCGAGGTCTTCGTCGCGACCGCCGCACCACCCGACGAGATCAGCTTCACCTTCTCGTCCAGCGTCGCCAGATCCCCGGTGAAGACCGGCACCTCGGCCGGATCGACCGGCGCGTCCCCGCTCACTTCTTGCCCCCCGGCTTCTCACGCAGCACTTCGAGGTTGACCGACTTGGCCGCGTCCTGGGCCGCCTTGGCCTGGTCGAGGTCGCCTTCCAGGTACTCGTTCGTCGCCTTCACCGCACCGAGGATGCACGCCTCGATCCGCTCCGCCATCGACTTGAACTCCGGCTTGCGGGTCGTCAGATACTCGCCCAAGGCGGCCGCCACCGGACCCATCGCCTTCTGCGGCGCCAGATAGGGCACGCCGCGATTCGGCGTCGCACCGGGGGCCAAGGGGCCCTGCGGCGTCATCCCCGACGCCGAGCCCGGCACGGCCGTCCCCGCGGCCTGGGCCGCCTCCGACATCGCCGTGAGCAGGTCGTTCAACGCCTTCTCCAGCTCACCGGCGTTCGTGCCGACCGTCTTCAACTGGCCCTGCACACCCTGCGGTTTGATGTCCCACGCCGTCATCGACGAACCCCCGTACTACCCCGACCAACCGTCCCGCCGCACCTGCCCGCTCAGCCGATGTTGTCGACCGCGGCCTTCGCCCGCTGCAGTGTCTGCTGCGCCGTCGCGTCGTTCTTCTCCAGCGTCGTGTTCAACAGCTGGATGATGTTCTTGACCTCCTGCGACGCGTTCTTCCACCGCAGCTCCTTGGCGTGGTAGTCATCCGCCACACCATCCGCCGCGAAGTCCGTCATCGCCGCCGCGACCTGCGCCTCACGCGCCGCGATCACCTGCTCCAACTGACCGATCACGGCCTTGATGCCGCCCTGCACCTCCGTCGAGGCACCCAGGTCGTACGCACGACGATCCGTCCCACCAGCCACCACAACCACACTCCCCGCGAAGAAGAACCATTCAGGACAAGGGCCCGCAAGAGACCTAGCGGCCGCGGAAGCGGGCCGCGTCGAAGTTCGCCGACCCCTGCGTCTGCCGGGCGTTCTCACCCTGCTCCTGGTCGCCCGACCCGAACGCCTGCTCCATGCCCGACTGACCGCCCAGGATCGCCGCCAGCGAGGCGTTCAGCTCCTTCGCGATCCCGTCCGCACGCAGCTTGAACGAATCGAACGCGACCTTGCCCTGACCCTGGAACTTGCCCTCCAGCGGCTGCGCCGCGGCCACCAGCTGCTTGATCAGCGAACCCAGGTCCGTATTCGAGCCACGCGACCCCGACATCAGGTTCGTCAGAACCTGCGTCCCCATGTCGAACTTCATCCCACACCCCCGTGCATTCGAACGACGACCACAAGTACGTCCTTTTCTATCAACCTACATCGCGCCTGCAACCAGCAACGAGCGGGTTGTGACTTACCCATGACAAACCCCTACAGGTCTTCACGAGCCCTTCAGATGGCGCGTCAGCTGCTCGAAGACGGCCCACCCCGACAGGTCCGACGGGTCTCCCGGCAGCGGGTAGTAGTAGCCGGGGCGGGCCTTCGGGCCCAGCCGCACCGGCTGCTCCGCGAGCGGGGTGTGCCGGGCGCGGTCGTCCGGCATGGCGCGGACCTCCTCCGAGCCCAGGACGAAGGCCAGCGGCACGCCCGGGCCTTCGAAGCGCGGCGGGACCAGCAGGTCGCGGCGCGCTTTGCGGAGTTGTACGAGCATCGACTGGAGGCGGTGGCGGGTGACGAGGGCCTCCGCGGTGCGGGGCAGGGCGTCGAGCGGCGGCTCCTCGCCGGCGCCGTAGCCGAGCGCCAGCGTGACGGTCTCCTCGACGCCCGCCTTCGTACGGCTGACCCGCACCGTGGCGAGGCCCGGCCGCTCGGGGCTGCCCACGACCACGAACCACGTCGGTTCGGGCGCCCGGGCGAAGGCCACGTCGGTGAGCCGGCCCGGCGACCAGGGCAGGTTGGCCGGTTCGGCCGTGCCCCAGCCCGCCGGCGGCTCGCCGGTCAGCTCGCGCCACACCGTCTCCAGGGCGCCGCCGAGGACCAGCCGGTCGTCCGCGGGGTGGATGGTGCGGAAGGTGAGGGCCAGCTGCCGCTCGGCCGTCTCCGCGACCTCCTGGTACGAGGCGGCGACCGGCGTGCGCGGGTCCTCCTCGGTGGCGTCCTCGGCCACCACGGTGGCGAACATGCCCTCCTGCCAGCGCAGCACCGCGCCCGAGAGCCCATCGTAGTAGCCCTCCCGCTCGTCCTGCACGACCCACCGCGAAGGCCAGTCCGGCATGTTGGCCAGCACCGCCGGGGACAGCAGGGTCCCGGGCGGAGTGACGACCTGCAGCCCCCGCTCGGCCGCCGCGGAGGCCCGGAAGGCGTCGGAGAGCCAGGCCGTCATGGCGACGACCGGGCGGTCCATGATGACCACGGCGACATGGGGGGTCAGTACGTCGACGGCGGGCTGCGCCGCGGCGGGGGTGGGCGCGACGCTGACCCCGTCGCCGCGCACCACGCCCAGCGAGCGCGCGGCTTCCGGCGGCCAGGCGGTCCCGCCGGCCAGTTCGGCGAGCCGGGCCGCGAAGGTCCCCGCGAGGCGCTCGGCGTCGGGCACACCGGTGGTGGCGCGGGCCTCCGTCCACCAGAACGGAACGCGCGGCGGAGTGGCCCCGAGCAGCCGCTCGGCCTCCCCCTCGACCTGCACCAGCAGCGGCGCCTCGACCGAGACCAGCGGCCGCCCCTGCTCGTCGCAGAGCTGTACGACCGCCCCCTCGCCCGTCGTGTTCACCAGCTTGTCCGGACCTCCGGACAGGAGGCCGGCGAGCACCGCCCACGGATCGGGCATCTTCGGGGTGAGGGCTATGACGTCCTTGGTCATGGGGGCGTACGGTCCTTCGCAGTCCGGTTTCAGGCAGGGAGCGGCAGGGGGGGGCGGGACGGGCGTTACTCGGGCGTGTACACGGTCTGGACCAGGCGGTTGGACTGGCCCCTGCGGATGAGCACACCGCGCCCGGCGGGGTGCTGGGCGGCGTACACGCCGGGGAACAGCTGGCCCTCGCCCCGGTCGCCCGCCATCACGACCGCCGAGGCCCCCGATTCGCGCAGGCCCTGCACCAGCGGCTCGTACATGCCGCGCGAGGCGCCCGCGACGCGGCGCGTCAGGACGAAGTGCAGGCCGATGTCCGCCGCCGAGGGGATGTACGGAACGAACGGGGCGAGCGGCGACTGTCCCGCGGTGGTGAGCACGTCGTAGTCGTCGACGAGGACCACGATCCGCGGTCCGCCGCCCCAGCTGCCGGGCTCCAGGTCCTCCAGCGGGGCGCTGTCGTCGGGCAGCCGCCGTTCCAGTTCGGTGGCGATGCCCGCGGCCAGTCCGGCGCACATCTTGGAGTTGTAGGCGTAGCCGCCGTTGAACTCCTCGGGGACCACCCCGCGCAGGCTGCGCCGCGGGTCCATGACGGCGAAGACCAGCTCGTCCTCGCCGTAGCGCTCGACGAGGCCGCCGGCGATCGTCTTCAGCAGGTTCGTCTTGCCGCACTCGCTGTCGCCCATGACCAGCAGGTGCTGGTCGTGCCGGAACAGGTCCAGCAGTACGGGCGCCAGCGCGCTCTGGTCGAGGCCGATCGGCACCCGCTTGGGCTCGGCGACCGGGCCCGGCAGCAGGTGCGGCTCCAGGAGGTGAGGCAGCACCCGTACCGGCTGGGCGGCCTCGCCGCTCCAGGTGGCGCGGATCGTCCGGGCCGTGCGCTCCAGCACCGCGCCCAGCTCGGTGGTCTCGCGCAGGCCGTCCGTGCGGGGCAGTGCCACCTGCGCGAAGAGCTTGCCGTCGGTGAGCACCCGGCCGGGCTCGTCCGGCGACAGGGTCTCGGCGAGCTTGCGCTCGATGCTGGACTCGCTGGGGTCGTTGAGGCGCAGCTCCACGCGGGTGCCGAAGTTCGACTGGGTGGCGATGCGGACGTCGTTCCAGCGGAGCATGCCCGCGACGACGTGGATGCCGTAGCCGCCGCCGCGCTTGAGGATGTCGACGACGGCGTCGTCGAGCTCCTCGAAGTCGTCGCGCAGCGCGCCGAAGCCGTCGATGACCAGGACGATCTCGGCGGAGGCCAGCTGGGGGAGCCGGCCGGCCGCGTGCAGGGTGCGCAGCTGCTCGACGGAGTCGATGGTGTGCTCGCGGAACACGTCCTCGCGCAGGGCGAGCATGGTGCGCACCTCTTCGACGGTGCGGGCGGCCCGCTCGCGGTCGGCGCGTCCGGCGATCCCGCCGACGTGCGGCAGGCCGGAGAGGGCCTGGAGGCCGCCGCCGACGAGGTCGAGGCCGTAGACGCCGACCTCCTGGGGGGTGTGGGTCAGCGCGAGCGAGAGGACCAGGGTGCGCAGCAGGGTGGTCTTGCCGGACTGCGGGCCGCCGATGACGGCGGCGTGGCCGCCCGCCACGGTGAGGTCGAGGTACCACTCGCCCTGCCACTGCTTCGTCGGGTCGTCGAGCAGGCCGAGCGGGACGGCGAGCGGCCCGCGCCGCTTGGCGAGCTGCATGCCGCGCGGGCCCACGTCGAGGGGGCCGGCGACGGTGTCCAGGGAGACCGCTTCGGGCAGCGGGGGCAGCCAGATGCGGCGCACCGGGCCGGCGGCGCCCCGCAGCTGCTCGACGATGACGCCCATCTCGGTCGGCCCGGTCTCCCGGCGCCGTGCGGAGGGTTCCTGGCCGCCGGTGCTCTCCGGCTTGGACAGGGTGTTGAAGGCCTCGTACTCCAGGGCGAGGGGGCCGGTGTCCTCGTCTTCGGTGCGCTGTACGGGGCCCCGGTAGGCGCCGGAGACGTAGCTCGCCTTGAACCGCTCGTAGTGGCTGGTGTCGACCTTGAGGTAGCCGAAGCCGGGCAGTGGCGGCAGGTGGAAGGCGTCCGTGGTGTCCAGGACGGTACGGGACTCGTCGGCGGAGAAGGTGCGCAGGCCCAGGCGGTAGGAGAGGTAGGTGTCCAGGCCCTTGAGCTTGCCGCCCTCGATGCGCTGGCTGGAGAGCAGCAGGTGCACGCCGATGGACCGGCCGATGCGGCCGATGGACAGGAACAGGTCGATGAAGTCGGGCTTGGCGGTGAGCAGTTCGCCGAACTCGTCGATGACGACGAACAGGTGCGGCAGCGGGTCCAGGTCGGGCCGGCGTTCGGCGCGCAGCGCGGCGTAGTCCCCGATGTCGGCGACGTTCCCGGCGTCCTTGAGGACCTGCTGGCGGCGCTTGACCTCGCCGGCGAGGGAGGCGTGGACGCGCTCGACGAGGCCGGCCTGGTTCTCCAGGTTGGTGATGACTCCGGCGACGTGCGGCAGGTCCGCGAACGGCGCGAAGGTGGCGCCGCCCTTGTAGTCGACGAGGACCAGGGCCAGGTCCTCCGGCGGGTGGGTGGCCACCAGGGCGAGGACGAGGGTGCGCAGCAGCTCGGACTTTCCGGAGCCGGTGGCGCCGACGCACAGGCCGTGGGGGCCCATGCCGAGCTCGGAGGACTCCTTCAGGTCCAGCAGCACGGGCTCGCGGGCGTCGCTGATGCCGATGGGGACGCGCAGGAAGGCGCGTTCGCCGCGGGGTGCCCACAGGCTCGGCAGGTCGAGTCGGGCCACGTCGTCGATGCCGAGCAGGTCGGCGAAGTCGACCGGCCCGGACAGCGGGGCGTCGATGAGGGACTCGGCGGACAGGCGCAGCGGGGCGAGCATCCGGGCCAGGCCCTCGGCGAAGGGGATCCCGACCTCGTCCACGGTCCCGTGGGCGCTGATGGGCTCGTCCTGGCGGAGGTCCTCGATGAGCACCTGGTCGCCGTCGACGGTGATCCGTACGCCGACGTGTCCGGGCTCCTGGACCCGCCGTTCGAGCAGGTGCAGGACGGTGACGCCCATCTCGCGCAGGCCGACCGCGTCGTCGGGGCGCGGCAGCTCGACGGCGTCCTCACCGTGTCCGTCGGTCACGACGAGCAGCCGGGAGGCCATGGTCAGGGCGTCCTTGCCGGACAGTCCGCGGCGGACCTCGGCGGCGTAGGAGGCGCGGCGGCGCAGCTCCGGGCCGACCTGTTGGGCCAGCTGGACCGGGGAGGGGGCGATGCGGCGGGCGGCGACGGGGCCGTCGAGCTGCTCGGTGTCCAGGAGGTGGGGCATCCACTTGGCCCACTCCCAGTCGCCGCGCCGGTCGCCGGGCACGGCGAGCGCGATGGCCACGTCGTCGGGTGCGTGCAGGGCGGCGGCCTGGACCAGCAGGGCGCGCGCGACGCGCAGGCAGTCCTCGCGGGGGCCGATGACGCTGATGTTGCCGACGCGGTCGAGCGGGACGGTGAGCGGCAGTTCGGTGCCGTTGCGGAAGCGGGCGGTCAGCGCCGAGGCCTCGTTGAGCATGAACTGGTCGGGCGGGGTGAGGACGGTCGATCCCTGCTGGCCGATCTGCAGGTCGCGTACGGGCATCTCGCCGGTGCCGACGCGCACGCGCAGGAAGTCGCCGTCGACGCGGCGGCGCTCCCACAGCCGGGCCGGGTCGCGCACGATGTCGTACAGGGCGTGCGGCGGCGGGTTGAGGACGTCGGCGTGCTCGCCGCGGGCGCGTTCCTCGCCGGCGAGTTCCTCGCGCAGGTCCTCCAGGTAGGCCAGGTACGCCTCGCGCTGGGTGCGGCGGGTGCGCTGGGCCTTGCCGCGCTGCGAGAAGACGAGCGCGAGGGAGCCGACGATGGTGACGACGAGGATCAGCGCGCCGAGCGCGGCGAACTGGCTGTTGCGGACGACCGTCATCATCACGACGGACGACATGACCCCGGCCACGGGCAGCAGCGACATCGCGATGTTGCCCGCCTTCCCCTCGGGGAGGTTGGGCGGGGCCTCGATGGTGCGGGCCGCGGGGGCGGCCGGGGGCCGGATGGTCCGCGCCGGGCGGTGGATCAGTCGGGTACTCATCGTCAGTGGCGCTTCTGGGAGAGCTGGAAGACGTGGGCGGCGAGCCGGGCGGCGGTCTGCCGGGTCGAGCGGGCGAGCAGTTCGGTACGGATCCGGCCGCCGTCGGCCAGGTGGCGGTCGTAGGGCAGGACGTGGACGCTCGGCCCGGCGGCCTGGAGGGTGCGGACCGCCTCGGCCACGTCGATCCCGGAGTGCGGCGCCTGCTCGGTGAGTACGACGACCGTGCTCGCCATCACGTGCGGGGGCAGGCCCTGCATCCACTGGAGGACCGCGCAGGTGCTGGTGACGCCGTCCAGGGTGGCGGGGACGGCCAGCACCCGGGCCTGGGAGGCGGACAGCGCGACGCGGGCCACCTCGGCGGGCAGCGTCTCGCAGTCGACGACGGTCACGCCGAAGTAGCGGCGCAGCGCGACCATGGCGCGCTCGTAGGACCGGGTGTCGAGCATCGCGCCGATCTGCCCCTGGCTGCCGGGCAGCAGCCAGGCGTTGTCGCGCAGCTGCACCAGGTAGCCGGTGACGTCGAGCAGCGACATCTGGGGTTCGACGATGTCCGCGACGTCGCCGGTGGTCCAGCGCAGGGTCTCGGCGCCGAGGCGGATCGGGAGCGAGCCCAGGGCGGGGTCGGCCTCGACGAAGAGGACGGGGTCCTGCCGGTAGTGCGCGTACGTGGTGCCGAGCAGGGCCGCGACCGTGGACTTGCCGGCGCCGCCGCGGATGGAGGTGACGGCGATCTGACGACCGGTGGTCACGGGCTGCTGGAGCAGCTCGGCGGCGCGGGTGGCCTCGGCCACCTCGCGGGAGGCGGAGGAGGAAACGGTCCTGCGGACGGCGCGCAGGGCGCGGGCCGGGAAGGGCTCCCCGTGTCGGGCCGTGCGTCCCACACCCGCGAGGTTCCGGTCCACGGCGGGCCGGGACTCGGGGGCGGGTGCTCCCTGCCGGCGCCCCGCCGGGGCGTACGCGGCCTGCGGCTGGGGGTGGCCCTGCGGGTGGGGTTGGCCGTGGCCCTGCGGGTAGCCCTGGAGTCCGGCTGCGGCCGGGCCCTGCGGCGGGTATCCGTACGCGGGATCCGCGGCGCCCGGGGCGGGTGCCTGCGCGCCGGGACCCGGCACGGGCTGCTGCGGGCCGCCCGGACCCGGTACCGGCTGCTGCGGGCCGCCCGGACCCTGGGCGGAAGGCTGCGCTCCGCCCCTGAGGTCGCGCAGGACGTCGCCCTGCCAGTTGTCTCCGTGTCGCATGTCTGCCCCTGCCCTCTTCCTCAGAACTTGTTGAGCAGCTGCCCGTACACGCCGAACACCCCGACGGCGAGCGGGAAGAGCCCCACCATGCCCACCGATTCGACGAGGTCGGCCGTGCGCCGCAGCCGGACCTGCACGTGCTCCGGCGGCTGCACCGCGAGGACGAGCAGGGGCAGCAGCCCCGCCAGGCCCAGGACGGCGAGCGGTCCGGCGCCCCCGCCGTGCTCGGTCCACAGCATCACGAGGCGTACGACGAGCAGCGCCGCGGCGGCGATCAGCGCCACGACCTCGGCGACCAGCGGGAAGGCCCGCGCCCTGGACAGGAGCACCACGGCGACGAGCGCGGGCAGTGCCACCGTCCACACCGACGGCTTCCCGGCCAGCGTCAGCAGCCAGCCGGCGGCCGCCGCCGAGATCGCGGTGGCGATCGTGGCGAGCGCGAGCCCGCGGTGGGTGGCGGCGAGCGCGTTGCCCACCTCGTGTCGGCTGACGGAGGTGCCGCCCGAGCGGCGGTCGTCGAGCGCGGTGAGCCCCGAGGCCATCAGGGCGAGCCGCGGCAGCAGGCCGAGCAGCACCACGGAGACGAGGGCCATCACCGCGCCGAGCCGGGCCGGGTCGTCCTGGAGGGCGGCGACGGCCTCCCACAGGGCGGTGATCACGGCGGTGGCCACGGCTCCGAGGAGCCCGCCGCGGCCGAGCGGCGAGAAGTAGCCGAGGAGCACCAGGGCCAGCACGAGCGCGCCCGCGACGGCCGCGAGCCGTGCACTGCCCGACCAGTGGTGGGCATCCGCGGCGGTCCACGCGGTGAGCAGGCCCAGCCCGCCGGAGGCGAGCAGCAGGGCCGTGGCCAGGCCGCGGTTGCCCTGCCCGATCCGGGAGACGAGGGCGCCGGCCGCCATCAGCACGAGCGTGACGGCGGCGAGCGCGCCGGCCAGTGATTCGAGTCCGAACTCGCGGCGGGCGAGCAGTGCGGCGGTCACCGTGAAGGCGACGGTCGCCACGCCCGCGCTGCCCCGGCGGGCGGCGGGGCGCCAGCGCCAGGCCTGCAGGTCGAGGTCGTCGGCCACCAGGTCGGTGACGTCGTGGACCACGGGGGCGGGCGGCGCGGAGTGGCTCCTGACGAGCCGCAGGACGGCGCCGTCGGCTATCCCGGCCGACCCGAGCGTGCTCTCGTGCGGCAGCGCGGAACCGTCCGACGTGATCAGCTGACGGGTCAGCGGCCGGGTGGCGACCCGGTCGTCGAGCAGCTGCAGTATGTCCGGGAGCAGCTGCCCGATCGGAGTGTCGGAGGGCAGGACCACATCGGCCCGGCGCCGCTCGCCGACCAGGGTCACCCGGCTCAGTTGCGCCCGGGAAGTCGTTGCTGTGCTCACCACTTACGGGAACCTATCATCGCGGGGTTGCGACCTTTCGGGCGAAGGGGGACAAGGCGCTGCTGCCGGACTGTGAACTCTCCCGGATCCACACGCCTCTGCTTCTTCCTCTACGACTACGGCGGTGCGCCGCCGCCTACGACTGCGTCGGCTTGGGCGACTTGGCCGAGGGCGCGGGCGATGTCGTCTTCGGAGGTTTCGACGGCTTCGGCGACTTCGACGGGGACGCTCCCGCCGAGCCGGACGGCTGCGGGGGCGGCGACGGCTGCCCGGGCGGCTGCAGCTGGCCCTGCTGCTGTTGCTGCTTCTGCTGCTGCTCGGCCTTCTGCTTCGCGAGCGTGTGCTGGACGAAGGACCAGCCGACGCAGCCCGCACACAGGACGGCCGCGATGGCGATCCCCGCGAAGAGCTTCCCGAGCCGCTCGTCCGCCGTGCGCCGCGCCCGCTGCGCGCCGAAGAGCAGGGCGTCCCTCATCCTGCGGCGGCGTACCGCCACCGATTCCAGAAGCTGGCTGTCGTAGTCCCGTGCCATCCGTCGTCCGTTGCCTCAGTCTCGGCTCGTCGAGCGCCAACCACCGCTCCGGGGCGCGGCTCCTGCGCGTGCGCCATACGAAGTCCCCCGATGTTTTGCCCCTGCAACATAGAGCATGCATCCGAATCCGGCACATCTGGACCGGGGAGCGAACGGCAGCGGCGGTCAGGGGGCCGCGGGGTCGGGCTCCTTCGGGTCCCCGGCGAGGCGGACGGTGCTCAGGATGCGCATGACCAGGTCGTCGCCGACGGCGCCGGGCACGCCCGTGCGGCCGTGGAAGTCCCACGCGACGAAGCCGCCCTTGGAGTTCTTGAAGCCGAAGACCACGGCCCGGCCGTCGCCGGCGCAGCGGTTGGGCTGCGGGGCGCCCGCCGAGCGGGCCTTGACATAGGTGCCCCTGACTCCGGCCTTCGTGCGGTACTCCACCGGCTTGTCCCAGCTCACGAGGCTCTTGTCGGGCTGGGTGTGGGCGGCGTACACCCAGGTCGGGGCGCTCCGCTCGGCGACGTCGACGGTGTCCTTGGCCCCTTCGGCGCCCTTGGTGCCGACGGAGGCGAGTTTGACGTCCTCGGTCCGGCCGTCGCCGTTCGCGTCGATGCTGCACCACTTGGACTTGTAGAAGGCGGGCGCCGAGTGCCCGATGAGGACCTTGTCCGGGTCCTTGCGGTCGGTGTAGCCGCTGAAGACGGTGGGGGCGGCGACCTCCCAGTCCGGCGGGACGTCGAAGGCCGTGCCGTGCTCCGGGTTGACCACGGTCTTCCACCCCGCGATGAGCGGTTTCGACGGGTCGGCCGCCACCGGCCGGTCCTCCCCCCGGTACCGGACGTAGACGACGGCGGTGGCGGCGGCGACCGCCACGGCGGTCAGCACGCAGATCGTGACGACGGTGCGCCGGCGTCCGGGCCGCCGCTGCGGCTGCGGCGGCTGCGGCGGTTGGGGCCGCTGCAGGGGCGGCGGCCATTCCGGCGGGCCGAACCGGTCCTGCTGGTACGGGTTCTGCACGTGTCCCCCTGTTCGCCTATGTGCCGAAGGAAAGGATCGCGCGGCTCACGACCGTGGGCTCCGGGCCGTTCACCCTGCCGTTGAGCAGGAACAGCCGTCCGCCCGCCCAGGCGATGCGGACCCCGTGGTCGTAGAAGACGCCCTCGGCCCCGGCGGCCGCCGCCGGGCTCTGCAGGAGCGGCTGGGACGAGCCGTCGGCCGGGGAGAGGGAGACGACCGAGGCGGCCGCGCCGACGCCGGGTGCGATGTAGACGACGACCCGGCCGTTCTCCACGGCGAGCGGCCACATGGTGCGGCCCTTCGGCTGCTCGGCCGTGCTCCACTTCTCCTTGCCGGTGTTCAGGTCGACGGCGACGACCTTGAGGGTGTCCTCGATGCCGAGCTCCTGGCCGGCCTTGCCCGCGCCGATGTAGAGGGTGTCGGCGTCGGCCACGGCGGCGAAGCAGTCCTGGTAGCCGGTGGAGTTGCCCCAGCCGTTGCACCGGCCGCTGACCCCGAAGGCGGCATCGCTCTGCGAACGGACCTTCCCGTCGGCGGTGAACGCCGTGATGTTCCAGGTCTTCTTCTCCTTGGCGTACGCCGCGACCACCAGCGGGTCCACGGACAGCACCCGGCCCACGTTCCAGCCCTTGTCGTACGTGTGGCTCCACTTGGAGCCGCCGGTGGCCGGATCCAGCTCCTCGACCATCACCTGTGCGGACGAGGTGGGCTCCTTCGGAGGGAAGCAGTTGCGGATGGCGATGAGCCGGGAGCCCCCGGCGAACGCCCGCGGCGAGCAGCCGTTCGTGTGCGACGTACCGAAGAGCTGGCGGCCGTCGGTGACCGAGAAGCCGCTCATGAAAGCCGGCCTGGCGACGGCCACGGTGTCGCCGCTGATGGCCATTTCGAGTTCCAGCGCCGTGTCGTAGCGGCTCTCCTGCGGGACCGGAACCTTCCAGCCCGCCGTCCCCGTGGTGAGGTCGACCAGCTGGATCCGGTTGCAGTGCGCCGTGTTCGAGTCGCTCTCCTTGACGCCGACGACCAGCTTGCCGGCGGCGGAGGGGAACCGGGGGACCCCGCACAGCGGAGTCTCGAGGGAGAGCTTCCACTTCTCCTGGCCATCGGCCACCGCATGGCCGGTGACCTCCTTGTTCATCGCCCTGACCACGACGTCGCCCACCCGCCAGGGGCCGAACTGCCCGGCACCCGAGCCGGGCAGCTCGGTCTGGTTGTCGCGCAGCCAGACCCGGGCCTCGCCGGGCTGGATGCCGGCATTGGGGTCGTAGGTGTCGGTACCGGTACCGGGGCCCTTGCCGTCGCCCTGGTCGACGGAGGGGGCACCGGTCGGCACGGCCGTGTCCTTGGCTTCCTTCGCGTCCTTGCCCCGGTCGCCGCCGAGCGTGAGGTACGCGCCGCCGCCGATGACGAGCAGGACGACGACCAGCGCCGCCAGGACCGCGGCCGGCCGGCCCCGGAACGGGCCGCTTGGGCCGGTACCCCCGCCGGCACCGCCCCCGCCGGACCGCGGCTCGAACGGTTCGGGTGGCGGCCCGAAGCCGGCCGGTGTCTGGTTCATGGCACGAGTCTGGCCGGTACAGGGGCCTTTCTAGAATAGATTTTTAGACTACTTCGGCCGCCGGCCCAGGTCGCCCGGGCCGGGGCGCGGGGCTACGTTGGAAGGGCGGGGGCTGAGTTCCGCGTGGCGGGAGGCCGGCCATGGTGACACGGTGGCGCAGTGCGGCGGTGGGGGCGGCCGCGGTGGGGCTCATGCTGGTGCCCCTGGGCGCCGCAGCCGGATACCCGGGGGCCGCAACGGCGGGCTCCGGATCCGCGGGGGACGGGGTGGCGCGGCCCGCGGCCTCGGTGGCGGCGGCGCCCGCCGTGGAGGACTTCCCCCTGCTGACCCCGGCGGTGGCCGCGCGGCTGGACGAGGCCGTCAGGAAGACCATGGCCGACGCGAAGGTGCCCGGGGTGATGGTGGCCCTGTCGGCGCCGGGCAAGGGCGAGTACGTACGGGCCTTCGGCGTCGCGGACCAGGCGACGGGCGCGCCGATGGCCACCAACCTGTACATGCGGATCGGCAGCGTGACCAAGACGTTCACCGTGACCGCGGTGCTCCAGCTGGTCGACGAGGGCAGGGCCGCGCTCGACGACCCCGTCGGGAAGTACGTGGACGGGGTCCCGAACGGCGACCGGATCACCCTGCGCGAGCTGGCCGGGATGCGCAGCGGGCTGTTCAACTACTCCGCGGACGAGGACTTCTACAAGGCCCTGACCAGCGACCCCCAGCGGGAGTTCACCCCGCGGGAGCTGCTCGGGTACGCCTTCAAGCACCCGGTGCTCTTCGAGCCGGGCGCGGAGTTCCTGTACTGCAACACCAATCTGATCCTGCTCGGACTGGTCGTGGAGAAGGTGACCGGGCAGAAGCTCGAGGACTACGTCAACCGCGAGGTCGTCGCGGCGGCCGGGCTGAAGCACACCCTGTTCCCGACGGGCGCGGAGTTCCCGAGTCCGCACGCCCACGGCTACACGGACCAGACGGCCTCCGGGAAGACGGAGGACGCCACGAACTGGAACCCCTCCTGGGGCTGGGCGGCCGGGGCGATGATCTCCGACCTCACCGACCTGCGGAGCTGGGCGAAGACCCTGGCCACCGGGACCCTGCTGACCCCCGCCACCCAGGCCCAGCGGCTGAAGGTGGACCCGGCCCTCCCGGGCGCGGGCTACGGCCTGGGCATCTTCGACGTCCGGGGCTGGATCGGGCACAACGGCTCCCTGCCGGGCTACGGGACGCTGGTGGTGTACCTGCCGCAGGCGCAGGCCACGATGGTGGTGCTGCTCAACACGGACATCGGCTACGAGGGTTCCGAGCCCAGCACGCTGTTCGGCGAGGCGATCACGAAGGTCGTCACCCCCGAGCACGTCTTCTCGCTGCCCGCGCAGCCCGTCACCGGCCACTGACCCTCCCCCCGGACTCCGTCCGAAGGCCCCCGCGCCCCGCCCGCCCGTGGCCCCTTGCCCGCACAATGGTGCCCGGCACGGCAGCGGAACCAGGGAGACACGGATGAACGGTCAGGCAGCAGCAGCACACTCGGGCGTCGCGGTACGCACCGCGGGCGAGGGGGACCTGGCGGTGGCGGCGGAGCTGTTCCGCGGCTACCTGGAGTTCTACGAGGTCGACGTGAAGGACGCGGAGCGCCCGCGCGCCTTCCTGGCCGAGCGCCTGGCGAAGGACGAGTCGGTCGTCCTGCTCGCCGATGTCCCCGGCGCCGGGACCGTGGGATTCGCCCAGGTCTACCGGACCTTCTCGTCGCTCTCCATGCGCCCGATCTGGATCCTGGGCGATCTGTACGTCGCCCCCTCCGGCCGCCGCACCGGCGCGGGCCGGGCCCTGCTGCGCGAGGTGCTGCGCCGCGCCCGCGAGGCCGGGGTGGCCGGCGTGCAGCTGGAGACGGCGTACGACAACACGGTCGCGCAGGGCCTGTACGAGGCGGAGGGCTTCGTCCGCGAGGGTTTCCACGTCTACTTCCGCGAACTGGGCTGAAACATTTCCGCACCCCTGTCGCGTCATGGGGGTGAGACGGGCGGGAGGGGGAGTGTGCATGCGGCAGGGACGCAGGGACGGGTTCCGCGAGTTCGCGACGGGGCGGTCCGGTCATCTGTACCGGTCGGCCTGCCTGCTGACGAGCGGGGACACCCACCTCGCGGAGGACCTGGTGCAGGAGACCCTGGGGCGGATGTACCTGGTCTGGGGGCGGATCTCGCGGATCGACAATCCGTCGGCGTACGCGCAGACGGTGCTGGTGCGGGCCTTCCTGACGCACCAGCGCCGCCGGTCGGCGGGTGAGCGCCCGGTCGGGGAGTTCCCCGAACCGGGAGCGGCGGCCGCCGGCGGCGACGCCGATCCGGCGCTGCGGCTGACGCTGCTGGAGGCGCTGGGGCGGCTGGCGCCGAAGGACCGGGCGGTGCTCGTGCTGCGGTACTGGGAGGACCGCAGCGTCGAGGAGACCGCCGACGCGATGAACTCCAGCTCGGCGGCGGTCCGTACCCGGACCACGCGGGCGCTCGCCCGGCTGCGCGATCAACTGGGCGGCAGCCCCGCCGAGTTCGCCGAGCCCTGACCATGACCGTCCGTCTCGCCGGCTCAGCCCCTCAGTCAAAACCGGAAGGTCTGGTTCCCTATGCCCCTCGAAGATGAACTCGGCGAAGCCCTCCGGCGTGCGGGGAACGGTTTCACGGCCGACCGGGCGGCCCTCGTGGACGCCGGTGAGCGGCGCGGCCGCCGCCTCGTGGCGCGCCGCCGGGCCGCCGTGATCGGCGGGTCGGCGCTGGCCCTGGCCGTGGTCGCGACGGCCGGCGCCTACACCGGCGGCCTGCTGGACGGGTCGGACGGCGGTCGCCGCGCGGAGCCCGTCGCGGCGCTGCCCCCGACGCCGGGCCGCGGGTCCGGACCGGAGGCCGACCCCGAGAGGCCCGGGGCCGGCACCGGCGCGGTCACCGGCGAACAGCTGCTGGCCGTGTTCAGGGAGCTGCTGCCCGGCGGGAAGCTGACCGACACCACGGCGCGCGGTACCGAGGAACCCCCCTACGTGTCCGGCGTGTACGACGACGGCAAGGGCAGGGCGGCCGTCAGCCTGACCCTCTCCCGCGTGGACCCGCACGGCAGCAACGCCCGCGAGCTGACCGAGTGCGGGGACAAGAACATCCAGGAGTACGACGACTGCACGACCGACCGGCTCCCGGACGGCTCCAGGGTGCTGCTGCACCAGGGGTACGAGTACCCGGACCGGCGGGTGGACACGAAGCTCTGGCGGGCCGTGCTCGTGACCCCGAGGGGCTACCTGGTCCAGGCGTCCGAGTGGAACGCCCCGGCCGAGAAGGGCGTGCCGGTCAGCCGGCCCGACCCGCCGCTGACCACGGCCCAGTTGAAGGCCCTGGTCGCCTCGGACAAGTGGCACCCGGCGCTGAACGACCTGCCGGCGGCCGAGCGGGACCCGGCCGCCGACGCGGAGTCCGCGACCGCCCTGCGGAACCGGCAGGCGGAGGTGGCGTTGAAGGAGCTGCTGACCCCGTACGGGATGGCGATCCTCTCCCAGGGAGGGGAGGGCAGTCAGAACAGGGGCGACGAGCGGGGCTACGCCGTGCTCGACGACGGCCGGGGCAGGTCCCTGGTGCAGCTCGGCGTCCAGCGGACCGGCAACACGGCCGTCTTCACGGCCCTCTTCTCGGGTGCCGATGTCACCACGCTGCCCGACGGCACCAAGGTGAGGGTGACGCAGGGGCCCGCCGAGAAGGGCACGGGCAAGGGCGTGGTCGAGTGGTCCGTGGACACCCTGCGCGAGGACGGGCTGCGCGTGCGGGTCTCCGCCTTCAACACCGCCAACCAGAGCGGCGCGCCCACGCGGAAGTCGCCCGTGCTGACGCTGGAGCAGCTGAGGGAGATCGCGCTGGCCCCGGGCTGGAACCGGCTGCGCGACTAGGCCGCCGTCCGGCGGAGCGGGCTATTTCGCGTCGGCGTAGCACTCCACGACCGCCGTGGTGAACGGGAACCGGACCGGGGTGTCGCCGAAGGCGATCCGGCCGGCCCGGTCACCGGAGGCGCGGATCGCCTCGGCGACGGCCCCGGCCTCCTCGGCCGGGCAGTGCACGATCACCTCGTCGTGCTGGAAGAACACCAGCTCGGCCCGCATCCCGGCCAGGGTCTGCCGCAGGGCCGCGAGCAGCAGCAGGGCCCAGTCCGCGGCGCTGCCCTGCACGACGAAGTTGCGGGTGAACCGGCCGCGGGCCCGGGTGTTGGTCGAGGCGTAGCTCGGGGTCCAGGAGTCCTCCCGCTCCTGCGGGATCCCGGCTTCCCCCTCCTCGGGGACCTCGGCCGGCGGCGGGCAGGTGCGGCCGAGCCAGGTCCGTACGAGCCGGCCCTCCTCCCCGGCCCTGGCCGCGTCGTCCACGTAGGCCACGGCGCGCGGGAAGCGGCGGCGCAGGGCGGCCAGGTTCTTGAGGCCGTCCCCGGAGGTCTGCCCGTAGACGGCGCCCAGTACGGCGATCTTGGCCTTGTCGCGGTCGCCGGAGAAGCCCTGGCGGGAGACGGCGGTGTAGAGGTCCTCGGGCCGGCCGGCCACCTCCATGAAGGCGGGGTCGCGGGAGATCGCGGCGAGCACCCGGGGCTCCATCTGGTCGGCGTCGGCCACCACCAGCCGCCAGCCCGGATCGGCGGCGACGGCCCGGCGGATCACCTTGGGGATCTGCAGGGCCCCGCCGCCGTTGGTCACCCAGCGGCCGGTGAGGGTGCCGCCGGGGATGAACTCCGGGCGGAAGCGTCCGTCGCGCACCCAGTCCGCGAGCCAGCTCCAGCCGTGGGCGGTGTAGATCCGGTACAGCTTCTTGTACTCCAGCAGCGGCTCGACGGCGGGATGGTCCAGCTCCTGGATCGCCCAGCGGCGGGTGGACGTGAGCTTGATCCCGGCCTCCGCGAAGGCCTTGACCACGTCGGCGGGCAGGTCCGGGCGCACGCGCCGGCCGAACGCGGCGGAGATCCGGTCGGCCAGCTCGGCGAGGCGGCGGGGCTCCCCGCCGCCCGCGTACCGCTCGCCGAGCAGCTCGGTCAGCAGGGCGCGGTGGACGTCGGCCCGCCAGGGCAGGCCCGCGCGGTTCATCTCGGCGGCGACGAGGAAGGCCGCGGACTCGGCGGCGGTGAGCAGCCGCATGCGGTCGGGGTGGGCGGTGGCCCCGAGCCGTCTCGCCTGGTCGGCGTGGACGGCGAGCAGGGCGTCGAGGGGGACGGGGGTGGCGGGCCGCGGATCGAAGAGGGAGTCCTGGGCGGCGGGGTCGGCGGCGCGCTGCGGCGGATCGGGCGGTACGGGGGCGTTGTTCAGCCGGGCCCAGGCGGCGGCGGCCGAACGGGGCTCGCCGGAGCGGCCCTCGTGGCCGAGGAGCAGCAGCTCGGCGTCCTCGACGTCGTAGCACCGTTCGACGCGGACGCCGGCGGCGAGCAGGCGGGGGTACACGGCCGCGGTGGACCGCCAGACCCAGCGGGTGGCGGGGGGCGCGGCGCGGACGGCTTCCGCCGGGTCGCGCACGGTGGTCCGGGGGCCGGCCGCGGGGTCCACGGGGCCGGCGTGCCACAGCCCGTCGCTGTCCTCGGCCAGGGCCCACCGGCCGGCGTTCTCGCTCACGAGTGCGAGTCTCCCACCGGGGTCCGACAGTGCCGTGGCGCCGTGCCGCGGCTCCTTGACCGGCTCCGGTCGCGGGCCCGGCCGCCGGAGGGGACGGTACGGCGGACATGCCAAGCTGAGAGGTGTGAGAGACCTTGCCGAAACCGTCGACCGAGCCTTCGCCGCCGCCCTCTACGCCCAGGACGACGCCGGGCTGGACACCGGGGCGTCCCTGCTCGCCGCCGAGACCGGGCGGTGGGCCGAGGTCGGCCGGGAGCTGCTGGGGCGCGGGGAGGCGTACGTCCGGCAGGGCTGGGAGCGGGGCTGGCAGCCGGCCGACGTGCTCCGGCTGGTCCGCCGGGACCTGGAGGAGCGGCACCTGCGGATCGCCGGGGACGTGATCGCCGCCGAGGCGCGCCGCTACGCCCGGCTCCCGGAGCGCTGGACCGATGCCGAGGTGTGGTGGGGCGAGGACGGCTCGTACGCCGAGCGGCTCGCGCAGCGGGAGCGGACGGACCGGTTCACGCTGGCCACCGCCTTCCTGGAGGTGTTCCGGCTGCTGATCCGGCTGCCGTCGATCGAACCGGTGGGCCCGCTGCCCGGCGACCCGGCGGACGCGCTCGCGGAGCACGCGCACATCGAGCCGCGCATGCTCGGCCGCATCCGCGCGCTGCTCGCGAAGGCGGAGGCGACCACGTATCCGGAGGAGGCGGAGGCGCTCAGCGCCAAGGCGCAGGAGCTGATGGCCCGGCACACCGTGGACGAGGCGCTGCTCGCCGCCGGCGGCAAGGGCCCGGCCCAGGTGCCGGGCGCCTGCCGGATCGGCGTCGAGCCGCCGTACGAGGAGGCCAAGGCGGTGCTGCTCGACGCGGTGGCCACGGCGAACCGCTGCCGGGCGGTGTGGAACAGCGGCTTCGAGTTCTCCACGGTGGTCGGCTTCGAGAGCGACCTGGAGGCGGTGGAGCTGCTGTACACCTCGCTGCTGGTGCAGGGCACGGCGGCGATGACCCGCGCGGAGGCGGCGCAGCGTGCGGGCGGGCGCAAGCGGACGAAGACCTTCCGGCAGTCGTTCCTGCTGGCGTACGCCAGTCGGCTCGGCCGCCGGCTCGCGCAGACGGCCGAGCAGGCGGTGGGCGGGACCGCCGAGTGCCTGCCGGCGCTGGTGGCGCGGGACGTGGCGGTGACCTCCCGGGCGGAGGAGATGTTCCCGCGGACCACGACGACGCGGTTGCGGGGCGCGAGTGACCACGCGGGGTGGGAGGACGGCACGGCGGCGGCCGACGCCGCCCACGTCGGCGGCCGCCGTCCCCCGCTGGCGCGGTAGCCGGGGGCGCCGCCGTATCGGCTGCCGCGTGAGCCGGGGTGCTTGCCGCGCTCGGCCACCGGTGCCCGCGGGTAGGGCTCCGCGCGTTACACCGCTACCGCGGTAGCTGGGGCTCCGCCCCAGACCCCCCGCCTCAAACGCCGGCGGGGCTGGATACGGCAGCCCCTGCTCCGCCCCAGACCCCGCGCTCAAACGCCGGCGGGGCTGGATATGGCAGCCGGACGCAACGTGCCCCGCCGCGCACAACCCAGCCCCGCCGGCGTTTGAGGCGCGGGGGTTCGGGGGCGGAGCCCCTGACGGCGGAGCCGCGCACGGTCGGTTCGTTCCCGGGACGGGTTCGCCCCCAGGGCTGGGCCGGTGCCCCGGATGGGGCTGCGCTCCCGACGGGCCCGGGCCCGGGGCACGGGAGGGGGCTGCGCCCCCGACGGCCCCGGGCCCGGGCCGGCCCGTACTCCGGGCCCCCGGCCGGCCCCGGCGGACGGGTTGGGCGGGGGCAGAGCAGGGCAAAACGGTACGCTCGGCGTCATGAGTTGGCTTCGGGCGCTGAAGGACACCGCCCGGGCCGGCATGACGGTCGAGCGGGCCCGCCTGGAGCCGCTCGTCGCCCTGCGCGCCACCGCCGGGCTCGCCATCGTCGTCGCCGCGGGACTCGCCCTCCTCGGCCCGGGCTCGGCGGCCAGTTCCGCCTTCGGCGCCTTCATGGCGGCCATCGCCACCTTCCAGAAGAGCTGGCGCCCGCGCCCCGTCCTCGCCCTCGCGGCGGGCCTCACCCTGGCCGTCTCCACGTTCGTCGGCTACCTCGTCGGCTCCTCGCACATCGCGCTCTTCCTCGCCCTGCTCGCCGTCTGGACCTTCCTCGCGGGCCTGATGTGGGCGGCCGGCCCCACCGCCGGGATCATCGCCTCCGGCAACGTCGCGATCATGCTCGTCACCGTCACCCTGCCCACCTCCGTGCCGCAGGCCGCCGGGCACGCCGCGATGA
Organism: Streptomyces sp. NPDC048270; assembly: GCF_040652335.1. Lineage (NCBI taxonomy): Bacteria > Bacillati > Actinomycetota > Actinomycetes > Kitasatosporales > Streptomycetaceae > Streptomyces > Streptomyces sp. NPDC048270. The sequence continues at coordinate 49,468 of NZ_JBEZLV010000031.1, forward strand.
TCGCCGCCGGCGGGGTCGTCCAGGCGCTGCTCATCGTGCTGTTCCCGGTCCGCCGCTGGGGCGCCCAGCGCGACGCCCTCGCCGACGCGCTCGCCGCCGAGGCCGACTACGCGCGGCGCCTGCGCCAGGACCCCCTCGCACCCTTCGACCCCCAGCCCCTGATGAGGGCCCGGGACGCCGCCGCCGTGACGGTGCGCCAGGCCCGCCGGCGCCCCGCCGAACTGCACGGCGCGCGCGGGCTCGCGGAGCGGATCCGGCCCGTGCTGGCCTCGCTCGCCGATCCGGCGGTCGGGGCCCCCGCCGAGGGCCCGGCCCGCGACCGGGTCCGCGAACTGCTCGCCGCCGCGGCGACGGTGCTGGACGCCGCCGCGCGGGCGATCCGGCACGGGGACCCGGTACGCCTCCCCGCGCCGGCCCTGGCGGCCTTGAAGTCCCCCGACACGGCGGACCTGCTGTCCGGCGCGCCGCTGCGGGCCGCGCGCCGGCTCGCCGCCCTGCTGGACGACGTACTGGAGACGGCCGAGCCCGGGACGGGCCGCACCGCCGATCCCGGCGAGTCGATGCTCCGGCCCAGCCTGCCGGGGCTGGTGCCGCTGGTCCTGCGGGCCGTGCGCGCCGAACTGCGCCCCGGCTCCCCGGTCCTGCGCCACGCCCTGCGCCTGACCGCCGTGGCCTGCGCGGGCCTGGTGATCGGCCGCGCGCTGCCGCTCGGGCACGCCTACTGGGCCCCGATGGCCTCCGTGATGGTCATGCGCCCGGACTTCACGCAGACCTACTCGCGCGCCGTGGCCCGCTTCGGCGGCACCCTCGTGGGCGTGGCCGTCGCCACCGGCATCGTGCAGCTCGCCCAGCCCGGCATGTACCTGTCCGGCTTCCTCGCCGTGCTCAGCGCGGGCCTGATGTACGTCCTCATGCGCACCGGGTACGCCGTCTCGCAGGTGTTCGTCTCCGCCTACGTCGTCTTCCTGCTCGGCATGGGCGGGGTCCGCTGGGACCAGACCGTGCCGGACCGGGTCGCCCTCACCCTGGTCGGCGGACTGCTCGCGATGATCGGCTACGCCCTCTACCCGGCCTGGGAGACCCCGCGGCTGCGGACCCGCCTCGCGGACTGGATCGCCGCCGACGGACGGTACGCGGCCGCCGTGCTCCACCAGTACGCCGACCCGGCCGGGGCCCGCCGCGCCGACGTACGGGAGGCCCTGCTGGCCGCCCGCGACGCCCGGGTCGCCTGGCAGGAGGCCCTGGACCGAGCCGCGGGCGAGCCGGTGCGCCACCGGGGGCTGTCCCGCGCGGCCGCCGACGGCGCGGGCGGCGCCGTGGCCGCGCTGGGCCGCGGCGCCATGCTCCTGGAGGCCCATCTCCCCGACCGGGCGCACGAGCCGGTGCCCGGCGCGGCCGTCCTGGCGCAGGCGGTGCGGACCGCCACCGAGACGGGCGCCAAGGCGGTGCGCGAGCGCCGCGTCCCGGAGTGGGAGGAGGTCAGGGCGGTGCTGGCGGGCGGGGACGGTCCCGGGCCGGGGCCGGTCCGGGAGGCCGGCGAGCAGCTCCTGGAGTCGCTGGACGAGGTGTCGCGGGCCCTGCGCCCCTGAGGCCGGGCTCCGGCCGGACCGCTCTGTGATCAGGGAAGCACCGCGCGTGCACGTGCATCTGCCCATGCATGCGCCAATGAACACAGCTATGATCCGGTGCAGTTGACATCTGCACTATCGGGGGCTTCCTGTGGACCACGCGTACAACGGGATGGCAGCTGCAGAACTCGCTTCCTTGTTTGAGCTGACCTGGCAGAAGAGCAGACACAGCAACTCGCAGGGATCCTGCGTGGAGTTCGCGAGACTGCCCGGCGGCGATGTCGCCATGCGCAATTCACGCTTTCCGGACGGCCCGGCGCTCGTCTACACGCCGGCCGAGATAGAGGCCCTGCTCCTGGGCGTCAAGGACGGCGAGTTCGATCACCTCATCGGCTGATGATCGGATGATCCGCTGACGGAACGGCGCACCTCTTCACGCCATGCACGTGCACTGGCCGGGAATGATCACTGAGATCAGTCCCGGCCAGTTGTCTTGTCGAGGGGGGTGGTTCCCGCTCAGTCGTGGAGCAGGAACAGCGCCCAGACCACCTTGCCGGTGAGCCGGCCCGCGAGCGGGTGCCAGCCCCAGCTGTCGCTGTAGGAGTCCACCAGGAACAGCCCGCGCCCGGACTCCAGGTCGCAGTTCTCCTCCGTCCGCTCGGGGGAGAAGGAACCCCCGGGCCGGTCCTCGCTGGGGTCGCGCACCGCGCACACCAGCCGGGTGCTCCACCGCATCAGGTGCAGCCGCACCGCCGGCTCCGCCTCGCCGCCCGCGCCGCGCGGCTCCTCGGGCAGGGCATGGCGCAGCGCGTTGGTGACGAGCTCGGAGACGACCAGCGCGACATCGTCGAACCGCTCGTCGAGACCCCATTGCGTCAGCGTGGAACGGCAGAAGGAACGTGCCCCCCGGACCGCTTCGAGGCGGGCGGGCAGAGCGCAGGACGCGGACCCGGACACAGCCGTGGGATCGACCGGGGGAAGCCCCTGCCGTAACGGCTCGAGCATGGTCGATCCATTCGTCCCCATGCGAGGCACTCCCGGGATTCGCGGACGGGGCGGCGGCCTCGTCCAAAGAGAACTGCGGGGTGGGTCCGGCGCCGGCGCGAAGTGCACGCAGGTGCGCGGGGACCATCGTTCCGAATGGGCGAGCCGGATGCAAGGGCAGATGCACGTGCACGCGCCGGACCTGTCCACTCCCGTGATGGTTCTTGCTCATTTCTTCCTACGCATCCTTACGGACTTCTTTTCCGGGAGCCGGGATTCCGTTACAGAACGAGTACGGGCCGATGCGTTTTGGTGGCAGACTGCGGGCCCTGGGGTGCGGGGGCCCCTCGACGCGCACGCATGCCAATTGCGATGGGGAGGGCAGTACTCGTGACCGCAGAAGCGAGCGGTTCGGTGGTGCGCCGCATCCTCCTGGGCTCACAGCTCAGGCGACTCCGAGAATCCCGCGGCATCACCCGTGAGGCGGCCGGCTACTCGATCCGCGCATCCGAATCGAAGATCAGCCGCTTGGAGTTGGGAAGGGTGAGCTTCAAGGCCAGAGACGTGGAGGACCTCCTCACGCTCTACGGGGTCACGGACAACGCCGAGCGCGAGTCCCTGCTGGGCCTGGTCCGCGAGGCCAACGCGACGGGCTGGTGGCACAGTTACGGCGACGTGCTGCCCGGCTGGTTCCAGACCTACATCGGGCTGGAGGGCGCCGCCTCGCTCATCCGGATCTATGAAGTCCAGTTCGTCCACGGCCTGTTGCAGACCGAGGCCTACGCCCACGCCGTCGTCAGCCGCGGCATGCCCGGTGCCACCGCCGCCGAGATCGACCGCCGCGTCGCGCTGCGCCTGGAGCGCCAGAAGGTCCTCGTCTCCGAGAACGCCCCGGTCTTCCACGCCGTGCTCGACGAGGCCGCCCTGCGCCGCCCGTACGGCGACCGCGACGTCATGCGCGGCCAGCTGGAGCACCTCATCGAGGTCTCCCAGCGGCCCAACGTGCAGCTCCAGGTGATGCCCTTCTCCTTCGGCGGCCACGCGGGCGAGAGCGGAGCCTTCACCCTGCTGCGCTTCCCCGAGTCCGACCTCCAGGACATCGTCTATCTGGAACAGCTCACCAGTGCCCTCTACCTGGACAAGGACGAGGAAGTGGGGCAGTACGGGCGGGCGATGGAGCGGCTCCAGGCCGATTGCCCCGACGCGGACCGGACCCGGGATCTTCTGCGCGGTCTGCTCCAACTGTCTTGATTCGAACGTACTATGACTCCTGATCAGTGCATGACGACCGATCGGTCTCCGGTGCAGCGCACGGGTGCGCGCTCGCAGTAAGGGATGGCATGTCCATATTCAGCGACCTGGCTCACCAGTACATCGACGGCGAATGGCTGGCCGGTACCGGTTCGTGGGACATCATCGACGTCAACCCCTACAACGGGGAGAAGCTCGCGGCCATCACGGTGGCCACCGTCGAGCAGGTGGACCAGGCCTACCGCGGCGCCGAGCGCGCCCAGCGGGAGTGGGCCGCCACCAGCCCGTACACCAGACGCGCGGTCCTGGAGCGCGCCCTGCGGATCACCGAGGAGCGCGAGAAGGAGATCGTCGAGGCGATGATCGACGAGCTCGGCGGGACCCGTCCCAAGGCCGAGTACGAGATCCGCCTCGCCCAGGAGTTCATGCGCGAGGCGATGCAGCTCGCCGTCCGCCCCGAGGGCCGGATCCTGTGCTCGCCCGTCGAGGGCAAGGAGAACCGGGTCCAGAGGCTCCCGGTCGGCGTGATCACCGTGATCAGCCCCTTCAACTTCCCCTTCCTGGTCACCCTGAAGTCGGTCGCCCCGGCGCTCGCGCTGGGCAACGCGGTGGTGATCAAGCCGAACCAGAACGCGCCCGTGGTCGGCGGCGGGGTCATCGCCAAGATCTTCGAGGACGCGGGGCTGCCGGCCGGGCTGCTGAACGTGCTGGTCACCGACATCGCCGAGATCGGCGACGCGCTCCTGACCCACCCCGTCCCCAAGGTCATCTCCTTCGCCGGCTCGGACCGGGTCGGCCGGCACGTCGGGGCCGTCGCCGCCCGCCACTTCAAGCGCACCGTCCTGGAGCTCAGCGGCAACAGCGCGCTCGTCGTCCTCGACGACGCCGACCTCGACTACGCGGTGGACGCGGCCGTCTTCAGCCGCTTCGTCTACCAGGGCCAGGTCTGCATGGCCGCCAACCGCATCCTGGTCGACGCCTCCGTCGCGGAGGAGTTCACCGAGAAGTTCACCGCCCGCGTGCGCGCCCTGAAGACGGGCGACCCGCACGAGGCCGACACCCACATCGGCCCGCTGATCAACTCCTTCCAGGCCGACGCGCTGACCGCGCTGGTGGACCAGGCCGTGGAATCCGGCGCGACGGCGCTCGTACGGGGGTCTACGCGCGGCAACCTGGTGGAGCCGACCGTGCTCACCGGCCTCCCCGAGGACTCCCCGCTGATGGGCCAGGAGATCTTCGGCCCGGTGGCCCTGCTGGTGGTCTTCGACGGCGAGGACGAGGCCGTCCGGCTGACCAACGCCACCCCGTACGGACTGAGCGGGGCCGTGCACACCCGGGACGTGGAGCGCGGCGTCCGCTTCGCGCAGCGGATCGAGACGGGGATGATCCACGTCAACGACTCCACGATCGGGGACGAGCCGCTGGCCGCCTTCGGCGGGGAGAAGGCCTCGGGCCTGGGCCGCCTCAACGGGGAGGCCACCGTGGAGGCCTTCACCACCCAGAAGTGGATCTCGGTGCAGCACGGTCGCAGCCGATTCCCGTTCTGACACCCGAGAGGTCCTAGACTCGACCGGGCGTAGTGGAGCCGCCCGGGGGAGTGCAAGTTGAGCAACATACCCGAGACCGGCCGGACCCCTCGGGTCCAGAACCGGCTCGTCGTCATCCAGATCGTGGTCTTCTCACTGCTGCTCACCCTGGGCGGACGGCTCTGGTACCTCCAGATACGCAATGGCCAGGAGTACACCGACGAGGCCAAGAACAACCACGTCCAGCGGGTGGTCCAGCCCGCCGTGCGCGGCTCGATCCTGGACTCGCGCGGGGTGCCGCTCGCCGACAACGCGACCCACCTGGTGGTGTCCGCCAACCGCACCGAGCTGCTGACCATGAAGGACCGCGGCAAGGCCGTGCTCACGCGCCTCGCGGGCGTCCTCGGCATGGACCCCCAGGAGGTCGTCGACAAGGTCCGGCTCTGCGACTCCAAGACCCCCCAGCCCTGCTGGAACGGCTCGCCCTACCAGCCGATCCCGGTCAGCGACGAGGCCACCACCGAGCAGGCGCTCCAGATCCACGAGCACGCGGAGGACTTCCCCGGCATCACCGCGGAGCCCACCGCGATGCGCCGCTACGCCGCGCCCGACCAGGCCAACACCTCCCAGGTGCTCGGCTACCTCTCGCCGGTCACCGACGAGGAGATCGCCAAGGCGAAGAACTCCGACTCGCCCTACCTGCGCTCCGACCAGGTCGGCCGCTCCGGCCTGGAGCGCACGTACGACAAGGAGCTGCGCGGCAAGGCGGGCATCACCCGCTACGAGGTCGACAACCTCGGCCGGGTCATCGGCCAGGGCGGGACCGACAAGGCGCAGCCCGGGTCGAACGTCGTGACCTCGATCGACGCCCGGGTCCAGGCGGTGGCCGAGCGCGAGCTGAACAACGCGATGACCGACGCCCGCGACGTCTACGACAAGAACACCCGCAGGAACTACGAGGCCGACTCGGGCGCGGTCGTGGTCATGGAGTCCAAGACGGGCCGGATCGTCGCGATGGCCTCGAACCCGACCTACGACCCGAACGCCTGGGTGGGCGGCATCTCCGCCAAGGACTACGCGTCGCTCACCGACAAGGAGTCGAACTACCCGCTGCTGAACCGGGCGATCCAGGGCCAGGCGGCGCCGGGCTCGATCTTCAAGGTGGTCACCTCGACCGCGGCGGTCAACGCCGGGTACCCGTTCAACAGCCGCTACCCCTGCCCCAGCTCGTACTCGGTCGGCAGCCAGACCTTCACGAACTTCGAGTCGCAGGGCCACGGCGACATCACGATCGGCCGCGCCCTGGAGGTCTCCTGCGACATCGTCTACTACCTGCTCGCGGACCAGGAGTGGAAGAAGGACGGCGGGATCAACCCGAAGAAGAACCCGAACGACTGGTTCCTCAAGACGGCCCACGAGTTCGGCCTGGGCAAGCGCACCGGCATCGACCTGCCGAACGAGGTTCCCGGCCGGGTCCCCGACCGGAAGTGGAAGCAGGACTTCTTCGACGCGAACAAGGACGCCTGGTGCCGGGACGGCAAGAAGAACGGCAGCTTCGCCGAGAAGATCGCCTACGAGAACTGCCGCCAGGGCAACCAGCTGCGTGAGGGCGACGCGATCAACTACTCGATCGGCCAGGGCGACACACTCGTCACCCCGGTCCAGATGGCCTCCGTCTACGCGGCCATCGCCAACGGCGGCACCCTGCACCAGCCCAGCGTCGGCAAGGCGGTCGTCAGCGCCGACGGCGCGTCGGTCCAGGAGATCGCGCCCAAGGAGCAGGGCAAGCTCCCGATGGACGCCAAGACCCGCGCCAACATCGACGAGGCCCTCGCCGGGGTGGCCACCTCGGGCAGCGCCGCCTGGCGGTTCGGCGGCTGGCCGCAGAAGCAGATCCCGATGCACGCCAAGACCGGCACCGCCGAGGTCCAGGGCAAGCAGACCACCTCGTGGTTCGCCTCCTACACCGAGGACTACACGATCGTGATGACGATCTCCCAGGGCGGCACCGGCTCGGGTGCCTCGGGACCGGCGGTCCGCAAGATCTACGAGGCGATGTACGGGCTAGACCCGACGGGCAGGCAGGACCTCTCCAAGGCGCTGCTGCCGAAGCCGGCGACCGCCCTGCCCGTGCTCAAGCCGGACGAGGTACCCGCCCCGTGACGCAGCCGATCGAGGACAGAAGCTGACCGCAAGGCTGCGTAGCGTGGTTCTTGTCAGCAGGAGAGGCACCCCACAGAAGGCGGTAGGACCATGGCTCAGGCTTCCACCGAGATCCCCGGCGACGAGCGCGGCACGCTCCTCGCCTTCGTCGAGGCCCAGCGCGCGGCCCTGCGCGCCTCGGTGCTCGGGCTGAGCGAGGAGCAGGCCGCGAGCCGCCCCAGTGCCAGCGAGCTGTCCCTGTCCGGGCTGCTCAAGCACGCGGCCGAGGTCGAGCTCAACTGGCTGCGGCTGGCCCAGCAGCAGCCCAACGAGCGGCAGCGCACCGAGGCCGACTGGGGCGAGGCCTTCCACCTGACCGACGGCGAGTCCATCCCCGCCGTGCTGGCCTTCTGGGACGGGGTCTCCAAGGAGCTGGAGGCCTTCGTCCTGGCCCTGCCCAGCCTCGACGAGGCGTTCCCGCTGCCTCCGGCGCCCTGGTTCCCCCAGGACGCCAAGGTCTCGATGCGCTGGCTGCTGTTGCACCTGGTGGAGGAGTACGCCCGGCACGCGGGCCACGCGGACATCGTCCGCGAGAGCATCGACGGCACCAAGGCCATGGGCTGAGGGGGACTGAGTAGCCTGGCCCCATGTCAGCGATCCGGCTTCTCGTCCTCGGTGCCGTCCGCCAGCACGGGCGGGCGCACGGATACCAGGTGCGCAACGACCTCGAGTACTGGGGCGCGCACGAGTGGTCCAACACCAAGCCCGGGTCGATCTACCACGCGCTGAAGCAGATGGCGAAGCAGGGCGTCCTGCACGCGCACGAGGTGGCGCCCAGCGCCGCCGGCGGACCGCCGCGCACCGAGTACGAGGTCACGGACGCGGGGCGCGCGGAGTACTTCAGGCTGCTGCGCGAGGCCTTGGCGGCGTACGACCAGAAGACGGACGTGCTGTCCGCGGCGATCGGCTTCATGGTCGATCTGCCGCGGGCCGAGGTCCTGGAGCTGCTCGGCGAGCGGCTGTCGAAGCTGGCGGGCTGGCGGTCGGCGGTGACGGACTACTACACGCCGGAGGCCGGGCCCGAGCAGCTGGGGCACATCGGCGAGATCATGCACATGTGGGTCCATTCCGCGGACGCCGAGGCGCAGTGGACGCGGGGCCTGATCGCCCGGATCGAGAGCGGCGCGTACTCCTTCGCGGGCGAGGGCGGCGAGCCGTTCGTGGGCGTCCTGGCGGACGGCGAGGAGAACCCGTACGCGCAGTCCGCCCCGCCCTGCCCGTAGGCACGCGCCTTTCGGAACATCACGCGTAATCAAGTTTGACTAGCCCTTGGGCGGGGCACTACCTTGCAGGTTGCTATTCAAGTTTGACTAGTAAGGAGTCGGTCGCGTTGGCGATCTCCCTCGAAGGTGTCCACAAGCGGTACGGCGACAAGCACGCCCTGGCCGGGCTCGACCTGGAGGTGGCCCGCGGAACCGTCCACGCGGTGCTCGGCCCCAACGGGGCCGGCAAGACCACGGCCGTGCGGATCATGAGCACGCTGCTGCGCCCCGACGAGGGCGTGGTGCGGGTGGCGGGCCACGACGTACGGACCGACGCGGCGGCCGTCCGCTCCCGCATCGGGCTGCTCGGCCAGCACGCGGCGCTCGACGAGGAACTGGACGGGCGGCAGAACCTGGAGATGTTCGGCCGCCTCCACCACCTGGGCGCGCGGCGCGCCGGGCCGAGGGCGGACGAGCTGCTCGAGCGCTTCGGCCTCTCGGACACCGGCCGCAAGCCGGTGAAGAAGTACAGCGGCGGCATGCGCCGCCGCCTCGACCTCGCGGCGTCCCTGATCACGGACCCGGAGGTGCTCTTCCTGGACGAGCCGACCACCGGACTCGACCCGCGCGGCCGCGCCGAGGTGTGGAGCGCGGTCCGCTCCCTGGTCGGCGGCGGCACCACCGTCCTGCTGACCACGCAGTACCTGGAGGAGGCCGACCAGCTCGCCGACCGCATCGCGCTGGTCGACGCGGGCCGGGTGGCCCGGGAGGGCACGGCGGACGAGCTGAAGGCCCTGGTCGGGGCGGACCGGATCGTCGTCGTCCTGCGGGACCCGGCGCGGCTGGCCGAGGCCGCGGCCCTGCTCCCGGACCCCTCGGTGGACCCCGGGGCCTCGACGCTGAGCTTCCCGGTGGAGGACAGGATGGCGGGCCTGGCCCTGACCCTGCGGGCGCTGGAGGGCGCCGGCATCGAAGCGGAGGACCTCGCGGTCCGGCGGCCCACGCTGGACGAGGTCTTCCTGCACCTGACGGACCGGTCCGACCGAGAGGGCGTGGCGGCATGAGTGCGGCCTGGGCGGTCTCGGACTCCTGGACGATGACCCGGCGCGAGCTGGCGCACTGGGCGCGGCAGCCGGTGCAGGTGGTCGTCGGACTCGTCTTCCCGGTGATGCTGCTGCTGATGTTCGGCTTCCTGGTGGGCGGCGGCCGCGGGATCGACGGGGAGTACGTCGAGTTCCTGGTGCCGGGCATGTTCGCGCTGACCATGGCCTTCGGGCTGGAGGCGACGATGACGGCGGTCACCCGGGACCTGGAGAAGGGGGTCATCGACCGGTTCCGGGCCATGCCGATGTCCTCCTCGGCGGTCCTGGTCGGCCGCAGTGTCGCGGACATGATCCAGTCGGCGGTGGGGCTCGTCGTCCTGGCGGGGGTCGGGCTGCTGCTCGGCTGGCGCTGGCACGGCTCGGCCGCGGCGGCGCTGGCGGCCTTCGCGTTGCTCCTGCTGCTGCGGTTCGCGATGCTGTGGATCGGGATCCACCTGGGCATGGTCGCGGGCCGGCCGGAGCTGGTCCAGGCGGTGCAGATCCTGGTGTGGCCGGTGGGCTTCCTGTCCAACGCCTTCGCCACCCCGCAGTCCATGCCGGGCTGGCTGGGGGCGGTGGTCGAGTGGAACCCGATGTCGGCGACGGCGACGGCGGTCCGCGACCTGTTCGGCAACCCGGCGGCGGCCTCCGCCCAGGCCTCGCCGTCCTGGGCCTTCGAGCACGCCGGCCTGCTGGCCGTCGGCTGGCCGCTCCTGCTGCTGGCGGTCTTCTTCCCGCTGGCGGTGCGCCGCTTCCGGGGGCTGAGCAAGTAGTCCGCCGGGCGGACTTGCACCTCACGCGGCGTGAGGACCCACAGTGAAGGGCGTACCCAACCGGAACGAGGAGGGAAGCGGACATGGGCTACTCCGTGGGCCAGGTCGCCGGATTCGCCGGAGTGACGGTGCGCACCCTGCACCACTACGACGAGATCGGTCTGCTCTCGCCGAGCGGCCGCAGCCCTGCGGGTCACCGTCGCTACGACGACGCCGACCTGGACCGGCTGCAGCGGATCCTGTTCTACCGGGAGCTCGGCTTCCCCCTCGACGAGGTCGCGGTCCTGCTGGACGACCCGGAATCGGATCCGCGGGAGCATCTGCGCCGGCAGCACGCCCTGCTGACCGACCGGATCGCCCGGCTCCAGCAGATGGCCAAGGCCGTTGAGCACGCCATGGAGGCGAAGAAGATGGGCATCAACCTCACGCCCGAGGAGAAGTTCGAGGTCTTCGGGGAGCACGACCCCGAGCAGTACGAGGAGGAAGTGCGGGAGCGGTGGGGCGGCACGGAGGCCTACGCCGAGTCGCAGCGCCGGGCCGCCTCGTACACGAAGGACGACTGGCAGCGGATCCAGGACCAGTCCGCCGAGTGGGGCAGCCGCTACGCGGCCCTCGTGGAGGCCGGCGAGCCCGCCGAGGGCGAGCGGGCGATGGACCTGGCCGAGGAGCACCGGCTCCACATCACCACCTGGTTCTACGACTGCCCGTACGAGATGCACACCTGCCTGGGTGAGATGTACGTCGCGGACGAGCGCTTCAAGGCGTTCTACGACGCCCTGCGGCCCGGCCTCGCCGAGCACCTGCGCGACGCGATCCTGGCCAACGCCGTGCGCAGGGCGTAGCCGGAACGTCACGCACTCGACCCCCTCCGGTGCCTGGAACCGGGAGGGGGTCGTGTGCGTTGATAATTGAGACTGCCTTTACCTTGCCCGCACCCGCCTGCTGCCCCCGGCACGCCCCCCGATCCAGGAGAGTCCGGAACCCGTGTACACGATTGCGCTCGGCCCTGAGTGGCTGTCCCCGGACTATCTGATCTCGCACTTCGGACTGATCGGCATCCTGGTCATCGTCTTCGCGGAGTCGGGACTCTTCGCGTTCCTGCCCGGTGACTCGCTGCTGTTCACCGCGGGTCTGCTGGTGGCGGACGGCCAGTACATCAAGCAGCCGCTGTGGCTGGTCTGCACGCTGATCGTGGCCGCCGCGATCATCGGTGACCAGGTCGGCTACATGATCGGCAAGTTCTTCGGGCCCAAGCTGTTCAACCGCCCGAACTCCAAGCTCTTCAAGCGGGAGAACCTCGACAAGGCGCACGAGTTCATGGACCGGCACGGCCCCAAGGCCATCGTGCTGGCCCGCTTCGTGCCGATCATCCGGACCTTCGCGCCGATGGTCGCGGGCGCCGGCTCGATGAAGTACCGCACCTTCCTGACCTACAACATCATCGGCGGCATCGGCTGGGGCGCGGGCGTCACGGTCGCCGGCTACTGGCTCGGCCAGATCGAGTTCATCAAGACGAACGTCGAGCCGATCCTGGTGGGCATCGTCCTGATCTCGGTCATCCCGGTGGTCTTCGAGGTGCTGAAGGCGCGCAAGGAGAGCAAGGCCGCGGCCGCCCAGGCCCCGGTCGAGGCCGAGGGCCAGGCCCCGGGCCAGCGCGGCCGCCACGCGAAGCGCTAGGCGCCGTCTGAGGCCGCCCGCAGCGGCCGTACGCCCCGGAACCCCCGCGAGGGTCCCGGGGCGTACGCGTGCCCCCTCAGAAGCCGCGGGTCCGCTTGGCGGCGCGGCGCTTGGCGGCGCTGGCCGCCCCCGGGATCCGCATGAACAGGCGCGAGGCCTCCGAGCCCAGGTTGACGCCGATCGCGATGGCCAGGGCGATGGCCGCGGCGTTCACGAGCGAGCCGAGCCCCTCGTTCAACCGGTTCTCCGCGATCAGCAGCAGCCCGTAGTACGTCGCCGAACCGGGCAGCAGCGGCCCGATGGCCGCGGTCGTGTACGGCAGCGCGGAGGCGAAGCGGTAGCGGGAGAACAGCTGCCCGAACAGGCCGACCAGCCCGGCGGCGATGGCGGTGGACGGCACGGGCGGGATCTCGCCCGCGTAGTGCAGGGCCCCGAAGGTCACCCACGCCACTGCGCCGTTCAGCGTCACGATCCACACGGTGGACCGCTCCTGCTGGAGCAGGACCGCGAAGGTGAACACCAGCACCATCGAGGCGGCGATCTGGATCAGCGGCCGCTGGTGGATCTCCAGGACCTCCTCCGGCCGCGGCGAGGAGTCGAACTGCAGGCCGACGTAGAGCACGACCAGCACGCCCATGATGATGCCGATGAAGAGGTACATGACCTCCAGCAGCCGGGCGGAGGCGGTGATGTAGTAGCCGGTCAGCCCGTCCTGCACCGCCGCGACCAGGGCCCGCCCGGGCAGCAGGGCGAAGAGCCCGCCGGTGATCACCGCGGAGGCCTTGACGTCGATCCCCGTCATGTTGAGCGCCACCCCGATGGCGGCCGGCGGCATCGCGGCGACCACGAACTGGTAGAACTCCGGCAGCCCGCGCCCGGCGCACAGCCAGGCCAGCCGGTCGCCGAGGACCGCTCCGAGGGACGCCGCGATGAAGACCAGCACCCCGCCGCCGACCAGGGTGGAAGCCGCGCCGGCGAGCAGTCCGGCGGCGGCCGTGAGCATCCAGCCCGGGTACGGGTGGCGGTTGCGGCGGATCTCGGCGAGGCGGCGGTAGGCCTCCTCCAGCGAGACGTCGATCTCGTGGGCGCTGATGTCGTCCACCAGCCGGAAGACGGCGGAGAGCCGGTTGTAGTCGGTGCCGCGGCGGCGCACGGTCCGGTTCGCCGACACCGGGTCGTCCACCAGCGACGGCTGGTGGGTGATCGACAGCATGGTGAAGGTGACCGTGGGCTCGCATCGGTCCAGCCCGTAGGAGCGGGCCACCGCGAACATGGCGGCCTCGACGTCCTCGGCGCCCTCGCCGCCGGCGAGCAGCAGCTCCCCGATGCGCAGGGTCAGGTCGAGCACGCGGCCCACGGCGGGGCCGGTCTCGGCCGTCCGCTGCACGAGGTCCGGTACGGGCCGCACGTCCACCGGCATGCGCAGCATCGTGCGCATCCGGTCCTGCCAGGGGGACTCCTTCATCCGGGCGACGGGGAAGCCCTGGCCGGGGGTGTAGGCGAGCGGGGAGTGCGCGGCGCTGTAGGTGGCCGGGGTCGCGAAGGCCGAGCCCTCCGGCTCGGGCTGCACCGGCTCCGCCCCCGCCGGAAGCGCGAACTCCGAAGTGGGCTGATCGTCCTCCGCGGCCTCGGGCTCCATCCCGGGCGGCGGTGTGAAGGCGCTGTGCGCCTCGTCGGACTGGGGCTTGCGGTCCTCCGCCCCATCGCCTTCCGCCACGCGCCCTCCAGCTCCGTGATCACCTGCCGTATCAGTATGCGGAACCGTTTCCTCCCCGGCGACGCCGAGCCCCTGACGAGGCCGTCTGCCGAAGCCGCGCCCCACGGGGTGATCCCCCTACCCGCCCTGCCCCCGTTCCCCGGGGCTACGCACCGGGGGACCGGGCAGCCCGGCCCCGGACGCGACAGCGGGCGGCACCCCCGTGAGGGGATGCCGCCCGCTGTCGAGCCCGAGGGGCCGGGGGAGGGAGCCTCCACCGGCCTCGCTCACCGGCGGAGCCTAGTGGTGGCCGCCCTGCGCCTCGAGGCGCTTGTACGAGGCCTCGATCTCGGCCTCGGCCTCGGTGCGGCCCACCCAGTTCGCGCCCTCGACCGACTTGCCCGGCTCCAGGTCCTTGTAGACCTCGAAGAAGTGCTGGATCTCCAGGCGGTCGAACTCGGAGACGTGGTGGATGTCGCGCAGGTGCTCGACACGCGGGTCGGAGGCCGGCACGCAGAGCAGCTTGTCGTCGCCGCCCGCCTCGTCCGTCATGCGGAACATGCCGATGGCGCGGCACTTGATCAGGCAGCCCGGGAAGGTCGGCTCGTCAAGGATGACCAGCGCGTCCAGCGGGTCGCCGTCCTCGCCGAGGGTGTTCTCGACGAAGCCGTAGTCGGCCGGGTAGCTGGTCGAGGTGAAGAGGCGACGGTCCAGACGGATCCGGCCGGTCTCGTGGTCCACCTCGTACTTGTTCCGCGAACCCTTGGGGATCTCGATGGTGACGTCGAACTCCACGTCCTGCTCCTCCATGATCAGCTTCAGCAGTCTGAATCGCTTCCAGACGGCATTTGATTCAAATACGCGCGCGTCCCGCCCAGCCTCCCCCAGCCACCGCTGGGAGATACCCCCAGCCGGGTGGGGTGCCATGCTCGCGGCAAGACGCAGTGGTTAAGTGTCCCTCACGCATATGTGTGATCGCGAAAGGGGCTGGTCCGAGGTGCCATTGACCAAGACGTGGCAGCTCATCGCGGGCTCGGCCGTCGCCGGCCTCGCCCTGTCGGTGGCAGCGGTGACCGCCTCCGGTCCGTGGGACTCCGGCCAGCGTAAGGCCGAGCGGGACAGGGTCGCCTCCTGGAGCCTCACGGGTGGCGCAGATCACGGTGGCGGGCCCGCCTCCGGCACCTTCCCGCAGGCCGCTCCCAGCGCCCCCGGGGTGCTCGGGGCGATCGGCCCCGGCGCCCCGCGCCAGGCCGCCGCCGCCCCCGAGGGCCTCGCCGCGGCGCTGCGCCCGCTGCTCGCCGACCCGGCGCTCGGCACTGTCCGTACCGGCTCCGTCGTCGACACCGCCACCGGGCAGGTGCTGTACGAGTCCGGGGCGCGGGACGCGATGACCCCCGCCTCCACCATCAAGATCGCCACCGCGGCGGCGGCGCTGGCCGCCCTGGGGCCCGAGCACCGGATCCGGACCGCCGTCGTGCCCGGCGCCGCCCCCGGGCAGGTGATCCTCGTCGGCGGCGGCGACCCCTCGCTCACCGCCAAGAAGAAGAGCCCCGCCGGATCCGGCGGCAGCCTCGTCGCCCTCGCCGCCGACACCGCCCAGGCCCTCAAGGCGGCCGGCACCGACAGCGTGAGCCTGGGCTACGACGACAGCCTCTACACCGGCCCCGTCCGCCACCCGATCGGCGACAACCCCAACCTCGCGCCCGTCACCGCACTGACGGCCGACGAGGGCCGCCCCGACGACTCCACCTCCGGGCCCGTGGAACGCACCGGCGACCCCTCCGGGGTCGCGGCCCGCGCCTTCGCCGCCCTGCTCACCGAGCGCGGGGTCAAGGTCACCGGCGCTCCCGCCCGGGCCAAGGCGCCCGACGGCGCCCAGCCGCTGGCGGCCACCCACTCCACGCCGCTGGCCGGACTGGTCGAGCGGATGCTGACCAACAGCGACAACGACATCGCCGAGGCCCTCGCCCGGCAGACCGCCCTCGCCTCCGGCCGACCCGCCAGCTTCGAGGGCGGCGAGAAGGCCGTCACCGCCCGGCTGGCCGCCCTCGGCGTCGACGTCTCCGGTTCCCGCTTCGCCGACGGCAGCGGGCTGAACCGCGCCGACAAGGTCAGCACCGGCCTGCTGACGGACCTGCTCGCCAAGGCCGCCGACCCGCAGCGGCCCGAGCTGCGGCCCGTCCTCACGGGCCTGCCCGTCGCCGGATTCACCGGCACCCTGCGCACCCGCAACTCCGGCGGCTCACCGGCCGCCGGCCTGATCCGCGCCAAGACGGGCACCCTGACCGGCGTGAACTCCCTGGCCGGCACCGTCGTCGACCGCTCCGGCCGACTCCTGGCCTTCGCCTTCCTGACCTCGGGCAGCGCGGACGGCCCGACCGCCGAGAAGGGCCTCGACAAGCTGGCCGCGGCGGTCGCGGCCGCGCCGTAGGGGGTCCGTACGCGGCCCGGTCCACGTACGGTTGACGCATGACGAGCATCGGTGGTGCGGAGATGGTCGACTGGAACCTCGCGGTGGCGACCGCGACCCGGCTGGTGCGGCCCGGCCCGGAGGTCAGCCGGGACGAGGCCCGGGCCGTCGTCGCGGAGCTGCGGGGACACGCCAGGACCTCGGAACGGCACGTGCGCGAGTTCACCCGGATGATCCCGGACGGGACACCCGTCAACGACACCCCCGTCCTGGTCGTCGACCGGGCCGGCTGGGTCAAGGCCAACGTGGCCGGCTTCCGCGAGCTGCTCCAGCCGCTCCTCGGCAAGATGCAGGACCGCCGCGCGGGCACCCCCGGAGCGGCCGTCCTCGGCGCGGTCGGCGGCAAGGTCACCGGCGTCGAGCTGGGCATGCTGCTGAGCTTCCTGGCCTCCCGGGTCCTCGGCCAGTACGAGACCTTCGCGCCGGTCACCCGCGACCTGCCCGGCTCCGGCACGGGCGGCGGCCGGCTGCTGCTCGTCGCCCCGAACATCGTGCACGTCGAGCGCGAGCTGGAGGTGCACCCGCACGACTTCCGGCTGTGGGTCTGCCTGCACGAGGAGACGCACCGTACCCAGTTCACGGCCGTCCCGTGGCTCCGCGACCACCTCGAGGGCGAAATCCAGACGTTCCTCGGCGCCACCGAAGTGGACCCGGTGACCGTCCTGGAGCGCCTGCGCGAGGCCGCCCAGTCCTTCTCGGGCGCCCGGCCCGACGCCGAGCGGGGCGAAGAGGGCCGCTCCCTCGTCGAGATCGTGCAGACCCCCGAGCAGCGCGAGGTGCTGGGTCGGCTCACCGCCGTCATGTCCCTGCTGGAGGGCCACGCCGACTTCGTCATGGACGGGGTCGGCCCCCAGGTGGTGCCCTCGGTCGCCGAGATCCGCGAGAAGTTCCAGCAGCGCCGGGCCAGCGGCGCCGGCCGGCTCGACGCCGCGCTGCGCAAGCTCCTCGGCCTCGACGCCAAGCTGCGCCAGTACCGCGACGGCGAGCGGTTCGTGCGCGCCGTCGTCGAGCAGGTCGGCATGGACGGCTTCAACCGGGTCTGGACCTCCCCGAACACATTGCCGACGAAGTCCGAGATCGCCAGGCCGGCGGAGTGGGTGGCACGCGTCCACCGCAAGGGGAGCGAAGAGAGCGAAGAGGCGTGACGCAGGGGGCGTAAACATGTCTCGTTGGGGGAAGCAGCATCACCCGTCCGAGGGACCGTGGGCCGTGGAAGGGCGTGCGATGCTCGGGGAACGGCTCGGCTCTGTCACCATCGACGCACTCTGAGTGACATACCCGCCCCGCGGGGGCCGCCCCCCGGCGCCCCCGACGCACCACCCCCGACGCTCCACACCCCGAAGCCTCCGAGGCATCCGAACTCCATCGAAGGGCACCGGACATGGGTCCCCATCCTGCGGTCGCGGCGATACGCCTGGCGGTCCGCCGCGCACTCCACGACGTCCTCACCGACCTCACCGACGTCCCCCGGATTCCGTCCGGCGGGCGCCCCGGCACCCGCACCCGCCCCCGCACGGCGACCGGGACCCGGCCACTCGTCCTCGTCGCCTGCTCCGGCGGGGCCGATTCCATGGCGCTCGCCTCCGCCCTGGCCTTCGAGGCGCCCAAGCTCGGCATCCGGGCCGGCGGCATCACCGTCGACCACGGACTGCAGCCCGGCTCCGACCTCCGCGCCGCCGAGGTCGTCATCCGCATGACCGCCCTCGGCCTCGACCCGGTGGAGTCCATCGCCGTGCGCGTCGGCCGCGACGGCGGTCCCGAGGCCGCGGCCCGCGACGCCCGCTACGGCGCCCTGGACGCGGCCGCCGACCGGCTGGGCGCGTCCGCCGTGCTGCTCGGCCACACCCGGGACGATCAAGCCGAAACCGTCCTGCTGGGCCTCGCCCGCGGCTCCGGCATCCGCTCGCTGTCCGGTATGGCGGAAGTCAGCGGCGGCCCCGGCCGCAGCCACCGCTACCGCCGCCCCTTCCTCCAGGTCGACCGGCAGACCGCCCGCAAGGCCTGCATGGTCCAGTCCCTCCCCGTCTGGGACGACCCGCACAACATCGACCCCGCCTACACCCGCTCCCGCCTGCGCCACGAGGGACTGCCCGCCCTGGAGAAGGCGCTGGGCAAGGGGGTCGTCGAGGCGCTGGCCCGCACCGCCCAGCTCTCCCGCGACGACGCCGACGCGCTGGACGCCTGGGCCGCCGAGGCGGAGACCGGCGTGCGGGACGAGGACGGCCGTCTGGAGTGCGCCAAGCTCTACGCCCTGCCCCCGGCCGTCCGCCGCCGGGTGCTGCGCAGGGCCGTGGTCGCCGCCGGCTCCCCCGCGGGCTCCCTCTTCGCCCGCCACATCGAGGAAGTCGACCGCCTCATCACCGGATGGCGCGGTCAGGGCGCCATCAACCTGCCCGGCCGGGTCGAGGCCCAGCGGCAGGGTGGCAGACTTGTCATCCGGCAGGGCTGATTGGTGCTGAAACACGGCTGAGTCCTCCGGGGACACCCCCGGAGCCCCGGCCGACAACGAAAGTGATGCGGGTGGACGAGAAGGACATGGGCAACGACCTCCAGTCGGTGCTCATCACCAAGGAAGAGATCGACGCGAAGCTGGCCGAGCTGGCCGCGAAGATCGACGCGGAGTACGCGGGCAAGGACCTGCTCATCGTCGGTGTGCTCAAGGGCGCCGTGATGGTGATGGCGGACCTGGCGCGCGCCTTGTCCACCCCGCTCACCATGGACTGGATGGCGGTGTCCTCGTACGGCGCCGGGACCCAGTCCTCCGGCGTGGTGCGGATCCTCAAGGACCTGGACACCGACATCAAGGACAAGCACGTCCTGATCGTCGAGGACATCATCGACTCCGGCCTCACGCTGTCCTGGCTGCTGTCGAACCTGGGCTCGCGCCAGCCGGCCTCCCTCGAGGTCGTCACGCTGCTGCGCAAGCCCGACGCCGCGAAGGTCGCCATCGACGTGAAGTGGGTCGGGTTCGACATCCCGAACGAGTTCGTCGTCGGCTACGGCCTCGACTACGCGGAGAAGTACCGCAACCTGCCGTTCGTCGGCACGCTCGCCCCGCACGTCTACGGCGGCTGACCCCGCTCCCGCCGCCGCCCCCGGGGCGTTCCCGGAAGCTTCGGGGAACCTGGGGGCGATTTCCGCCGTTGGAGCAGGGGAAGGCGGGTCTGTCAGCCGTCCCACGAGGCCGCGGGTGACAATACAGGGGTACATTCCGAAGAACAGTCTTTACTCACAGCAGCATTTACCTACGGGCAGGAGGGACGGGGTGCTCTGCGCCCCGTATGGATGGACGTGAAGCGATACTTCCGTGGGCCGGTCATGTGGATCGTGCTGGCCGTCCTCGCCGTGGTCGTGTTGATGAATGTCGTCGGCTCCGGCGGCGGCTACAAGTCGGTGGACACCAGCGAGGTCATCAAGGCGATCAACAGTGGCCAGGTGGAGACAGCCAAGCTGACCACCGGCGACAGCCAGATGATCAAGATCGAGCTGAGAGACGGCCAGAAGCTCGGCAAGCACGACGGCACCAAGTTCCAGGCCAACTACATCGGGGATCAGGGCGTACAGCTCGCCCAGAACCTCCAGACCAAGTACGAAGCCGGTCAGATCCCGGACGGCTACTCCGTCACGCCGGACAAGACCAGCCCGTTCCTGAGCGTGCTGCTCTCGCTCCTGCCCTTCGTCCTCATCGTCGTTGTCTTCCTGTTCCTGATGAACCAGATGCAGGGCGGCGGCTCCCGGGTCATGAACTTCGGGAAGTCCAAGGCCAAGCTCATCACCAAGGACACCCCGAAGACCACGTTCGCCGATGTCGCGGGCTCGGACGAGGCCGTCGAGGAACTCCACGAGATCAAGGAGTTCCTCCAGGAGCCGGCGAAGTTCCAGGCCGTCGGCGCCAAGATCCCCAAGGGCGTGCTGCTGTACGGCCCGCCCGGCACCGGTAAGACCCTGCTCGCGCGCGCCGTCGCGGGCGAGGCCGGTGTCCCCTTCTACTCGATCTCCGGTTCCGACTTCGTCGAGATGTTCGTCGGTGTCGGTGCCTCGCGTGTCCGCGACCTGTTCGAGCAGGCCAAGGCCAACGCCCCGGCGATCGTCTTCGTCGACGAGATCGACGCCGTCGGCCGGCACCGCGGTGCGGGCCTCGGCGGCGGTCACGACGAGCGCGAGCAGACCCTCAACCAGCTGCTGGTCGAGATGGACGGCTTCGACGTGAAGGGCGGGGTCATCCTGATCGCCGCCACGAACCGTCCCGACATCCTCGACCCGGCGCTCCTGCGCCCCGGCCGCTTCGACCGGCAGATCGCGGTCGACCGTCCGGACATGCAGGGCCGTCTGGAGATCCTCAAGGTCCACCAGAAGGGCAAGCCGGTCGCCCCGGACGTCGACCTGGGCGCGGTCGCCCGGCGCACGCCCGGCTTCACCGGTGCCGATCTCTCCAACGTCCTGAACGAGGCCGCGCTGCTCACGGCCCGCTCGGACAAGAAGCTGATCGACAACCACTCGCTGGACGAGGCGATCGACCGCGTCGTGGCGGGCCCGCAGAAGCGGACCCGGATCATGTCGGACCGGGAGAAGAAGATCACCGCGTACCACGAGGGCGGACACGCCCTGGTCGCGGCGGCCTCCCCGAACTCCGACCCGGTCCACAAGATCACGATCCTGTCCCGCGGCCGGGCACTGGGCTACACCATGGTCCTGCCCGACGAGGACAAGTACTCGACCACGCGCAACGAGATGCTCGACCAGCTCGCGTACATGCTGGGCGGGCGCGCGGCCGAGGAGCTGGTCTTCCACGACCCGACCACGGGCGCGGCGAACGACATCGAGAAGGCCACGGCGACGGCCCGCGCGATGGTCACCCAGTACGGCATGACCGAGCGCCTCGGCGCGATCAAGTTCGGCGGCGACAACACCGAGCCGTTCCTGGGCCGCGAGATGTCGCACCCGCGGGACTACTCGGAAGAGGTCGCGGCGCTGGTCGACGAAGAGGTCAAGAAGCTCATCGAGACCGCGCACAACGAGGCCTGGGAGATCCTCGTCGAGAACCGGGACGTCCTCGACAACCTGGTCCTCGCGCTGCTGGAGAAGGAGACGCTGAACAAGGAGCAGATCGCCGAGATCTTCTCGACGATCGTGAAGCGTCCGGCCCGCCCCGCGTGGACCGGCTCCTCCCGCCGCACCCCCTCCACCCGTCCGCCGGTGCTCTCGCCCAAGGAGCTCCAGCTGACGAACTCGGCGAACGGCACGTCGGCCACGGCCGTCACGCCGGTCTCCACGGAGAAGGGCATCGAGGTGGCCCCCGAGGACCGCCCCGAAGCCTGATCCACCCGGAATGGAAGCCGCGCCCCCCAGGTTCTAGCCTGGGGGGCGCGGCACTTTCACAGGAACGAGGAAGCAATGACGGACCCAGTGACCCTGACCGGCGACGAGGGCACGATCGGCGTGTTCGACGAGAAGCGCGCCGAGGCGGCGGTCCGTGAGCTCCTGATCGCGGTCGGCGAGGACCCGGACCGCGAAGGCCTGCTGGAGACCCCGGCGCGCGTGGCCCGGGCGTACAAGGAGATATTCGCCGGGCTCTACCAGAGGCCTGAAGAGGTCCTGACCACGACGTTCGACCTGGGCCACGACGAGATGGTCCTGGTGAAGGACATCGAGGTCATGTCGAACTGCGAGCACCACCTCGTGCCCTTCCACGGTGTCGCGCACGTCGGCTACATCCCGTCCACCGACGGCAAGATCACCGGCCTGTCGAAGCTGGCCCGCCTCGTGGACGTGTTCGCCCGCCGCCCGCAGGTGCAGGAGCGGCTGACCACGCAGATAGCGGACTCTCTGATGGAGATTCTGGAGCCGCGCGGGGTCATCGTGGTCATCGAGTGCGAGCACATGTGCATGACCATGCGCGGGGTCCGCAAGCCCGGCGCCAAGACCATCACCTCGGCCGTCCGCGGCCAGCTGCGGGACCCCGCGACCCGCAACGAGGCCATGAGCCTCATCATGGCGCGCTGACGGGGCGAACAGGGGTGACGGCCGTCGGCCGGGCCGACGGCGTCCGTACGGGCCGCTCAGGCCCGGGCCGGGGCCTCCGGGGTGTCGTCGTCCTCCGGAAGCTTCAGGACGTGCTCCAGGAACAGGGCCGCGGCGATGACCGCCGCGCCCGCCAGGACCGAGAAGCCGGCGTACCAGGCCTGGTCGCGGCGGGCGGGCACGTCGAGGGCCTCGGTCAGCAGGAAGACGCCGACGCCGCCGTAGGCCCCCGCGGCCAGGGCCGCGACCAGCGCACTGGCCTGGCCGAAGACCACCGCGCGGGCCGCCATCAGCGGCTCCACGCCCTTGGCCTCCGGCCGCCGCTCGCGCTGGGCCTTGAGACGGGAGCGCATCGACAGTGCCGTGGCGAGGAGGACCGCCGCGATGACGCCCAGGACGATGGGAGCGGCCAGCGGAACGCCCGGCAGCGTGCCGTACGCGTTCCACAGACGTGCACCCGCCCAGGACAGGACCCCGGAGACGGCGAAGATGCCCGCCAGGACCGCCGGCCTCAGTTGCTTCACTTGCCAGATCCCCGCTTTCTGCGCCATCCGTCAGCAGTCCACAGGGTAACGACTACTCAGGCAGGCGGAGTTCCAGGTCGGGGCGCGGCGTGATGCCGGTCAGGCCGATTCCGGCCAGGAGCGCGCTGACGCCTCCGTGGCCCGGGATCCGGGCCTCGGGGTCGATGTCGTGCCACGGGGCCAGCACGAAGGCGCGCTGGTGGGCGCGCGGGTGCGGCAGGGTGAGGACCGGGTCCTCGGACACCACGTCGGCGTACGAGACGATGTCGACGTCGATCGTGCGGGGGCCCCAGCGCTCCTCGCGGACGCGGTCGAAGGCCTCCTCGATGGCGTGGCCGCGCTCCAGGAGCGAGGACGGGGGCAGCGTGGTGCGCACCTTGACGACCGCGTTGAAGTACGCGGGCTGCGAGCCGGGGTCGACGCCCCACGGCTCGGTCTCGTAGACCGGGGAGACGGCCTTGACCCGCAGGCCCGGGGTGTCGCCCAGGGCGTCGATGGCGCCCTGGAGGGTCTCCAGCCGGTTGCCGAGGTTCGCGCCGAGCGCGATCACGGCCCATTTCGGGTTGGAGAGCGTGGTGTCCGCCGCGTCGACGGTCTCGACGACCGAGGCGGGTACCGGCTGGACGGTGGGGTCGCTCTGTGCGTTCAGTCCGTTGTTCATGCGCGGCTCCGGGTGATCGTGATGGTCACGTCGTCGAAGGGGACGGTGATGGGCGCGTCGGGCTTGTGGACGACGACCTCCACCTGTGCCACCGCTTCGTGCTTGAGGCACTGCTGGGCGATCCGCTCGGCCAGGGTCTCGATCAGGTCGACGGGCTCGCCCTGGACCACGTCGACGACCTCCTCGGCGACGACCCCGTAGTGCACGGTCTTCGCCAGGTCGTCTCCGGCCGCCGCGGGGCGGGTGTCGAGGTGGAGCACCAGGTCGACGATGAAGGTCTGGCCCTCTTCGCGCTCCCGGGGGAAGACGCCGTGGTGCCCGCGAGCCTTGAGGCCGCGCAGCGCGACACGATCCACGCGAATCACTCCTGCTTTCGTAGGTTCTTCCGGTCCCGGGACTCCCCGGGGCCATGGGCCTACGCCGAGTGCGGTCGGCGTCGTCCGTCTTCGAATTTACCTGCGAAATACCCCTGGCCCCGCCGGTGGGGTCAGGACGCGTCCTCCTCGTCGTCCTCGTCGGACTCCGTGAGCACCGGTGAACCGTGGTGGGACCAGAGGCGCCAGCCCTCGGATGTGCGTCGGAACACATTCGTGGCGACGACCAGCTGGCCGACGAGCGGGCCGAGTTCCCCGCCGTCCTCGGCGGGTCCGCCGCTGAGGATGTTCTCGGTGCACGTCACCAGGGCGGTGTCGCCGATCACGGCCACCTTGGTGTCGGTGAGGAAGAACTGGATGTAGTCGGTGTGGGACATGATCAGGGCGTACGAGCGCAGTACCTCGCCGCGGCCCGAGAGCACCGGCCAGCCCGGGTGCACGCAGGAGATCTCGTCCTCGAGCCAGAGCGCCGACAGTGAGTCGAAGTCCCCCCGCTCCATGGCCTCGTAGAAGGCCGTGTTGACCTCTTCGACCGCTTCGATGTCGGTTCTGCTCACAGGGCTCCTTCTCGGTCGGTGGTCACAGCGCTCCTTCCACGGCCCGGGCCACCCGAACCGCGTCGGCGGTCGCCCGTACCTCGTGGACCCGAACGGCCCAGGCGCCCTGGTGGGCGGCGATGGCGGAGACGGCGGCGGTGGCGGCGTCGCGCTCGCGGGCCGGCGGCGGTGCGGCCTCGGAGCCGCCGGCCAGGACCCGGCCGAGGAAACGCTTCCGCGAGGCGGCGACGAGCAGCGGGAAGCCGAGGGCGCGCAGCTCGGGCAGGCGGGCCACGAGGGCGAGGTCGTGCTCGGCGTTCTTGGCGAAGCCGAGTCCGGGGTCGACGACGAGCCGCCCGGGGGAGATCCCGCCGGCCACGACCGCGTCGATGCGGGCCCGGAGCTCGGCGGTGACCTCGGCGAGCACGTCGTCGTAGACGGCGAGCCGGTTCATGCCGTCGCTGAAGCCGCGCCAGTGCATCACCACGAAGGGGACCTCGGCCGCGGCGACGGCGGGGATCATCCCGGGGTCGGCGAGTCCGCCGCTGACGTCGTTGACCAGGAGGGCGCCGGCGGCGACGGCCCGGGCGGCGACGGAGGCGCGCATGGTGTCGACGGAGACGGTGACGCCCTCGGAGGCGAGGCCGCGCACGACCGGGACGACCCGGCGCAGCTCCTCCTCCTCGTCGACGCGGGAGGCGCCGGGGCGGGTGGACTCGCCGCCGACGTCGATGAGGTCGGCGCCCTGGGCGGCGAGGTCGAGGCCGCGTTTGACGGCGGCGGTGGTGTCGAACCAGCGGCCGCCGTCGGAGAAGGAGTCGGGGGTGACGTTGACGACGCCCATGACCGCGCAGCGGTCCCAGTCGGGCAGGCCTGTGACCTGGCCCCGGGGGGCCGGACCGCGGTTGCTGTTCATGGGTTCAGGGTAGAGCCCTTGGCTTGGGGCGGGTGGGGTGGCGGGGGCGGGGCCGGGGGCGGCCGGGTGCGGGTGCCGCTGCGCGGAGCCGCTCCCCGCCCCGCCCTTTCTCCGTTTCCCGGGGGCTCCGCCCCCGGACCCCGCTTCGGGGGCTCCGCCCCCGGACCCTCCCCCAGACTCCGTCC
>NZ_JBEZLV010000031.1:75213-90579 GCF_040652335.1 Streptomyces sp. NPDC048270
CCGGGGGGACCCCCAGCGCTTCAAGCGCCGGCGGGGCTGGGGGTGGGGCTCCGCCCCGGGCCCTCCCCCAGACTCCGTCCGGGGGGACCCCCAGCGCTTCAAGCGCCGGCGGGGCTGGGGGTGGGGCTCCGCCCCGGGCCCTCCCCCAGACTCCGTCCGGGGGGACCCCCAGCGCCTCAAGCGCCGGCGGGGCTGGGGGTGGGGTCAGGCTGCCTGGACTTCTCGGTCCGGTTGTTTGGCGACGGCCTTCATGTGGTGGTGGGCGCAGGTGCGGACCGGCTTGGGGCGGCGGCGGCTGGCGAACAGGCGGGGGAGGGCCAGCGTGACGAAGCCCTCGGCCTGCATGGCGGCGAAGCCGATGCGGGGCAGGTCGCGGGTGGTGCGGAAGACCACGAAGCGGGGCTCCCAGCGGGGGCGGAACTTCGCGTTGAACTTGTACAGCGACTCGATCTGGAACCAGCGGGACAGGAAGACCAGCAGGTTGCGCCACATCCGCAGCACCGGGCCGGCGCCGATCTTCTCGCCGCGGGCCAGGGCCGAGCGGAACATCGCGAAGTTCAGGGAGACCTTCTCGATGCCGAGGGCCGGGGCCGCCTCCAGGGAGGCGACGATCAGCAGCTCGTTCATGCCGGGGTCCGCCCCGCGGTCGCGCCGCATGAGCTCCAGGGACATGCCGTCCTTGCCCCACGGCACGAAGTGCTGGATGGCCTTGAGGTCGCCGAAGGGGCTGGTGTCGTCCTCCTCGACGCGGTGGGCGGTGGCGATGAAGCAGTCGCCGTCACCCGGGTCGCCGACCCGGCCCAGGGCCATGGAGAAGCCCCGCTCGGTGTCGGTGCCGCGCCAGGCCTCGGCGGCGCCGCGCACCTGCTCGAGCTCGGTCTCGGTGAGCTCGCTGACCCGGCGGACCTTGGTGGTGTAGCCGTTGCGCTCGATGCGCTTCACCATCTGGCGGACATTGCGCATGGCTCGGCCCGAGAGGGAGAAGTCTTTGACATCGACAATCGCCTCGTCACCCAGCTCCAGCGCGTCCAGGCCGGTCTCACGGGTCCAGACCTCGCCGCCGGTCTCGCTGCATCCCATGACGGCCGGGGTCCAGGAGTGGGCCTTGGCCTCCTCCATGAACCGCTCGATGGCGCCGGGCCAGGCCTCGACGTCGCCGATGGGGTCGCCGGAGGCGAGCATCACGCCGGAGACGACGCGGTAGGTGACGGCGGCCTTGCCGCTGGGGGAGAAGACGACGGCCTTGTCGCGGCGGAGCGCGAAGTGGCCCAGCGAGTCGCGGCCGCCGTGCTTGGTGAGGAGCTCGCGCAGCTTGCCCTCGTCGTCCTCGGTGAGCCGGGCGGCCGGGTGCTCGGGGCGGAAGGCCAGGTAGATGGTGGTGAGCGCGGTCAGCATGCCGAGGGCGCCGAGGGAGTACCCGACGGTCCAGGACACCCGTCCGGCGTAGTCCACGGGGCCCTCGAAGCCGAAGAGCCCGAAGACCACGTGCTTGATCTGCTCGTAGAGGCCGGGGTTGCCGACGACCTTGCCCGGGTGGACGTTCACGATGACCAGGCCGAGCCCGATGGAGCCGGCGCTCATCAGCACGAAGTTCGCGAGCGCCTTCCAGCGGCTGCGCGGGTCGGGCAGGGCCTTGAATTCGCTCTGGTGGCGCAGGAGCAGGGCGAGGAGCACCGCTGCGATGATCACGCCGATGACCGAGTGCCGGTACGTGAACTGCGCCGCGGCGCCCGCGGGCAGCAGGACCACGGCGGCCCGCCAGGCCCGCCGCTTGTGGCGCTTGAGGCCGTGGGCGAGCAGCAGGAGCAGGACGCCCGCGCTGATGGACAGGGCGGCGGCGAAGGGGCCCAGGGAACCGGGCAGCACCTCGGTGACGGCGTGGATCCGGCTGTGCCGGAACCGCGGGAAGACGCCCGCCGCGATGTCCAGAAGGCCGACGATCATGACGGCCGTACCTACGAGGCCGGGCACGGCCTCCGGTCGTGGCCCGCGGAGGATTCGGCGGACCCGCTTCGGAACCTGTCCGGACTTATCGCCATCTATCCTGCTAGACATCGCTTCCCGTTGCTCCGCGAGAGATCATGTGGCCGAAGGCCGCGACAGCCTCCGGGTGTGGTGCGTCCATTAGGACGACATCGACGGGGAGCGGGTTCACTCTTCCGTCGGAAATTTCCAGTCCTGCCATCAGAAAGTCGACTGACTGCTCATGGGTCTCACCAGTAATACGGTTCTGGCGCTGGCCGTCCTCGCCGGTGTGCTGCTGTTCGCCGCCACGGTCTGGTTCTGGCCGAAGCTCTCGAACCGCACCTGGCGCGCGTTCGCCGGCCGGATCGGACTCCTGCTGGCGACCCAGCTGGCGCTCTTCTCGGCTGTCGGTCTCGCGGCGAACAAGTCGTTCCTCTTCTACGGTTCCTGGGCCGACCTGTTCGGCCAGGAGACGTCCATGGGCAAGGTCGTCGACCACTCGATGAGCTCCAAGGACATCAAGGTCGTCGACAAGCAGAAGCTGGACGTGCCGGGCGGTGCCAAGCCCCAGGTCGGCGGACAGATCCTGAAGGTTGCCATATCCGGGCAGAAGTCGAAGATAACGAGCCCCGGCTACGTCTGGCTCCCGCCGGAGTACTTCCAGCCACAGCACAAGGACCAGAACTTCCCCGCGTCGATCGTCCTGACGGGCTACCCGGGCACCGCCGAGAACCTGATCAAAGGGCTCGACTACCCGATGAAGGCCTTCAGCCTGTCCAAGGCGGGCAAGATGAAGCCGATGATCCTGGTCATGCTGCGGCCGACGATCGCACCGCCGCGTGACACCGAGTGCGTGGACATACCCGGCGGACCGCAGACGGAGACCTTCTTCGGCGAGGACCTGCCGCAGGCCATCCAGGACACCTTCCGGGTGGGCAAGGAGCCCGGCAACATGGGCTTCATCGGCAATTCCACCGGGGGTTACTGCGCCCTGAAGATCGCCGCGCACTACCCGCAGACCTTCGGCGCCGCCGCGGGCCTGTCGGCGTACTACGACGCCCCCGACGACCCGACGACCGGCGACCTGTTCCACGGGGACGCCAAGCTGAAGCAGCGGGCGAACGTCCTGGAGAGCATCCAGAACAAGAAGCCGAGCGGTACGTCCTTCCTGGTCACCAGCAGCGAGATCGGGGAGCCGAACCTCGCCGACACCAAGAAGTTCATCAAGATGGTCAAGGGCCCGGACCGGGTCTCCTCGATCATCCTCGACAGCGGCGGCCACAACTTCAACACGTGGCGCCGCGAGATCCCGCCGATGCTGATGTGGATGAGCGAGCGCATCCAGGCCTGACGGCCGTACGCGTGCGGGGGGCAGAGGGGAAGGGCCCGACTCCGGTCGGGCCCTTCCCCTTTGTCACGCCTCCAGCAACTGGGCCCGGCGCAGCGCCCGGTGGACGCCCTCCGGGGTCAGTACGCCGACCAGTTCTCCGGAGTCCGGGTCCGTGACCCCGATCCGGCCCGAGTCCTCCTGCAGCAGGGCGGCGAGCGCCTCGCGCAGGCTCGCCCCCAGCTCCACGGCCGCGGCGGGGGCCGGGGACCCGGCCTCGGCCGCCGCGAGGTCGCCCGGTCCGACCGCGGTGACCGCGAGCCGCTTGAGCCCCCGGTCGGAGCCGACGAAGGAGGCCACGTAGTCGGTGGCCGGCGCGGCGAGCACCGCCGCCGGGCTGGCGAACTGCTCGATGGTGCCCGCCCCGTATACCGCTATGCGGTCGCCGAGCCGGATCGCCTCCTCCAGGTCGTGGGTGACCAGCAGGATCGTCTTGCGCACCGACTTCTGCAGGGTCAGGAACTCGTTCTGCAGCCGCTCGCGCACCACCGGGTCCACCGCCCCGAACGGCTCGTCCATCAGCAGCACGGGCGGATCGGCGGCGAGCGCGCGGGCCACGCCGACGCGCTGGCGCTGCCCGCCCGACAGCTGCTGCGGGTACCGGCCCCCGTACACGGCCGGGTCCAGGCCCACCAGTTCGAGCAGCTCGGCCGCCCGTGCGCGGGCCTTGGCCTTGGGGGTGCCGATGAGCTGGGGCACGGTCGCCGTGTTCTCCAGCACCGTCTTGTGCGGGAAGAGCCCGACCTGCTGGATGACGTAGCCGATCCGGCGGCGCAGCTCGACCGGATCGGCGGCGGAGATGTCCTCGCCGCCGAGCAGGATCCGGCCGGAGGTCGGCTCGATGAGCCGGTTGACCATCTTCATCGTGGTGGTCTTGCCGCAGCCGGACGGTCCCACGAGCGTGACCAGCTCGCCCTCCGCCACTTCGAAGGACAGGTCGTCGACGGCCGTCGTCCCGTCGGGGTAGCGCTTGGTCACGTGCTCGAATCGGATCACATCCCCATCCTTCCCTACGCGCGCGCCCTGACGGGCGAAGGATTTATGAGGAGAGTGTTACGCGGGTGCGAAGGGTTCAGGCCATTGCGGGTACCTGGGGTTAGGGTCGTTCTCGTACGCGCGTCGGTGACGGGGGGTGGGGCATGGCGGGGCAGAACTGCCTGGTGGCGAACGACTGGATCTGCTGGGAGTACGTGTCCTCCCGCTCCCAGGAGCTCACCGACGCCACCCTCGAGCACATCTGGATCACGGGCGTGTCGGTCGTGATCGGCATCGCCGTGTCCGTTCCGCTCGCCCTGCTGGCCCGCCGCGGCCGGCGCTGGGCGGCGCCCGTGCTCGCCTTCACCACCCTGCTCTACACGATCCCGTCGCTCGCCATGTTCTCCCTGCTGCTGCCCGCGTTCGGGCTCTCGGCGGCGCTCGTGGTGACCGGCCTCGTGCTGTACTCGCTGACCATCCTGGTCCGCAACGTGCTGGCCGGGCTGGAAGCCGTTCCCGAGGAGGTGCGGGAGGCCGCGCGCGGCATGGGGTACGGCCCCGGGCGGCTGCTGTGGCAGGTCGAACTGCCCCTGGCGCTGCCCGCACTGCTGGCCGGGGTGCGGATCGCCACCGTCTCCACGGTCGCGCTGACCACGGTGGGCTCCATCGTCGGCAAGGGCGGGCTCGGCAACCTCATCGCCCCGGCCGTCAACAGCTCCTTCAAGGCCCAGGTGCTCACCGCCTCGGTGCTGTGCGTGCTGCTCGCGCTCGTGGCCGATCTGCTGCTGCTCGGCGTGCAGCGGCTGCTCACGCCGTGGACCCGTACCACCCGTGCCCCTCGCGGCGCCCGTGCGGCCCGGTCCCCGAAGGAGGCCTGAGGAGATGGGCGTACTGGGAGGGGCCTGGGACTGGCTGGCCGACGGGACCAACTGGTCGGGGGAGAGCGGCGTCTGGCACCGGCTGGGCGAGCACGTCTACGTGAGCGGGATCGCGCTGGCGATCGCCTGCGCGCTGGCTCTGCCCGTCGGCCTGTACCTGGGCCACCTCGGCAAGGGCGGCGCCCTCGCCGTCAACGTCTCCAACGTCGGCCGCGCCGTGCCCGTCTTCGCGGTGCTGGCCCTGTTCATGGTCTCCCCGCTGCGCAACGCGGGCTATCTGCCCACGATCGCCGCGCTCGTGCTGTTCGCCGTTCCGCCGCTGCTGACGAACGCGTACGTGGGCATGCGCGAGGTGGACCGGTCGGTGGTAGAGGCCGCCCGGGGCATGGGCATGTCCGGCGGCCAGCTGTTCCTCCGGGTGGAGCTGCCGCTCGCCCGGGGTCTGGTGATGACGGGCCTGCGCTCGGGCGCCGTCCAGGTCATCGCCACGGCCACGATCGCGGCGATGGTCGGCCAGGGCGGTCTCGGCCGGATCATCACCGCCGGATTCAACACGTACAACACCGCGCAGGTCGTCGCCGGCGCCCTGCTGGTGGCGGCCCTGGCCCTGCTGGTGGAGGGCGCCCTGGTGGCCGCGGACCGGCTGCTGCGGCCGGCGGGCGCGGCGTCCCGCTGATCCCCTTTCCCCGCCTCGAACGGAGTACCTCCATGAGCAAGACCACGCGCGTACTCGGCGCGTCCCTGGGCGCCCTCGCCCTGACCGTGTCGCTGGCCGCGTGCGGCGGCGACAGCCTGGAGAAGAGCAAGGACGGCGGCTCGGCCTCCGCGTCCGCCGGGGGAGGCAAGGGCGCCCTGGTGATCGGTGCGGCCGGGTTCACCGAGTCCAACGTGCTGGCGGAGCTGTACGCCCAGGTCCTCAAGGACGCGGGCTACAGCACGTCGATCAAGACGGTGAACAACCGCGAGCTGTACGAACCGTCGCTGGAGAAGGGCGAGATCGACGTCGTCCCCGAGTACGCGGCCACTCTCGCCGAGTTCCTGAACGCCAAGGTGAACGGCCCCAAGGCGGCCGAGGAGAAGCCGGTCGCGTCGAGCGACGTCGCGGCGACGGTGGCGGCCCTCGAGAAGCTCGCGGCCCCGCTCGGCCTGAAGGCGCTGCCCGCCGGTGCGGCGGTGGACCAGAACGCCTTCGCGGTGACCAGGGAATTCGCCGAGAAGAACAACCTGAAGTCGCTTTCCGATCTTGGAAAGTCCGGACTGAAGGTGAAGATCGCGGCGGGTGACGAATGCGCCGTCCGCCCCTTCTGCGCACCGGGGTTGACGAAGACGTACGGAATCCAGGTTTCCGGTATTGACCCCAAGGGCGTCGGCACCCCGCAGGCCAAGCAGGCGGTGAAGGACGGCACCGACCAGCTGGTGCTCACCACCACCACCGACGCCACGCTCGACAGCTACGGCCTGGTCCTGCTCGAGGACGACAAGAAGCTCCAGAACGCCGACAACGTGCTGCCCGTGGTCAACGCCAAGGACGCGGGCGCCCCCGAGGTCGCGGCCGCGCTGGACAAGCTGACCCGGGCGCTGACGACGGCCGACCTGGTCGACCTGAACCGCAAGGTGGACGCCGAGCGCGCCAAGCCGGCGGACGTGGCGAAGGCCTATCTGGAGTCCAAGGGCCTGCTCGATAAGTAGCAGTTACCGGGTTGATGGAGAATTGCGGGTCAACTGCCCGGCAAGAGATTGCCGGGCGGGTACCCCACATGGCCTCTACGCCCTGTAAATTTCAGGCCATGCCCCGTGGACGCCACCGCAATCCCGAACCTCTGCACCGGCTGCTCACGCCGACGGCCGTCGCCGGTGTGTCCCTCGCCAGTGCCGGCGCGGCCTGGCTGCTCGCGGAACCCGTGGCCCTGAGGCTGCTCGTGGCCCTGACGGCCGCCGCCGGGGTCGCGGGCGCCGTCGTGATGCGCGCCTGGGACCGCTCGGCGGGCCGCCGGGTCGCGGAGCTGGCGCGCGAGCGGGTCAAGGACGAGTGGAAGACGGACGAGCGGATAGCCGAGCTCGAATCCGATCTCGAAGAGGCCCGGATGCTGCGCTCCAGGCTGGACGCCAAACTGCGCGCCAAGCGCGTCGAACTGGCCGGTCTGCGCGGCGAGCACGCGGCGCTGCTGCGCCGGTACGCGACCGCCGAGACCGAGCGCGCGAGCGCCCTGGAGGGCCGCCGGCTGCTGGCCATCGAGGCCACCGCGGGCTCGGCCGCGGCGCCCAGGGAACTCACCGCGGGATCCGAGGAGCGCACCCCGGCGGGCGCGCCCACCGCGGTCGGCTACGCCCGGGCCCACGCGGCGCTGAGCGCGCTGGCCCGCAAGGGGCGGACGCGGGAACTCCCCGCGGCCCCCTCGGCCCCGGCTCCCGCCGCCTCGGTCCCGGCCCGCCGGCCGGCCGCGGCGGTGGCCCCGTACGCGGCGCAGCGGCGGACCGCCTCCCGCACCGAGGGCGGCTTCGACTTCTTCGGCACCAAGAACGCGGCGCAGGCCCGCGCGGCGATCGAGGCGGTCCAGAACGAGGACCTGGCCGACGTGGTCGGCGCGGAGGCCCTCGCGGTCCACGAGGCGGAGTCGGCGCGGACCCCGGAGGCCGAGGCGGCGGCGCCCGGAGCCGAGGCGGCCGCGCCCGAAGCCGGAGCGGAGCCCTCGGCCGCCGAAGCGGCGGCGCCGGACGAGGCGCCCGCGGCGGGCCAGGTCATCGACCTGACGGCGCACGACGAGACCGAGCCGATCGACGTGGCCCGGCTGCGCACCGCGATCTCCTGATCCGCGCGGGTGCGCGGCCCGCACGGCCATCCGTACTCAGAACAGCGGCAACTGCCCCGCATGCGGCCCGAGGACGAAGCCGTCCAGAGTGGGAGCCGAGGCGCCGAGCACCACCCGGGCCCGGGAGCCGGGGCAGGAGACCAGGTCGGCGCGCCGCCGCCCGTCGGGCGGATCGTGGCGGGCGATCCGGCCTCCGGTGACGGCGCAGTCGCGGCCGCAGGCAGGGCAGGCCCGCCGGGGGGAAGAGGACATGGCCCCAAGTCTGCCCTGCCGCACCGACATCAGCCCCGCTGAGCCGCCAGCCACGCCTCGTGGGCCCGGCACACCCGGTCCCACAGGGCAGCCCGGTCCGCCGGCGCCAAGTCGTCCAGCTCCCGCCCGAAGACGGTGGCGATGACCTCGTAGAACTCCTCCTCGGTGGTCAACTCCCGGTCGCTCGGCCCCTTGGCCGGATCGATGCGGGTCAGGATCCGCCCGCGCATGATGTCGATGGACTCGGCGTCCCGCCGCAGCAGGGCCAGGGTGCGCACGAAGGAGGAGTCCTCGGCGGTGGACAGCCGCAGGTGCTCGGCCTCGAACGCGTCCATGCCGGCCGCGGCGGAGCGGAAGTTCATCTGGGGGAAGGGGCTGCCCGGGTTGTGGTAGGTCCAGCCCTCCAGCGGGCCGGCCAGCCGTTCCAGCCGGTAGGAGAAGGCGCCCTGCTCGTACGCGCCCTCGCGCAGCGGCAGCGGCTCGTGGGGGCCGTCGCCGAGCCCCACGTCGACCAGGTACGCCTCGCCGCCGACGCGCACGGTCAGCGCGAGGTGGTTGCCGTTGACGTCCTGCGCGCCGGTCTCCTCGTAGACGCCGCCCACGTGCCGGGTGACGTCGTAGCCGAGGTGCCCGAGGAGCGCGGCGAAGGCCCCGTTGAGGTGGAAGCAGTAGCCCCCGCGCCCGGCGGCGAAACGGCCCGCCGACAGCTCGGGGCCGATGCCGGGCGGCCGGCCGAGCTGGATGTCGATGTTCTCGTACGGGACGCGCTCCAGGTGGGCGCGCTGGAGGGCGAAGAGCCCCTCGGCGGAGGGCGCGGCGGGGTCGGACACGCCCAGTCGTCGCAGATACGCGTCGAATATGCCAGAAGTCATGTGATCACCCTATGGGTCACATGCCTGGATTTCCCGTCAAATAAGCTGTGGTACGCGCTACTTGTCGATGTCGCCGACCACGAAGAACAGTGAGCCCAGGATCGCCACCATGTCCGCGACCAGCGTCCCCGGCAGGAGCACGGCCAGCGCCTGGATGTTGTTGTACGAGGCGCTGCGCAGCTTGAGCCGGTAGGGGGTCTTCTCCCCCTTCGAGACGAGGTAGTAGCCGTTGATGCCGAGCGGGTTCTCGGTCCAGGCGTACGTATGGCCCTCGGGCGCCTTCAGGACCTTGGGCAGGCGCTGGTTCACCGGACCGGGCGGGAGCTCGGCCATCCGGTCCAGGCAGGCCACCGCGAGGTCGAGCGCGTTGTGCGTCTGGTCCAGCAGGACCTCGAAGCGGGCCAGGCAGTCGCCCTCGGAGCGGGTGACCACCTTGAGGACGTCCTGGAGCTCGCCGTAGGCCAGGTAGGGCTCGTCGCGGCGCAGGTCGAAGTCGACGCCGGAGGCCCGGGCGATGGGGCCGGAGACCCCGTACGCGTGCACGGCCTCGGCGGAGAGCACGCCCACCCCGCGGGTGCGGCCCCGGAAGATCTCGTTGCCGTGGACCAGCTTGTCGTAGACGTCCATGCGGGTGCGGACGTCGGCGATGGCCGCGCGGGCCCGGCCGAGCCAGCCGGCCGGGAGGTCCTCCTTGAGGCCGCCGACGCGGTTGAACATGTAGTGCATGCGGCCGCCGGAGATCTCCTCCATGACGGCCTGGAGCTCCTCGCGCTCGCGGAACGCGTGGAAGATCGGGGTGATCCCGCCCAGTTCGAGGGGGTACGAGCCGAGGAACATCAGGTGGTTGAGGACCCGGTTCAGCTCGGCGAGCAGGGTCCGCATCCACACGGCCCGCTCGGGGACCTCCATGCCGAGCATCCGCTCGACCGCCATGACCACGCCGAGCTCGTTCGAGAACGCGGACAGCCAGTCGTGGCGGTTCGCGAGCATCACGATCTGCCGGTAGTCGCGGGCTTCGAAGAGCTTCTCGGCGCCGCGGTGCATGTAGCCGACCACCGGCTCGGCGCTGACGATCCGCTCGCCGTCCAGGACGAGCCGCAGGCGCAGCACGCCGTGCGTGGAAGGGTGCTGGGGGCCGATGTTGAGCACCATGTCGGTGCTCTCCGCCGCCCCGCCGATGCCGACCGTGGTCTCCGTCATGGCGGCATTCTCGCAGCCCTACGCTTGAGGAATGGAAACGGGGACTGCGGGTGAGACGGTGGGGCCCGAGTGGGTGGGGCTGCCGGGCGGGCTGCTGAGGCTGCGCCGCATGCTGCTGGTGGTCTGGACGGGGGTTCCGGCGGCGGCCACGGCGGTCGTGGCGGGGCTGCTGATCGGCCCGGCCTGGGCCCTGCTGGGGGTGGTCTGGCTGCTCGTACTGGCCTGGGGCTGGGAGCTGACCGGCCGGAACTGGCGGTCCTGGCGGTACGCCGAGCGGGCGGACGACCTGCTGATCGGCAAGGGCGTGCTGTGGCGGCAGCAGACCGTGGTGCCGTACGGCCGGATGCAGCTGGTCGAGGTGACCTCGGGCCCGCTGGAGCGCCGCTTCGGACTGGCCTCCGTACAGCTGCACACGGCCGCCGCGGCCACGGACGCCAAGATCCCGGGGCTCGCCCCGGCCGAAGCGGAGCGGCTGCGCGACCGGCTCACCGAGCTCGGCCAGGCAAGGTCGGCGGGCCTGTGACCGCCGACCCGGCGGGCGCCGCCCCGCCCGCCACGGGCGAGCGGCGGCTGCACCCCCTCACCCCGCTGCGCCGCGCGTGGGTGCCGATCGCGGCGACCGTCGGCCTCGTGCTGCAGCAGGGCGACAAGGCGCGGGAGTGGATGGCGGAGCAGCCCGCCGTGCTGCGGCTGCTGGCACTGGCCGCCCTGGTGCTCGTCTTCAGCCTGTACGGGTTCCTGAGCTGGTGGGTCACGTACTACTCGGTGACCGACACGGAGCTGCGCATCCGCACCGGACTGCTCTTCCGGCGCACCGCGCACATCCGGCTCGACCGGATCCAGGCCGTGGACGTGACCCGCCCGCTGCTGGCCCGCGTCGCGGGGGTCGCGAAGCTGCGTCTCGACGTCATAGGCACCGAGGACAAGGACGAGCTGGCCTTCCTCGCCGAGAAGGAGGCCGTGTCCCTGCGCGCCGAGCTCCTGGCGCGGGCGGCGGGCTTCGCCCCCGAGGAGGCGGTCCGCCTGGGCGAGGCCCCCGACCGGGAGCTGTTGCGCGTACGCCCGCGCGACCTCGTCGTATCGCTGCTGCTGAGCCTGGGCGTCTGGTCGGCGCTGGCCGGCGGGCTCATCGCGCCGGTGGTCGTGTGGTGGCTCAGCTCCAACCCGTGGGCGGCCGTCGTCACCCTGCTCCCGCTGCTCGGCGCGGTCTGGGCGGGCAGCGCGGGCCGCTTCCTCGCCGAGTACGACTGGCGGGTCGCCGAGTCCCCGGACGGGCTGCGCTTGGACCACGGGATGCTCGACCGGGCGCACGAGACGGTGCCGCCGGGCCGGGTGCAGACCGTACGGATCGTGGAGCCGCTGCTGTGGCGGCGGCGCGACTGGGTCCGGGTGGAGCTGGCCGTGGCGGGCTCGAAGAACGAGGTGCTGGTCCCGGTGGCCTCGCGGGCCGCGGCGCACGCCGTGATCGCCCGGGTGCTGCCGGGCGTGGACCTGGCGGCGCTGGCGTTCAGCGGCTCGCCGGGCGCCGGTTCGCGCTGGGTGGTGCCGGTGTGGTGGAAGGGCTACGCCCTGGCCGTCTCCCCGGACGTGTTCGCCGCCCGGCACGGCCGCCTGTGCCGCCGTACGGAGATCGTCCCGCACGCCAAGGTGCAGAGCGTCCGGCTCACCCAGGGCCCCTGGGAGCGGGCCCGCGGGCTGGCCGACGTCCATGTGGACACCGGCGCGAACGGCACGGTCACCGCCCGGCTGCGGGCGTCCGCCGAGGCCGCCGAGCTGCTGCGCGCCCAGGCCGCCCGCTCGCACACCTCGCGCGCCGCGGCCCGGCCGGACCGGTGGATGACGGCTCCGGAACCGGTCTCGGAACCGGTCTCGGAACCGGTCTCGGAACCGGTCTCGGAACCGGACAGGACGGCGGGGGCTTAGGGCCGGGCGGCCCGGGGCGGGAGCTAGCCGATCCCGCCGCCGCCCGCCCGCACCAGGCCCGTCTCGTACGCCAGGACCACCACCTGCACCCGGTCGCGCAGGCTCAGCTTCGTCAGGATGCGGCCCACGTGCGTCTTCACCGTCGCCTCCGAGAGCACCAGCCGCGCCGCGATCTCACCGTTCGACAGGCCCTGGGCCACCAGCAGCATGACCTCGCGCTCGCGCTCCGTCAGCCGCTCGATCTCCTTGTTCTGCGGCTCCTGCGTGGTCGTCGGCAGCATCGGGGCGAAACGGTCCAGCAGCCGCCGCGTCGTGGACGGCGCGACCACCGCGTCCCCGCTGTGCACCGAGCGGATCGCCGCCAGCAGCTCGGCCGGCGGCACGTCCTTCAGCATGAAGCCGCTGGCACCCGCCTTCAGCCCGGAGAACGCGTACTCGTCCAGGTCGAAGGTGGTCAGGATGATCACCTTCGGGTGCTCCTCGGGCTCACAGATCCGCCGCGTCGCCTCGACCCCGTCGAGCCGAGGCATGCGGACGTCCATCAGCACCACGTCCACCTTCGTGGCCCGCAGCACCTCCAGCGCCTCCAGGCCGTCACCGGCCTCGGCGACGACCTCCATGTCCGGCTGGGCGGCGAGCACCATGCGGAAGCC
Source organism: Streptomyces sp. NPDC048270 (assembly GCF_040652335.1). Taxonomy (NCBI): domain Bacteria; kingdom Bacillati; phylum Actinomycetota; class Actinomycetes; order Kitasatosporales; family Streptomycetaceae; genus Streptomyces; species Streptomyces sp. NPDC048270. Next base: position 88,129 of record NZ_JBEZLV010000031.1, read on the forward strand.
GGTGCGCAGCAGCACCTGGTCGTCGACCAGCATCACTCGGATGGACATCCGTTACCTCGTCCTCTTCAACTCTTCTTCAGGGGCAGCAGGGCGCTGATCCGGAAGCCGCCGCCGGGCCGCGGCCCGGTGTCCAGGGTTCCGCCGACCATACCGATCCGCTCGCGCATGCCGATCAGGCCGTGCCCGGCGCCGTCGGCGCCGCCGTCCTCGTACAACTCGTGTGCCGCTCCGCGCCCGTCGTCCTCGACCAGCAGGCCGAGCCCGTCGTCGAAGTAGACCAGCCGGACGCTCGCCCTCGCATCGGGCCCCCCGTGCTTGCGCGTGTTGGTCAGCGCCTCCTGCACGATTCGGTACGCCGTCAGCTCGACGCCGCTGGGCAGCCGCCGGGGCGCGCCCTCGACCTCGAAGTCCACCGAGAGCCCCGCCGCCCGCACCTGCTCGACCAGCACCTCGATCTGCTCGACGTCCGGCTGGGGCACGTAGTCCTCGGACTCCTGCGGTTCGCCGGTGCGCAGGACGCCCAGCAGCCGGCGCATCTCGGCGAGGGCCTGGCGGCCGGTGCCGGAGATGGTCTGGAGGGCCTCCTTGGCCTGCTCGGGCGCCACGTCCATGACGTACGCCGCCCCGTCCGCCTGCACCACCATCACCGAGACGTTGTGCGCGACCACGTCGTGCAGCTCGCGGGCGATCCGGGCGCGCTCGGCGGCCACGGCCACCTTGGCCTGGGCCTCCCGCTCCTTCTCCAGCCGCTGGTTGCGCTCGATGAGCTGGGCGTAGTAGGCCCGCCGGGTGCGCAGCGAATCGCCCAGCACCCAGGCGAGGGCGAAGGGGACGATCATGAAGATGGCGAAGAGGACGTTGTCGACGTCGCTCGTGCCCTTGTCCACGCCGTGCCGCAGGAAGTAGAGCGGCGCGGCGGCCAGGCCCCAGCCCAGCGCGGTGCGGGAGACCCAGCGCGGGACCTCGCTCGCGGCGACGGTGAAGAGGATCACGAACATGGCGACGTCGTAGAACCCCGCGATGACGCCCACGGCGAGCTGGAAGACGCCCGCCCCGAGGGTGAGCCAGAACATCGCCTGCGTCCACCTGCGCCGCAGCGCCACGGCCGTGCTCAGCGCGACCACCACGGGGACGGCGGCCAGCTTCATGGGGGCGCCGACACCGGTCTCGGCCACGACGTTCAGCATCGAGACCCCGAAGAGGAGGACAGCCCAGAAGCTGTCGACGCCCGTCGGGTGTCTGCGGAGGAAGTCGTAGAGGCGCTGCACGTAACCCAGAGTAGGGAACGGAGATAGGTGCTGGAGTCAACCAGAGGTTCCAACCTCGCCCGGGGGGCGTACTCCGCAAGGTGGAGGGTGAGCATAACCTTCGTGGGATGAGCGGCCAGGACGAACAGACGACTCCGGTGCGGTGGCGCAGGGCGATGGAAGCCGCGCTGTACGGGCCGGACGGCTTCTACGTCCGGCCGGGCGGGCCCGGTCCCGCCGGACACTTCCGCACCTCGGTGCACGCCTCCGGGCTGTACGCGGGCGCCGTCGCCCGGCTGCTGCGGCGGGTCGACGCGGAGCTCGGGCACCCGGCGGCCCTGGACCTCGTCGACATGGGCGCCGGGCGGGCCGAGCTGCTGGCCGGGGTGCTCGCCGCGCTGCCCGCGGAGGTGGCCGCGCGGGTGCGCCCGTACGCCGTGGAGCGCGCGGAGCGGCCGGCGGGGCTGGACCCGCGGATCCGCTGGGCGGCGTCGCCGCCCGAGGGGACGACGGGGCTGCTCTTCGCCAACGAGTGGCTGGACAACGTGCCCCTCGACATCGCCGAGGACGGGCGGTACGTGCTGGTCGCGCCGGACGGTACGGAGAGCCCCGGCGGCCCGGTGGACGCCGCGGACCGGGCCTGGCTGGAGGAGTGGTGGCCCGGCGGCGGCCGCGCGGAGATCGGCCGGGCCCGCGACGAGGCCTGGGCGGCGGCGGTGGCCGGTGTGGAACGCGGTCTGGCGGTGGCGGTGGACTACGGGCACACCAAGGAGACGAGGCCGCCGTACGGCACGCTGACGGGTTTCCGCGGGGGGCGGGAGGTCCCGCCGGTGCCCGACGGCAGCTGCGACGTCACGGCCCACGTGGCGCTCGACGCGTGCGCGGGGCCGGGGTCGGTGCTGCTGACCCAGCGCGAGGCGCTGGGCGCCCTCGGGGTCTCGGGGGCCCGGCCGCCGCTGGCGCTGGCGTCCACGGATCCGGCGGGCTACGTCCGTGCGCTCGCCTCCGCGGGGGAGGCGGCGGAGTTGACGGCCCGTGGGGGGCTGGGGGACTTCCTGTGGCTCTGCCGGCCGGTGGGGATCGCGGCGGCCTGGCCGGGTGGCTGACGCGGCCCTGCGGCCGCCGCTGGGGCTCCGCCCCAGACCCCGCGCCTCAAACGCCGGCGGGGCTGGGGGTGGCCGGGGCGGATCCCGTTCGGGATCCG
>NZ_JBEZLV010000032.1:0-84841 GCF_040652335.1 Streptomyces sp. NPDC048270
AGTGTGGCATGACACAACGCGTCGAGGGCCTGCCCGCACCGAAAGAGCGCCGAAGACTGCGCGCCCGCCGGCGTTTGAGGCGCGGGGCCCCGGGGCGGAGCCCCGGGTCCCTGAGCCGCACCCGGCTACGCCAGCACCCGCACGCCCAGCTGCGCAGCCATCGCCGGAGCCAGGTCCAGCAGCTGCGCCGGGCTGATCACCGCCCCCGCCAGGCCCTCGAGCCCCCGGGCCAGCGTCAGCTCCGCCACGCCCCGCAGGTCCACGTCGGACATCCGCACCTGACCGAAGTCCGCCCCGCGGACCACGCAGTCCCGGAACTCCACCCGCTCCAGCACCGCCCCCGCGAAGTCCGGCTCCACCAGCACGCACCCCTCGAAGACCACGTCCCGCAGCCGCGCCTCCCGCAGGTTCAGATAGTCGATCTTGCCCCCGCGCACCACCACCCGCTCCAGCACGGCCCCGTGCATCTGCACGCCGCCCAGCCGGGCGTCCACCAGCTCCACGTCCCGCAGCGACGCCCCCGCCAGGTCGGTCCCGACCCCCCGGACCCCGTCCAGCAGCGAGTCCAGGAACCGCGCCTTCCCCAGCCCCGCCTCGTCCAGCGCGCAGCGCCGCAGTGCGCAGTCCATGAAGCGGGCCCCCACCCCCTCCTGACCCGCCAGGTCCAGATCAGCGAACTCCAGCCCGTCGTAGTCCCCGTCCGGCTCCAGCTCACCGTCCTCCCACACCGTCAGCCCCGGCAGCCGTACCTCCGGCCGCCGTGCCGCCTTCACCGTCTCCTGCTGCCCTTTGCGCGCCATCTCCCCATCGTGGCCCACACCACCGACAACCCCTTGACCTCAAGCCCGCTCGAGGTCCGAGGCTGACCCCATGACCACGCAGACAACCCGGCATACGCCCGCACCCACGCACATGAACGCCGTCCGCCTGCACGCCTTCGGCCCCGCCGAGAACCTCACGTACGAGACCGTCCCGGCCCCCGTACCGGCCCCCGGCCAGGTCCGCATCGCCGTCGCCGCCGCCGGTGTGCACCTCCTCGACACCGCCCTGCGCCAGGGCGTCCAGGGCCCCGCCCCCGTCCTCCCCGACCTGCCGACGATCCCCGGCCGCGAGGTCGCCGGCACCGTCGACGCCCTCGGCCCCGGCACCGACCCCGCCTGGCTCGGCAGGACCGTCGTCACCCACCTCGGCTTCGCCCCCGGCGGCTACGCCGAGTACGCCGTCGCCGATGCCGCGCGCCTGCACGCCGTACCCGCCGGCCTCGACCCCGCCCAGGCCGTCGCCATGATCGGCACCGGCCGGACCACGCTCGGGATCCTCCAGTTCGCCGACCTCGGACCCGGCTCCGTGGCCCTGGTCCCCGCCGCCGCGGGCGGCATCGGCACCCTGCTCGTCCAGTACGCCAGGAACGCCGGCGCCACCGTCGTCGCCCTCGCCGGCGGCCCCGCCAAGACCGCCCTCGCCGCCGCCAACGGCGCCCACCTCGCCCTCGACTACACCGCGCCCGGCTGGGCCGACGCCGTACGCGCCGCACACCCGGCCGGCGCCACCGTCCTCTTCGACTCCGTCGGCGGCGACACCGCCCGCACCGCCCTCGGCCTGCTCGCCCCCGGCGCGCTCCACCTCGTCTTCGGCTGGTCCGCCGGCCCCCTCACGCTCACCGATGCCGAACGCGCCGGCCTCACCGCCCGCTCCATCACCACCCGCAACGTCCTGGGCCCCGCGATGCTCCAGGCCGTCGGCGCCCCCGACCCGCTCCGCGTCCTGGAGGCCCGCGCCCTCGCCGAAGCCGCCGCCGGCCGCCTGCGCCCCGCCCTCCAGCGCCATCCGCTCGCCGAAGCCGCTGCCGCCCACCACGCCCTGGAGTCCCGCGCCACGACGGGCAAGGTCGTCCTGGAACCCTGACGGGGCCCCCGCCGACCCCCTCCTCGGCATGTGCCGGGTAGCAGGGCGTCTTTTTGCGTCGGTCCCGAGAATCATTGCGAATCATGCAGGACAGGGAGGGCGCGCCCGTCCCATCCTGGTCGGGACTTGTCCGCTGGTGGGAGGGGAACGGCAATGGCACGACGACTCCGGTTCATCGGTACCAACTCCGGCAACGACGGATGCCCGACCCTGTACGAGGACCTGAGCACCGGGGAGGTTCTGGTCCAGGGCGACGCCGTGACCGACCCCCACGACGTGGCGCAGCTCCGGAACGTCAAAGACGGGGAGGGGTTCGTGGTCGTCCCGCGCGTGCTCCTGGCCGACTTCGCTCCCAGGGACGTGGAGAGGACGCCCGTGCTGATCGACCTCGAGGAGTTCGCCGGGATGTTCCGGACCTTCTCGCACACGGCTTGGCGCCTTGAGACCCGGCGTCGCTACCAGTCGGACGAGGAGACCGAGACGTACCAGCGGTTCGTTCGGGGTGAGGACGCCGGCTGGGACCTGGACGACCCCTGGTGCGTCTCCCGGCGTGAACAGTCCGCCCTGGGCAAGCGATTTGAGCGGGTGCGGATCGTCCACAACCCGCCCACCCCCGGTCAGCGGTACCTGCTCGACAACGCCCGCCGCAACAGCGCGGTCGGCGAGGACATCCGCAATCTGTGGCGCTCCGAAGCCGAAGCCCTACAACTCCCCGACGAGGACTTCTGGCTCTTCGACTCCCGGGTCATCGCCCGGCTCCACTTCGATGACGACGACGTGATGACCGGCGTCGAGCTGGTCACGGACCCCGTGGAAGTGGCCCGAGCCTGCCAGGTCCGGGATGCCGCGTGGCACCACGCCGTCCCGTACGGGACCTTCGCGGAACAAGTGCCGTCCGCCGAGTGAGCACCGACTTCCAACAAGCAAGAGTTGCCCTCGGTGCGCGGCTGCGCGAGCTGCGCACCGATCGGCGGCTCACCGGTCGCCAGTTGGCGGTCCTGCTCGGCTGGACCCAGTCCAAGATCAGCAAATTGGAAACCGGCCGCCAGACCGCCACGACGGACGACCTACTGGCGTGGGCGGACGCCACCGGCCATCCGGAGGCGGCGGAGGAGCTGATCACCAGGCTCCGCAGCCTGGAGTCCCGGTCCCGCGCGTGGCGCAGACAACTCGCCGCGGGCCACAAGCCGGTCCAGGACACGCTCACGGCCGAGTACGAACGCACGAGGACGTTCCACGTCTGGCAGGGTTCCACGGTCGTGGGCATGCTCCAGACCGCCGAGTACGCCCGCCACGTCTTCACCCGCTACGCCGACCTCCACCAGTCCGTCCGGGACACCGAGGAGGCCGTACGGGCCCGCGTGAAACGCCAGGGGATGTTGTACGAGCCGGGGCGCACGTTCCACATCGTGATGTGGGAGGCCGCACTCCGGGCGCTCGTGTGCCCTCCTCCCGTACTGGCCGCCCAGCTCGACCGTCTGGCGGGCGTCCTCGGGCTGGACACCGTCTCCCTGGGCATCGTCCCGTTCGGCGCCTCCCTGAAGATCCCGCCGGCCAACGGCTTCTGGCTCTACGACGACCGCCTGGTGATCGCGGAGGACTGGCACGCGGAACTCTGGCTGGACGACGCGGACAGCGTGGACGTGTACCGGAAGGTCTGGCAGGCGCTCTCCGATTCCGCGGTCTACGGCGCGGACGCCCACCGCGTGATCGCCCGCGCCCGACGGGCTCTCGACACCGCCTGAGAATCCCCCGGAAGATCACGGACCAACCCGAGAATCCCGGCGAATCAGCCCCCACAGGGCCCGGCAACCAGCCCTAGCCTCCCTCCCATGGACAGCTCGCATGAACTGGAGACAGTGACCCCGAGCACGGTCGTGGAGTCGCTGCGCGAATCGCTGATGGCCGCTGGACGACCCGGGGCTGGTGAGACTGGGCAGTGTCCGCCCCGACGTCGCCATGAGGCTGGCGCAGGTCGTGATGCGGGGGCACTCATGACCACTCTCGACCGACAAGAGAGCCGTACGGAACCCGGCTGGGTCCGGTTCGAGGGCCCGGACCTGAGCCCCGGCAACGCCTTGAAATGGCGTCTGTGCGAGTGCGGACAGCCGGTCTGCCCTGAGTACCGCCCGGCCACGGCAGCACCCAGCGACGAACGCCAGGCTGACCGAAGCGAACCGGCGGAGTCGGGGGACCGCGCAGTGAGCACCCCACCGGAACCGCCCTCAGAGTCCTGGGACGACATAGCGGCCCAGCTCCATGACCTACGGGAACTCCGCGAAGCGGCCGCCCAGCTTTCGCACCACCTGACCCCTGGGAGCCCCTTCCTGGAGTTCCTGGCAGCGGCCGGAGAGCAACAGATGCAGGTCGCATCGCGGGGCGGGTTGGCCCTCACCCTCACAAACTCCGCTCCGGTGACCGGCACACCGCTCAGCCGGGGCGACCCACAGCACCACTCATCCCTCACGAGTAGGAGCACGTTCATGGGCGGACAGCACGGCGGAGGCAGCGGCCCGGGCCAGGGCGGAAGCCAGCAGGACGACGGCCAGTCGGGCGCCGGGCACGGCGGCGGCGGCTCGGAGGGCCAGGACTCCGGCCACAGCGACACGAAGGGCAGCGGCACCAAATGACCGAACGCACCAGGACGGAGGCCGACCCCCGGGGGTTGGCCTCCCGACTCATGGACTCCGGGGCTCTCACCCCCGACTGGCTCCCCGCCTACCAAGCCGTGCTCCGGGAGTCGTTCGTCCCAGATGTGATCTGGCCCGGCGTCGGACCGGCCGACGGCGGACCGGTGGCGGCCATCGACCGCCAGACCGACCCGGAGGGATGGTTCCGCGCGGTCTACTCGGATACCTCCCTGACCACGCAGTGGGACGACGGCAACCACACAGGACCCGACCGGGGAAACATCCCGACGTGCAGCAACTCCCAGCCCGCCATGGTGTTCTCCATGCTGGCGGCGTTGGACGTCCGGCCTGGCGTCAGGGTCCTGGAAGTAGGCACGGGAACCGGCTGGAACGCGGCTCTGCTGTCCGAACGGGTCGGCTCGGAGAACGTCACCACCATCGAGTTCGACCCGGAGAACGCATCAACGGCCCGAGCCCGCCTGGACGCCACCGGCTACAACCCGGTGGCCATCGTCGGAGACGGCTCACAGGGCTGGCCCGGGAGCGCCCCGTACGACCGTGTGCTGATCACGGCGTCCCTCCGGGAGATCCCGGCGGACATCATCCGGCAGACCCGGCCCGGCGGGATCATCGTCTCCCCGTACGCCACGGAGTACGGCGGGGAGGCCGTGGTCCGCCTGACCGTGCACGACGATGGAAGCGCGTCTGGCCCGTTCGTCGGCTCCTCCGCCTTCATGCGTCTGCGGCAGCAACGCGCCTACCGGACGCACGTGAAGAGGTACCTGGGCGGGAAGCCGTGGCCGGCCGATGGCCGGCGGACGACCACTTCCCTGTCCCCGGAGGACGTGGCCGACTGGCTCCCCATGTTCGCCGTCGGACTCCAGACCCAGGGGTTGTTCCCCTACCCGGAGAAGCTCGACGGCGGCCGCTACACGCTCTGGCTCCGGGACACCCAGGTCACTTCCTGGGCGTCGATCGACTTCGTACCCGGCGCGGAGAAGTTCGAGGTCTACCAGTCCGGGCCCCGGGAGCTCTGGGGCGAAGTCACCGCCGCCCACGCCTGGTGGGGCGACCAGGACCGACCGGAATTCGAGCGGTTCGGACTCACTGTGCACCCCGACGGCACCACCTGGGCCTGGCTCGACTCCCCGGAGCACCCGGTCCCCGCCGTCGGGTAGGCGGAGACCGCACCCGCCCGGTACCGCCTTCCCGCGGCTCCGGGCGGGCCACGGCGGCTACTCCGCCCCGCTGCCCAGCTCGCGCAGCGCGTCGTCCGTCAGCCGGTGCACGGTCCACTCGTCCATGGGCACCGCTCCCAGCGACCGGTAGAAGTCGATGGCCGGCACGTTCCAGTCGAGGACCGACCACTCCAGCCGCCCGTACCCGCGCTCCACGCAGATCCGCGCCAACTCCCGCAGCAGCGCCTTGCCGTAACCGCCGCCGCGGGCGCCGGGCCGGACGTACAGGTCCTCCAGGTAGATGCCGTGCACCCCGCGCCACGTGGAGAAGTTGAGGAACCACACCGAGAACCCGACGACCTCGCCCTCCGCCGACTCCGCGATGTGCGCGAACGCCGCCGGCCGCTCCCCGAACAGCGCCTCCCGCAGCTGCTCTTCGGTGGCCCTCGCCTCGTGCGGCACCTTCTCGTACTCCGCGAGCTCGCGGATCATCGCCTGGATGACGGGGACATCGGTGATTTCAGCATTCCGGATCATCCCCGCACCCTAAAGGGGCGCCCCGAGCGGGCTCCCCGGGCCCGGCGCCCCCTCACCCGCCCCGGACGGAAGGCACCGGCCCGCGCGGCCGCCCACCGGACGGAGCCGCCGGGAGCGGCGTGCGGACCGTGGCGCGCCTACGCCCGGCCCACCCGCCCTCCCGCGGACGGACCCGGCACGCCACGGTCGATCCAGGGCCGTACCCGTCCTGGATCAGGGGGCCGGCCGGCCCAGCAGTTCCCGCGCCACCGCCACCTGCTCCTCCCCCAGCCGCTCCTCCCCGGCCTCCCCGTCCTCCACGTCCCACAGGCAGTTCTGCAGCACCCGCCCCAGCGTCCACGCCCGCGCCCGGTCCCGGTCCCCGTCCAGCCCCGCCGCCTCCGTCAGCAGGTCGAAGCGCCACCTCACCTCCCGCACCCGGAAGTTGTTCACGATGGCCGGCAGCAGCTCGAACCCCGGATCCCCGGACAGCGGCTTCGGGTCGATCGCCAGCCACGGCTCCCGGCGGCCGGCCAGCACGTTGTCGTAGTGCAGGTCCCAGTGCAGCAGCCGGTCCCCCGGCTCCCCCGCGACCTCCGCCAGCGCCGCCGCGCAGTCCCCGAGCAGCCGCCGCTCCCCCGCGTCCGCCAACCGCCCGAGCGCCCGCGGTAGTTCGTCCAGCATCCCGGCGGCCATCCCGCCGAGCCCGCGCAGCCCCGCCGGCGCCGGGACCGCCGTCAGCCGCGCCAACAGCTCACCGATCACCCGGACCGCCTCGCGCGCATCCCGCTCGGCGACCGCCGACAGGTGCCGCCGCTCGTCCAGCCGCTCCAGCAGCAGCGTGCCCGTCTCCCCGTCGTGCTCCAGCAGCCGCACGGCGCCCTGCCCGCCCCAGGCGCGCAGCGCGTCGGGCTCCCCGGCGCTCTCCTCGTCCACCCGCTGCAGCTTCAGCGCCGCCGCGCTCCCGTCGGCCCGCACCACCGGCAGCACCAGCGCCGTCATCCCGTGCATCAGCGGCCCCGTACGCCGCAGCTCCCACTGCTGAAGGAACCGTGCCGCCCGCGCGGGCAGACCGGCGACGAACTCCCGCCCCGCCTCGCCGTTCCACCTGATCTGCGCCTCGACCAGCCCGTCCGGAATCTCCGAGATCTCCACCACGGCCCGACCCTACGGCCCCCCGAACCGCACCTCTCACCGAAAACCAGACAAATCCTCCCCACCCTACGGCTCCCGGCACCCCTCCCACATCGACCACCCGGCCTGGAATCCCTCCCCGAAGCCCGACAACCAGTCCCTGGACGCGCTACCGGAACGGGGTGTACCAACTCCCCCATGACGATCAACGGCGGCATTTCCTTCTGGTACGCGACCGACCGCACCGACCCCACCACCCCACCGCGCGCGCCCCTCACCGCCGACGCCACGGCCGACGTCGTCATCGTGGGCGGCGGCTACACCGGCCTGTGGACCGCCTACTACCTCAAGACCGCCGCCCCCGACCTGCGCGTCACCGTCCTGGAGCAGAAGTTCTGCGGCTACGGGGCCTCCGGCCGCAACGGCGGCTGGCTCTACAACGGCATCGCCGGCCGCGACCGCTACGCCGCCCTGCACGGCCACCAGGCCGCCCAGCGCCTCCAACAGGCCATGAACGGCACGGTCACCGAGGTCATCGACGTCGCGGCCAAGGAGGGCATCGACGCCGACATCCACCGCGGCGGCGTCCTCGAAGTCGCCCGCACCCCCGCCCAGCTCACCCGGCTGAAGGCCTTCCACGCCGCCGAACTCGCCTTCGGCGAGACCGACCGCGAGCTCCACGACGCCGCCGCCACCCGCGCCCGCATCGACATCGCCGACGCCGTCGGCTCCAGCTGGAGCCCGCACGGCGCCCGCATCCACCCCCTGAAGCTGGCCAGGGGCCTGGCCGCGGCCTGCGAACGCCTCGGCGTCGTCATCCACGAGTCCACCCCGGTCACCGAGATCGCCCCGCGCAAGGCCGTCACCCCCTACGGCACCGTCCGCGCCCCGCACGTCCTGCGCTGCACGGAGGGCTTCACCGCCGCCCTCAAGGGCCACCGGCGCGCGTGGCTCCCGATGAACTCCTCGATGATCGTGACGGCCCCGATCCCGGAGTCGACCTGGCAGCAGCTGGCCTGGTCGGACTCGACGCTCCTGGGAGACATGGCCCACGCCTACATGTACGCCCAGCGCACCGCCGACGGCCGCATCGCGATCGGCGGGCGCGGGGTCCCGTACCGCTTCGGCTCGCGCACCGACAACGACGGCCGCACCCAGCCGGCCACCGTCGACTCCCTGCGCGACCTGCTCTTCTCCTTCTTCCCCCTGCTCACCGGCACCGAGATCACCCACGCCTGGTCGGGCGTGCTGGGCGTACCGCGCGACTGGTGCGCCACCGTCACCCTGGACACCGCCACCGGCCTGGGCTGGGCGGGCGGCTACGTCGGCTCCGGCGTGGCCACCGCCAACCTCGCGGGCCGCACCCTGCGCGACCTGGTCCTCGGCGACACCACGGAGCTCACCACCCTGCCCTGGGTCAACCACCGCGTACGCCGCTGGGAGCCGGAACCCTTCCGCTGGCTCGGCGTCCAGGCCCTGTACGCCGCCTACCGCCAGGCGGACCGCCACGAGACGGCCACCCACACCCCGACGACGACCCCCCTGGCCCGCCTGGCCAACCGCATCTCGGGCCGCCACTGAGCCCCGCCACCCCCGCCCCACGCACGAAGGCCAGGCCACACACCGTGTGACCTGGCCTTTCGCGGGGCCCCCTGTCGGATTCGAACCGACGACCTACGCATTACAAGTGCGTTGCTCTGGCCGGACTGAGCTAAGGAGGCGCGCGTCGCGTGCCCGACTTGCCGGGCACGGAGCGGCTTCACTCTACACAGCGGGCCAATCCCGAAGCCATCACGTGGTGAATCGATGCCGTCCCGGTGCTGACAGGAGGCGGGCGGGCGGGTAGCGTCGAGCGGAGTCCGGGCCACTGGACTAGACCTTCCACTCGGATCGTCCGGCACGTTCCTGCCGGTAGAAGGGATTCATCACCCATGGCTTCTGTCACTTTCGACAAGGCGACCCGCCTGTACCCCGGCGGCGACAAGCCCGCCGTCGACCAGCTGGAGCTGGAGATCGAGGACGGCGAGTTCCTCGTCCTCGTCGGGCCCTCCGGCTGCGGCAAGTCCACCTCGCTGCGCATGCTCGCCGGTCTGGAGGACGTCAACGGCGGTGCCATCCGCATCGGGGACCGCGACGTCACGCACCTGCCGCCCAAGGACCGGGACATCGCGATGGTGTTCCAGAACTACGCGCTCTACCCGCACATGTCCGTCGCCGACAACATGGGCTTCGCGCTCAAGATCGCCGGCGAGGACAAGGCCACCATCCGCCGCAAGGTGGAGGACGCGGCGAAGATGCTGGACCTGACCCAGTACCTCGACCGCAAGCCGAAGGCGCTCTCCGGCGGCCAGCGCCAGCGCGTCGCCATGGGCCGGGCCATCGTGCGCAAGCCGCAGGTGTTCCTCATGGACGAGCCGCTGTCGAACCTCGACGCCAAGCTCCGCGTGTCGACCCGCACCCAGATCGCGGCGCTCCAGCGCGACCTCGGCATCACCACCGTCTACGTCACCCACGACCAGGTCGAGGCCATGACCATGGGCGACCGGGTGGCCGTGCTGAAGGACGGCCTGCTGCAGCAGGTCGACACCCCGCGCAACATGTACGACCGCCCGGCGAACCTGTTCGTCGCGGGCTTCATCGGCTCCCCGGCCATGAACCTGGTCGAGGTCCCGATCACCGACGGCGGCGTGAAGTTCGGCGACAGCGTGGTGCCGGTGTCGCGCGAGGCGCTGTCGGCCGCGGCCAACGCGGGCGACCGCACCGTCACGGTGGGCGTGCGCCCCGAGCACTTCGACATCGCCGAGAGCGGCGGCCTGACGATCACCGTGAACGTGGTCGAGGAACTGGGTGCCGACGGCTACGTCTACGGCTCCACCGACAAGGCCGCCGGAGCGCAGGACCTCGTGGTCCGCGTCAACGGCCGCCAGGTGCCCGAGAAGGGCTCGAGCCTGCACGTGGTGCCCCGGGGCGGCGAGATCCACGTGTTCTCGACCTCCTCCGGTGCGCGGCTCTCCGACTAGCGGGCCGCCGCAGGGTGTTGGAGGGGCGTCCCCGCCGGGGGCGCCCCTTTCCCGTGCCCGAGCCCGCGCCGCCCGCGGCTCGGGAAACCCCGGCAGACCGGCCCATTCAGCCCCAACCGTCAACCCATAATTCGAAAAGCCACGTCGAACCATCCCCCGACAGGGTGACTAAATGTCGCCAAATCTTCACCGAGCGCTACTCTCGCCCTCGTGACCCACACTGCCCGCCGTATCGGCCGTTCCCTCGCCCTGGTCCTGCCCGTCGTCCTGGTCCTGTCCGGGACACTCGCGGTCACCATGGTCCCCTGGGCGGACACCTCTTCGTCCCAGATCCTGACCGCCTCCGCCGAGGACGTCTCCGTCCCCGCCAAGCCGCGCCCCGCGCCGCACGACGTGCTGCGCGACACGCTCGTCGGCGAGATCCAGCAGGGCAAGGAGCCGGGTGACGTGCTCACCCACCTCCAGCAGGAGGTGGACAAGCGGCCGTCGCTCGCGGCGCACTGCGTGGGCATCGCCCGGGCGCTGGGCCGGGCCGCGGTCGACGCCTACGGCCCGACGAAGGCGCAGTCCTTCGCCCGCCCCGTCTGCGACACCTCGTACGCCTCCGGCGTCGCCTCCATGGGCTGAGGCGCGCCGCGTCCCTAGTCTGGCCCGCATGACCGACACTCCCCGATCCGCCCCTCCCGCAGCCGCGTTCCCCGCCGCCCCCGCCCAGGCAGTCGTCCTGGCGGGCGGCCAGGGTTCGCGGCTGCGCCCGTATACGGACGACCGCCCCAAGCCGATGGTGGAGATCCCGGGCACGGGGGTGCCGATCATCGGGCACCAGCTGGCCTGGCTGGCGTCGGAGGGGGTCACGGACGCCGTGGTCTCGTGCGGGCACCTGGCGGGCGTGCTCCAGGAATGGCTGGAGCAGGCCGAGTTGCCGCTGCGGGTGACGACGGTGGTGGAGGAGGAGCCGCTGGGGCGGGGCGGGGGCCTGAAGTACGCGGCGCGCCATCTGCCGCACCCCGACCGGTCCTGGTACGCGACGAACGGCGACATCTGGACGCGGTTCTCGCTGCGGGAGATGGCCGCCTTCCACGCGGAACGCGGTGCGGTGGCGACGCTGGCGCTGGCCCGTCCGCGGATTCCGTGGGGGGTGGTGGAGACGAACGAGTTCGGGCAGGTGCTGGACTTCATCGAGGCTCCGCCGTCGCCGTACCCGGTCAATGCCGGCGTGTACGTCTTCGGGCCCGAATTCGCGGCGCTGCTGCCGGACTTGGGCGACCACGAGCGGACGACCTTCCCGCGGCTGGCCCGGGAGCGGCGGCTGGCGGGCTTTCCGCTGCCCCAGGGGGCCTACTGGCGGGCGATCGACACGGCGAAGGACCTGACCGAGGCGGCAAGGGAGTTGGCGTCGCAGACGGCCTCCTGAGCCTTTTCGCACGCTTGCCCGCCTTTCGCTCGGCTGCCCCTCCCTCACACGCCTTTACGATGCTTCGCGCGCTCGGGACGCGCGGAGGGGCCCGGCACGCAGTGCGTGCCGGGCCCCGGTGCTGTCGGTGCCGGTCGGTTCCGGACGGCCGGGATCAGCCGAGGAGGCCTCCGACCAGACCGGGCTGCTTGGTCGGGGTGCTGCTCCCGCCGGTGGTGCTCCCGGAGGAGGCCGGCGGCTTCTGCGGGGCGGACTGGCGGGGGGTGCTGCGGGGGGTCTGCCGGCCGGTGGCGCCCTTGGTGGCGCTGGGCGACTGGGAGCCCGTACCGGCGGTCTCGCGGGCGGGGCCGCCGGACGCCCCCTTGCCGGACTTCGCGGCGGGTTCGGAGGCACTGGCAGAGGGCTGCGCGGGCTTGGCCGGCTGCTGCGGGGACTGCTGCTGCGGCTGACGGGCCGGCTCCTGCGGGAGCGGGCGGCCGGGCAGGTAGTTGCTGGGGGCCTGGCCGGGGCCGGGGACGGTGACGACGGTGGTGGAGCGGACGGCCCCGCCGAGCAGGGAGCCGACGAGCAGGGTGAGACCGCAGATGACACTGGCCATGAGGGCCCCGCGGCGCAGGACGCGCCGGCGCAGCCGCCAGATCTCGGAGCGCGGTCCGAGGGTGCGCCAGGCCTCGCCGGCGAGGCGTCCGTCGAGGGAGTAGACCGGGGCGCCGGCGATGATCAGCGGGCTCCAGGCGGCGAGGTAGATGATGTCGGGCGCGTCGTAGGCGGGGACGGTCTTCCAACTGACGGTCATCAGGAGGGCGGCGGAGAGCAGCGCCCCGAAGCAGGCGGCGAACCGCTGCCAGAGCCCGAAGACGGTCAGCACGCCGACGATGACCTGGAGGAAGGCCACGCTGAGGCCGGCGCCGACGGGGTGCGCGAGGGCGAAGTCGCGCAGGGGTTCGGCGAGGGCCCAGGGGTGGAGGGTGTGCAGCCAGGTGACCATGGAGCCGCGTTCGCCGCCGTCGAAGTAGACGGGGTCGCACAGCTTGCCCATGCCGGCGTAGATGGAGATGAAGCCGAGGAAGACGCGCAGCGGGAGCAGCACGACGCCGAGGTTCATGCGGCGGCCGGGGTAGTAGGAGGCCTGTCCGCGGGAGTCGGCGGCGCCGCGCCGCGCGTCGCCGCCGGGGTCGGGCGCTGCGCCCCCGTGGGCGCGCTCGTGGGGCAGGTCCCGCACGGCGGCCAGGGGCCGGGTCTCGTCGGGGTCGCCGTAGGTGCGCTGGCCGATGACGGTGGGGGTCGCGAGGGTGTCGTCGGCGAGGTCGTGGGCCAGGTCGATGCGCGGGATGACCTGGGTGGCGCCGCCGTCGTACTCGTCGTTGCCGCGGCCGGCCTCGCGCACGGCCTGGAGGAGCCCGCCCATGGCCGCTCCGTCGCCGGGGGCGGCCTTGCCGCTCCAGACGACGGGGGCTCTGCGGCGGGTGGCTCCGGCCGCGGCGACCACGGCACCGCCGAGGACGGGGGCGCGGCCGGGGGCGTTCGCGGGCTTGGAACGCGCGCTCGGGCTCGGTGCGAGCCGCACGCGGAAGCTGGCGTGGTTGACGATGACCTGTGCGGGGTCGCACGGCACCTTGACCATGCTCAGCGCGGGCTGGTCGTCGAACCCTGACGTTCTGGTGTCCACACTCATCTAACCGAGTGATCAGTGTTTAGGACACTGCCTTGACACCAGGGATCTGTCCGAGACCCGTCAAGATCAAGCCACCCCGCCCGAAACGGGCGGGGTGACAGCCTCACGTGTCACTTTCCGTGAGCCAAGTGGATCAAGCGGATCGGCCGGACGGATCCGGCCGACGCCCGGATCAGACGCGGCCGCGGACCGCGCGGCGGCGGGCCGCCTCGTAGAGCACCACACCGGCCGCGACACCGGCGTTGAGGGACTCGGCGCCGCCCGGCATCGGGATGCGGACGAGGTAGTCGCAGTTCTCGCCCACGAGGCGGCCGAGGCCCTTGCCCTCGGAGCCGACCACGATGACGACGGGGCCGGCCAGCGCCTCCAGGTCGTTGACCGTGTGCTCGCCCTCGGCGGCGAGGCCGACGATCGCGATGCCCGCCTTCTTGTACTCCTGCAGGGCGCGGGTGAGGTTGGTGACGCGGGAGACCGGGGTACGGGCGGCGGTGCCGGCCGAG
The DNA here is from genome assembly GCF_040652335.1 of Streptomyces sp. NPDC048270. NCBI lineage: Bacteria > Bacillati > Actinomycetota > Actinomycetes > Kitasatosporales > Streptomycetaceae > Streptomyces > Streptomyces sp. NPDC048270. The sequence goes on from NZ_JBEZLV010000032.1 coordinate 13,973, forward strand.
GTCTTCCAGGCGCCGGCGGTCATGCCGGCGGCGCGGCGCTCGGGGATGACCACGCCGTGGCCGCCGAAGGCGGAGACGGAGCGGACGATCGCGCCGAGGTTGCGCGGGTCGGTGACCCCGTCGAGGGCGACGATCAGCGGGTCCTCGCCGTTGTCGTACGCGGCGGCGGTGAGGTCCTCGGGGTGCGCGTACTCGTACGGCGGGACCTGGAGGACCAGGCCCTGGTGGTTGAGCCCGTTGGTCATGCGGTCGAGCTCGGGGCGCGGCGCTTCCATCAGGTTGATGTTGCCGCGCTCGCCGGCGAGCTGGAGGGCCTCGCGGACGCGCTCGTCGTTGTCGATGAACTGCTGGACGTACAGGGTGGTGGCGGGGACGCCGTCGCGCAGCGCCTCGAAGACCGAGTTGCGGCCGACGACCATCTCGCTGGTGCCCTTGGGGCCGCCGCGGCGCGGGGCGGGGCGGCGCTTGGCGGCCTGCCGGGCCATGGCGTTGCTGATGCGGTTCGCCTTGTGCTTCTTGCGGTCCTCGGCCTTGGGCGTGGGGCCCTTGCCTTCCAGGCCCTTGCGCCGCTGGCCACCGCTGCCGACCGTCGCGCCCTTCTTGTTGGACGTGCGGCGGTTCCTGCGCTGGCTGTTCCCGGCCATGACTTCTACCTGTTTTCGTTGATGCTGCGGTATGTACGTATGAAGAGTGTGCCGCCCGGGACGCCGGGCGGCACACCAAGCTCAGCTGCCCGGGCTCAGCGCGGGCCGAGCGTCCAGCGCGGGCCCGTCGGACTGTCCTCGATCACCAGTCCGGACTGCTGGAGCTGGTCGCGGATGGCGTCGGCGGTCGCCCAGTCCTTGCGGGCCCGGGCGGACTCGCGCTGCTCCAGGACGAGGCGTACGAGGGTGTCCACGGCGCCGTGGAGGTCCTCGCCGCGGTCGGCCTCGCCCGCCCAGTGCGGATCGAGCGGGTCCAGGCCGAGGACGCCCAGCATGGCGCGCACCTCCGACAGCCGCGCGATGGCCGCGTCCTTGTCGTCGGCGGCGAGTGCGCTGTTGCCCTGGCGGACGGTGGTGTGGACGATGGCGAGCGCCTGCGGGACGCCGAGGTCGTCGTCCATGGCCTCGGCGAACGCGGGCGGGACCTCGGGGGCGGGCTCGACGGGCTTGCCGGCCTTCTCGATGACGCGCTGGTAGAAGCCCTCGATCCGCGCGAAGGCGGACTCGGCCTCGCGCAGCGCCTCCTCGCTGTACTCGATCATCGACCGGTAGTGCGGGGTGCCGAGGTAGTAGCGCAGGACGATCGGGCGCCACTGCTTGACCATCTCGGAGACGAGGACCGAGTTCCCGAGGGACTTGGACATCTTCTCGCCGGACATGGTCACCCAGGCGTTGTGGACCCAGTAGTGCGCGAACTCGTCGCCGAAGGCCTTGGCCTGGGCGATCTCGTTCTCGTGGTGCGGGAAGATCAGGTCCAGGCCGCCGCCGTGGATGTCGAAGGCCTCGCCCAGGTACTTGTGCGCCATGGCGGAGCACTCCAGGTGCCAGCCGGGGCGGCCGCGGCCCCACGGGGTCTCCCAGGAGGGCTCGCCGGGCTTGACGGACTTCCACATGGCGAAGTCGCGGGGGTCGCGCTTGCCGGTCTCGCCGGTGGACTCCGGCTGGCGGATGTTGTCGAGCTCCTGGCGGGACAGCGAGAGGTAGCCGGGGTACGACTTCACGTCGAAGTAGACGTTGCCCTCGGACTCGTAGGCGTGGCCGCGCTCGATGAGGCCGCGCATCATCTCGACCATCTCGGTGACGTGGCCGGTGGCGCGGGGCTCGTAGGTGGGCGGGAGGCAGCCGAGGGCGGCGTAGCCGTCGTTGAAGGCACGCTCGTTCTCGTAGCCGATGGACCACCAGGGGCGGCGCTGCTCGGCGGACTTCGCGATGATCTTGTCGTCGATGTCCGTGACGTTGCGGATGAAGGTGACCTCGTAGCCCCGGTACTCGAACCAGCGGCGCATCATGTCGAAGTTGAGGCCCGACCGGATGTGCCCGATGTGCGGGGCCGCCTGCACCGTGGCGCCACAGAGGTAGATCGAGACGCAGCCCGCGGTGAGCGGGGTGAAGTCACGGATCTGCCGGGCGCTGGTGTCGTACAGGCGAATAGTCACGGCATCCAGGGTAGTGCGCCTGTAGCAGTGCCCCGCGACCCTTTGGGGACGCGGGGGCCTCTTTGTTGCGGAAGAAGTGTCTCCGTACGTCGCACTACGCGGGATTCGTCCGGTACACGAGGGCTGTCGCGATGGCGGCGAGCCCTTCGGCGCGGCCGGTGAGGCCCAGTCCGTCGGTGGTGGTGCCGGACACCGAGACGGGGGCGCCCGCCGCGGCGACGAGCGCCTTCTGTGCCTCTTCGCGCCGCTTGCCGATCTTCGGGCGTACGCCGATCACCTGGATGGCGATGTTGCCGATCTCGAAGCCCTCGGCGCGGACGATGCGGGCGGCCTCCGCCAGGAGGGTGACGCCCGCGGCTCCGGACCACTCGGGACGGGAGGTGCCGAAGTGCGCGCCGAGGTCGCCGGCGCCGGCGGCGGAGAACAGGGCGTCGCAGGCGGCGTGCGCGGCCACGTCGCCGTCGGAGTGCCCGGCGAGGCCGTCCTCGCCCTCCCACAGCAGCCCGGCGCACCACAGCTCGCGGCCGGCCTCGAAGGCGTGCACGTCGGTGCCGATGCCGACGAGCGGGATGAGCGGGGCCTGGGGCCCGGCGGGGGCTCCGGCGGCGGAGCCCGCGCCGTGCTCCGCCGGACCTGCGGGGCTAGTACGCATCGGTGGCCCTCCTGCGGGCGAGTACGGCCTCGGCGAGGACCAGGTCGAGGGGACGGGTGACCTTGAAGGCCTCTTCGTGGCCGGGGACCACGACGACGGTGGTGCCGAGCCGCTCGACCATGCCCGCGTCGTCGGTGGCTCCCTCGCCGGCCACGGCGATCTCCTCGTGCGCGCGGACGAGGGTGGCGCGGTCGAAGCCCTGCGGGGTCTGTACGGCGCGCAGCCGGGCCCGCTCGGGGGTGGCGACGACGGGCTCGGGCTCGCCGGGCCGGCCGGGCTCGACTTCCTTGACGGTGTCGGCCAGGGGCAGCGCGGGCACCACGGCGGGGGCCCCGTCGCGCACGGCCTCGACCACGGAGTCCACCGTGTCGACGGGGACCAGCGGGCGGGCCGCGTCGTGGATGAGTACGGAGGTGACGTCCTGCGGCAGCGCGTCGAGTCCGGCGCGCACGGACTCCTGGCGGGTCTCCCCGCCGGGCACGACCACGATCTCGGTGCGGTCGGGCAGCGCGTGCTCGTCCAGCAGGAGCCGTACGCCGTCGGCTCCGTCGGGCGGGGCGACGACGACCACGAGGGAGACCGCGCGGGAGCGGGCCATCGCGCGGACGGCGTGGACGAGCATCGGGATCCCGCCGAGGGCGCGCAGGGCCTTGGGGGCGCCGGGGCCGAGGCGTACCCCGCGGCCGGCGGCCGGGATCACCGCGGCGGTGCGGTGGGGGCGCGTTTCGTCAGACATCAGTAGGTAGCTCCGAGCCAGGTTTGTGACTTCGGCCGACATGGGTATGGCCTGAAGGGTGCCGGGTGCGACGCCCCTCGCCCCTTCCGTGACGACCGGTCGAGCAGGCTGCCCGGACCCGGCACGCCAGTGGGATGGATCGAAGAGGTACGGGTGCAGACATGCCGCAGCGCCCGGCAACAGGCCCCTCGTGGAGGAGGAGCCTTGTCAGCGGGCACCGCGGCACAACTGTGTACACATTGTTCTGATGAACACTGTTTGCTGTACGGGGTCTCACGTCAGGACGCGAGCACCTCGTCGAGGAGGGCCTCGGCCTTGTCCTCGTTCGTGTTCTCGGCGAGCGCGAGTTCGCTCACCAGAATCTGGCGCGCCTTGGCGAGCATGCGCTTCTCACCCGCGGAAAGCCCGCGCTCACGCTCACGACGCCACAGGTCACGCACCACTTCGGCGACCTTGATGACATCGCCAGAAGCGAGCTTCTCCAGATTTGCCTTGTAGCGCCGGGACCAGTTCGTCGGCTCTTCTGCGTACGGTGCGCGAAGCACCTCGAAGACCCGGTCCAGCCCGTCCTGGCCGACTACGTCGCGAACGCCGACGAACTCCGCATTGTCCGCAGGCACACGAACCGTCAGGTCGCCCTGGGCGACCTTGAGCACCAAGTAGGTCTTGTCCACGCCTTTGATCTGACGAGTCTCAATGGCCTCGATCAGCGCGGCCCCGTGATGGGGATAGACCACGGTGTCGCCAACCTTGAACGTCATGTGACAGGTACCCCTTCCGTGGCTATCCAGGGTAACACGAGAACTGAGTGTTATGAATGGCGTTTTCGCAGGTCAGAGCACATCTCAGGGCTTGACAACAGCGACAGGAACGTGCTGCGGAGGGCTTCCGGAAGGGGGTATTCGCAGGTCGGGGGCGCTGTGCGGACCGGGCGAAAGGGTCACGCTACACCGATCCGGCACCCCCGCCAGTGTGAGGTACATCCCGTTTTGCCGGTTTCGGTGTCGAGAAACCGAACTACTCCGTTCGACTGGCGGCCGCGCCGCGCGCGGCGGTTCCGGCCCAATCCCGAATTGATCACGCGGCGGCGTTCGAGGGAATCCGGAAATTGATCACCGGCGGCCCGCCGAGCGATATGCGGGCGTTCGGATGATCGCCGCGGGATCGGCGCGGGATCGCTGCGGGATCGGCGCGTGATCGGCGCGCCGCCACCGCGTGAACGGCGTGGGGACCGTGCTGCGGAATGCAAGATCGCGGGCAGTGGGCGCGGACCCCGGCAGGGTGGCCGCCGTGCTGCGGAGGGTCGGGTGCGGGGGCAGGGCGGCGGCTCGGTAACCTAAGGCCCGCTGACACACCCTTAGAGCGGCTTTACCTCGGCCGTTCCCAAGGGAGCCCACCCTCCCGTTCCGTACGTCCAAGGAGTTGCCGCCGCCGTGAGCCGCAGCCTTCGACGCGGCGCCCTCGCCGCCACCGCCGTCGTGTTCTCGATCGCCTCGCTGGCCGCATGCGCAGCGGGCAACGACGCGGAGACCCTCCGCATCAAGCCGGACAACGCCGCCGTCACCAAGGGCGAGATCATGGTCCAGAACGCACTGGTGATCAGCCAGGGCGCGAAGGACAAGAAGGGCCCGGCCGCCGTTTCCGCGACGGTCTTCAACTCGGGCACCAAGGAGCAGACGCTTGACGGCATCACCCTCCCGGGTGGCAAGGGCAAGGTCGCACTGAAGGCGGCCACGGGCACCGGCAAGATCGTCGTGCCGGCCGGCGGCTCCGTGGTCCTGGGCGGCAAGGGCAACGCCTCCGCCATGATCGAGAACGGCGCCGAGGCGGCCAAGGACGGCGACGTCCAGAAGGTCGTCTTCCAGCTGAGCAGCACCGGCGACGTCGAGCTGGAGGCCTTCGTGGTCCCGGCCACCGGCATGTACGCGGGCTACGGCCCGACCGCGCCCCCGGCCGCGGGCCCCACCCCGTCGGGCAGCCCCTCGGGCACCCCGTCCGGCACGCCGTCGGGCAGCCCGTCCGGCGCCTCCTCGGGCTCCCCGGCCGGCGCCCCTTCGGGCACGCCGTCGGGCACCCCGTCGGGTTCCGCCTCGCACAGCGCCGGCCACTGAGCAGGCAGCGCACCGCACGCAGGGGAAGGGCCCCGGTCGCAGATGCGACCGGGGCCCTTCCCCCATCCCTGCCTCGCGCGGCTACGGCATACGGCTCGAACTTGTAGCCGAGGCCGCGCACCGTGACCAGGTAGCGCGGCGCGCCCGGATCCGGCTCGAACCCCACCCCGCGTGCGCCCCTCGCGCGGTGACGCCCCGGGGGGCCTCACCGGCTTCGGCCCGCTGCGCCGGCCTCCGGCCGACCGTCGAACCACGCCGACGCCGTCGGCTTACGGCTCGAACTTGTAGCCGAGGCCGCGCACCGTGACCAGGTAGCGCGGCGCGCCCGGGTCCGGCTCGATCTTGGCGCGCAGGCGCTTGACGTGGACGTCCAGGGTCTTGGTGTCACCGACGTAGTCCGCGCCCCAGACCCGGTCGATCAGCTGCATGCGGGTCAGTACGCGGCCCGCGTTGCGCAGCAGCATCTCCAGCAGGTCGAACTCCTTCAGCGGGAGGTCCACCTTCCCACCCGCGACGGTGACCACGTGGCGGTCGACGTCCATCCGTACGGGGCCCGCCTCCAGGGCCGCCGGGGTGACCTCCTCCGGCTCGCCGCGGCGGCGCAGGACCGCGCGGATGCGGGCGACCAGCTCCCGCGAGGAGAAGGGCTTCGTGACGTAGTCATCGGCTCCTATCTCCAGCCCGACGACCTTGTCGATCTCGCTGTCCTTGGCGGTCACCATGATCACGGGGACGTTGGAGCGGCCGCGCAGCTGCCGGCAGACCTCCGTGCCGGGCAGACCGGGGAGCATCAGGTCGAGGAGCACGAGGTCGGCGCCGTTGCGCTCGAACTCGTCCAGCCCGTCGGGCCCGGTCGCGGCGATGGCGACCTCGAAGCCCTCCTTGCGGAGCATGTAGGACAGGGCGTCGCTGAATGATTCCTCATCCTCGACGACGAGCACTCGGGTCACGGAAGGACCTCCGGGGCAGGAATGGCTGTTGCTGGTTCAGTCAGGGGTGGGGCGGGTGCGGTGGGCGTCGCCGGGGCCGGCGCGGCCGCTTCGGGGAGTCGCAGCGTGAACGTGGAACCCTGGCCCTCCGAGCTCCACACCGACACCTCCCCACCGTGCGAGGCGGCCACGTGCTTCACGATCGCAAGGCCGAGGCCGGTGCCTCCCGTGGCGCGGGAGCGGGCCGGGTCCACGCGGTAGAAGCGCTCGAAGATGCGCTCGCGGTCCTTTTCCGGGATGCCGATGCCCTGGTCGGTCACGGCGATCTCGATCAAGTCTCCCCCGGGAGCCGCGACCCTGCGCCCGGCTATGCCGACGCGGGTGCGGGCGGGGCTGTAGTTGACGGCGTTCTCGACCAGGTTTCCGAGGGCTGCCGCGAGCTGTCCGCGGTTGCCCCAGACGCGCAGGTCGGCGGTGCCGCCCGCGGCCATGGTGATCTGCTTGGAGGAGGCGGTGTGGCGGCAGCGGTCGATCGCCTCCGCCACCAGGGTGTCCACGCGGACGGGCTCGGCGTCCTCCAGCGGGTCGTCGTTCTGTACCCGGGAGAGGTCGATGAGCTCCTGCACGAGGTTGATCAGGCGGGTGGCCTCGATCTGCATGCGGCCGGCGAAGCGGCTGACCGCCTCGGGGTCGTCCGCGGCGTCCATGACGGCCTCGGAGAGCAGGGAGATCGCTCCGACCGGGGTCTTCAGCTCGTGGGACACGTTGGCGACGAAGTCGCGGCGTACGGCCTCGATGCGGCGGGCCTCGGTGAGGTCCTCGACCAGGAGGAGCACCAGGCGGGAGCCGAGCGGGGCGACGCGCGCCGAGACGGCGAGGGCCTCGCCGCGGCCGGTACCGCGCCGGGGCAGGTCCAGCTCGACCTGGCGTATCTCCCCGTCGCGGCGGGTGTCGCGGGCCATGTGGAGCATGGGCTCGACGGCGAGCTTGCCGCCGCGGACCAGTCCGAGGGCGTACGCCGCCGAGCTGGCCTTGACCACCGCGTCGCCCTCGTCGAGCACGACGGCGGAGGAGCGGAGCACGGAGAGGACGGTGTCCACGCCGGGCGGGAGCACCGCGTTGATGTCGGGGCGCATGGAGCTCCGGGTGGGGCGGGCTTGGTCGCGCTCGCTCCAGCGGAACGCCAGCATCGCGATCACACCGGTGCAAAGACCGGCGATCGCTGCAGCTGCGGCGACCGCCGCGTTCACGTCCATGCATCCAGGTTAAGCAGGCACGACGACACTTCCACAGCCGTTCGGGTGCCACCTCGAACACTCGTCGCCCAGAGTTCACCCTGGCGACGGGGTTGATTCATTTGTGGTGCCGGAGTCGGACGCGTTTGCGGCTCACCGTGTCAACGTGGGGCCAGCGGCCGCCCCGGCCGGCCCCCGGGCAGTAGTGCTGTAGGTCAAGAGAGGGACACCAGACATGCGTGACGCGTACCACGAGGAACTGGACTCGATCGGAGAGGGCCTGGTCGAGATGGCCCGGCTGGTCGGTTCCGCGATCGGGCGGGCCACGACGTCCATGCTCGACGCCGACCTGAAGCTCGCCGAGAGTGTCATCGCCGCCGACCAGAAGGTCGACGACCTCCAGCACGACCTGGAGGCGCGCGCGATCGCCCTGCTGGCCCGGCAGCAGCCGGTCGCCACCGACCTGCGGATCGTCGTGACCTCGCTGCGGATGAGCGCGGACCTGGAGCGCAGCGGCGACCTCGCCCAGCACGTGGCGAAGCTCGCCCGGCTGCGCTTCCCGGACACGGCGGTGCCGCGGGACCTGCACGCCACCATCCTGGAGATGGGGCAGCTGGCGCAGCGCCTGATGGCGAAGGCCGCCGAGGTCATCATCACCAAAGACGTCGACCTGGCGCTCCAGCTGGAGCAGGACGACGACGAGATGGACCAGCTGCACCGCACGCTGTTCCAGCACCTGATGGACGACCGCTGGAAGCACGGCATCGAGACGGCGGTGGACGTGACACTGCTGGGCCGCTACTACGAGCGCTTCGCGGACCACGCGGTGTCGGTGGCCAAGCGCGTCGTCTACCTGGTGACGGGCGAGCACGCGGACGAGCTCCAGCCGCCGACCCAGGTCGACGGCGTCTGAGCACGGGCCGGGCGCGAGCCCCAATGCGCCGTTGACGCGCCGGTGCGGCTGGGCATGAATGAGGCGAGGCGGTCCGTCGTACGGCGGCCCGTACGCCGCCTGCGCGAGGAGGAACCATGCCCGATTCCCCCGTCCCCATCACACCGGAACAGGAGCAGCCGCCCCGACCGGAGCCGCTGCGCCTCCCGCTGCTCGCAGCGTGCGGCTGCGGCTCGGGCTGCGGCTGCGGATGCCAGTCCGGCGCGCCGTGCCAGTGCGGCGGCTGATCCCCGCCGCCCGTACGCCGAGGGCCCCGTCCACGCCGGCCAGGCGGGACGGGGCCCTCGTGCGCGCGGCCGGCGACCCGCCCCGCCGGGGTCACCGCCGTCGCGCTCCACGTGACCGCCACCCAGGCCACCAGCGGCGGGCAGGTCAGCGTTCTCGGCGAGGGAACCGGGCGGGGGTTCCGGGGCGTGTGTGCTCCGGTACGTGAGATCGAAAAGGAGAGGTCAGGCACACATGACGGCATTGGGGGAGGGCAAGGAGCCCGGCTTCGGGTGGTTCGTGACGGGGCCGCTGCTCGCCGTGGTGGGCACTGTGCTGGGAGCCGCTCTGGCATCGCAGAGGTGGGCGGACTGTGCGCACGGCATGGACGCGCCGACCCAGGCCGGATTTGTGATGGTCATGCCGTTCGCCTGGATCGGCATGACCCTCCTGCTGGGGCTTTTCCAGACCGTCTTGGTCGCGGTGCTGCCGGATCGGACCGGACCCGAGGTCAAATGGGTGGCCCTCTTCGTGGCGGCCTGCGTGCTGACCCTCCTGTACTCCTTCGGGATGGGTTCCCCGGACATGACGCCGGATGGCTCCTGCGTGCGGTAGCAGTCCACCCCCGTCAAGAGGGGACGAACGTTGCCTGACGGACCCGTGGGCCCAGGGCAGACGAATGCCCCCGATCTGCGCCGTGTGCGCAGGTCGGGGGCATGATCGCTATGGCTACTTCTTCTTGCCCTGGTTCTTGACCGCCTCGATGGCGGCCGCGGCCGCGTCCGGGTCGAGGTAGGTGCCGCCCGGCTTGAGGGGCTTGAAGTCGGCGTCGAGCTCGTAGGCGAGCGGGATGCCGGTCGGGATGTTCAGGCCCGCGATGTCCGCGTCGGAGATGCCGTCCAGGTGCTTGACCAGGGCGCGCAGCGAGTTGCCGTGCGCGGCGACCAGGACCGTGCGGCCGGCGAGCAGGTCCGGGACGATGCCGTCGTACCAGTACGGCAGCATGCGGACGACGACGTCCTTGAGGCACTCCGTCTTGGGGCGCAGCTCCGGCGGGATCGTCGCGTAGCGCGGGTCCTCGGACTGGGAGAACTCGGTGCCGTCCTCGAGGGCCGGCGGCGGGGTGTCGTACGAGCGGCGCCACAGCATGAACTGCTCCTCGCCGAACTCGGCGAGGGTCTGGGCCTTGTCCTTGCCCTGGAGGGCGCCGTAGTGGCGCTCGTTCAGGCGCCACGAGCGGTGGACGGGGATCCAGTGGCGGTCGGCGGACTCCAGGGCGAGCTGCGCCGTGCGGATGGCGCGCTTCTGGAGGGACGTGTGGACCACGTCGGGGAGCAGGCCGGCGTCCTTGAGCAGCTCACCGCCGCGGACCGCCTCCTTCTCGCCCTTCTCGTTGAGATTGACGTCCACCCAGCCGGTGAACAGGTTCTTCGCGTTCCACTCGCTCTCGCCGTGGCGGAGGAGGATCAGCTTGTACGGTGCGTCGGCCATGCGTACGAGCCTAATGGACGGCCCGAGGCGCTCGCGCGCGGTGTCCACGGCGTCCGATTGACGCCCCACGTCAATTGAGTGGCGTCGGCAGACCCCCGCTCGTAACCTGCGGAGCACCGAAGAGACGCTTACATCGCCGGGGGGATCCCTTATGTCCGCTGCCAGTTTGAGACGGGCCGCCCGGGAGAGCGTGTCGGGTCTGCCGCCCGCGTTCTGGTGGCTGTGGACGAGCACCCTGGTGAACCGGCTCGGGGCCTTCGTCGCGACATTCATGACCTTGTACCTGACCCTGGACCGGGGCTACTCGGCCTCCTTCGCGGGACTTGTGGTCGCTCTGCACGGGCTCGGCGGTGTGCTCTCCTCCCTCGGCGCGGGGGTGATGACCGACCGGCTCGGGCGGCGGCCCACGCTGATGGCCGCGAACGTCGCGACCGCGCTGTCGGTGGCGCTGCTCGGCTTCATGGAGCACCCGGCGGCGATCGCGGCCGTCGCGCTGCTGGTCGGCATGGCGTCCAACGCCTCGCGGCCCGCGGTGCAGGCGATGCTGGCCGACATCGTCCGCCCCGAGGACCGGGTACGGGCCTTCGCGCTGAACTACTGGGCCATCAACCTCGGCTTCGCGATCTCCGCCACGGTCGCCGGCTTCATCGCCGAGTACAGCTACCTGGCCGGGTTCCTGGGCGAGGCGGCGCTGACGCTGGTGTGCGCGGTGCTCGTCTTCGTGAAGCTGCCCGAGTCGCGGCCGGAGAAGGGCGGGGCGGGCACGGCGGCGGACGAGCCGGAGATCGGGCTCGGCACGGTGCTGGGCGACGGGCGGTTCATGGCGGTGGTCGGGCTGTCGTTCCTGATCTCGCTGATCTTCATGCAGGGGTCGTTCGGGCTGCCGCTGGCGATGGGGACCGCGGGGTTCTCCACCGGCGACTACGGGCTGGTCGCCGCCGTGAACGGCGTGATGATCGTGGTGCTGCAGATCCCGGTGACCCGGTTCATCGAGCACCGCGACCCGCAGAAGCTACTGGTGGTGTCGGCGCTGCTGGCCGGGTACGGGTTCGGGCTGACGGCGTTCGGCGGCTCGATCGGGGCGCTGGCGCTGACCGTGTGCGTGTGGACGCTGGGCGAGATCATCAACTCGCCGACCCAGATGGGCCTGGTCGCGCGGCTCTCCCCGCTGCACGGGCGCGGCCGCTACCAGGGGATGTACACGATGTCCTGGGCGGTGGCCTCGCTGATCGCGCCGCTGCTGGCGGGCGGGGTGATCGACCGGTTCGGAGCGGGCTGGCTGTGGGGGTCGACGGCGGTCCTGGGGACCGTCGCCGCGCTCGGGTACTGGCTGCTGATGCGCAACCTCCCGCCGGTGGCGGGGGCCGGAGCCGTGCCGGCCGTGGAGGCCGCACCGGCCGGGGAGGGCTCCGGGGTCAGGCCGACGGCTGCGTCAGGTGTTTGAACGCGTCCAGGTTGTGGGTCGGTTCGCCGCGGGAGACGCGCCACTCGTACTCCCGGCGGATCGCCCCGGCGAAGCCGAGCTCCAGGAGGGTGTTGAAGGCGCCGTCCGCCGCCTCGAGGACCGTGCCGAGCAGCCGGTCCAGCTCCTCCGGGGTGACCACGGAGAGCGGTAGGCGGCCGGTCAGGTAGATGTCGCCGAGGCGGTCCACCGCGTAGCCCAGCCCGTACAGCTTGAGGTTGCGCTCCAGCAGCCAGCGGTGGACGCCGGCCTCGTTCTCGTCGGGGTGGCGGATCACGAAGGCGTTGACCGACAGCGAATGCCGGCCGACCCGGAGCGAGCAGGTGGTGCTCAGCTTGCGGGTGCCGGGGAGCTGGACGACGTACGAGCCCGGTTCGGGGCTCTCCCAGCTCAGCTCGGCGCCGGCGAGCGTGGCCTCGATGATCTCGGCGGTGTCAGCCATGGTGGGAGCGTACGCGACGGCGGTGATCATGCATCGCCGCGGTGTACACGTCCGCCGTGCCGCCGGCCGCCGTGTCCCAGCCGAAGAACTGCGCGTGCCGCGCGGCCTCGGCGCCCATCCGGTCCGCGAGCCACGGGTCGTCCACGAAGCGCCGCAGCTCACGCGCGTAGTCCACCGGGTCGTGGCCGGGTACGAGGATGCCGGTGACCCCGTCGTTGACGGCGACGGGCAGTCCGCCGACCGCGGCGGCGAGCACCGGCGTGCCGCTGGCCTGCGCCTCTATGGCGACCAGTCCGAAGGACTCGCTGTACGAGGGCATGACCAGCACGGACGCGGCGCGGAACCAGTCGGCGAGGCTGTCCTGCCCGACCGGCGGGTGGAAGTGCACCAGATCGGCGATGCCCAGCCTCGCGGCGAGCTTCTGCAGGCCCTCGGGCTTGGCCAGGCCGCTGCCGCTGGGTCCGCCGACCACGGGGACGAAGAGGCGGCCGCGCAGCGAGGGGTCCCGGTCGACGAGCTCGGCGACGGCGCGCAGCAGGATGTCGGGGGCCTTCAGCGGCTGGATCCGCCCGGCGAAGAGCGGGATGACGGCGTCCTGCGGCAGGCCGAGGCGGGCGCGGGCGGCGGCCCGGCCGTCGCCGACGGTGAAGCGGTCGAGGTTCACGCCGGGGTGGACGACGGCGACCTTGCCCGGGTCGGCCTCGTAGTGGCGGACGAGTTCGTCGGCTTCCTCGGCGGTGTTCGCGATGAGCCGGTCCGCGGCGGACACGATCTGGGTCTCGCCGATGACGCGGGCGGCAGGCTCGGGCGTGTCGCCCTCGGCCAGCGAGGCGTTCTTGACCTTGGCCATGGTGTGCATGGCGTGCACGAGCGGGACGCCCCAGCGCTCGGCGGCGAGCCAGCCGACGTGGCCGGAGAGCCAGTAGTGGGAGTGGACGAGGTCGTAGTAGCCGGGGCGGTGGCCGGCCCAGGCCTGCATCACGCCGTGGGTGAAGGCGCACAGCTGGGCGGGCAGCTCCTCCTTGGCGAGCCCCTCGTACGGGCCCGCGTCCACGTGCCGTACGAGGACGCCGGGGGCCAGTTCCACCACGGGCGGCAGGCCGCCGGCGGTGGCGCGGGTGAAGATCTCGACCTCGATGTTGATCGCGGCGAGGCGTTTGGCCAGCTCCACGATGTAGACGTTCATCCCGCCGGCATCGCCCGTACCGGGCTGGTGCAGCGGCGAGGTGTGGACGCTGAGCATGGCCACGCGGCGCGGCTTGCGGTGGTGGCCGACGGCCGGCAGGCGCAGTCGCGGCGGCTCGTGCCGGGTGACGACGCGGGCGGCGGCGAGGCGGCCGGTGAGGCTGCCGCCGAGGCGGGACACGTACTGGCTCAAGGGAGCAGTTCCTCTCGCTCGACGACACGGGGACGGGACGCCGCGGGGACGCCGCTCGGACGGCTGCCGGGCATGCCGACAGGGGCGCGCCGGGCGCCCTGCATGGAGTGCAACCCGGATGGCCGTCCCGCGCATTCCGGGGTGGCCGGATTTCCCTGTCTTTTTCTCGGTCGGCCCGCGGTTTTCATCCGGTACGGGCCCTCCGCTTACCCTCGGCTCATGGCCTCCCGCACCCCTGCGACCCCGAGCCGCGCCCCCGGCCGTCCCGTGGGATCGGTGACGCGCGGGACGACGAATCCGAACCGGTTGCGCCGGATGGACCGCTGGATCGCCGCCGCGCACGGGGCCGCGCTGCGGCGCGCGCAGGCGCCGGTCGCGGTGGACCTCGGCTACGGGGCAGCGCCCTGGACGGCGGTCGAGCTGCTGGCGCGGCTGCGCGAGGCGGCTCCGCGGGTGCGGGTGGTCGGCATCGAGATCGAGCCCGCGCGGGTGGCCGGGGCGAAGCCGTACGAGCGGGAGGGGCTCAGCTTCCGGCACGGCGGGTTCGAGGTACCGCTGGAGGACGGGGCCCGCCCGGCGCTGATCCGGGCGGCGAACGTCCTGCGCCAGTACGACGAGGAGCAGGTCGCGGCGGTGTGGGAGCGGCTGTGCGCGCGGCTGGCCCCGGACGGGCTGCTGGTGGAGGGGACCTGCGACGAGATCGGGCGGCGGCACGTGTGGGTGGCCCTGGGGCCCGAGGGAGCGCGCACGGTGACCTTCGCGACCCGGCTGGGCTCCCTGGAGCGCCCCTCCGACCTGGCGGAGCGGCTTCCGAAGGCGCTGATCCACCGCAACGTGCCGGGCGAGCCGGTGCACGCGTTCCTGCGCGATTTCGACCGGGCGTGGGCGGCGGCGGCCCCCTACGCCTCGTACGGGGCGCGGCAGCGCTGGATCCGGACGGCGCGGGCGCTGTCCGGCGACTGGCCGCTGGCGGACGGGCCGGGGCGGTGGCGGCAGGGGGAACTCACGGTGCGCTGGGAGGCGTTGCGCCCGCAGGGGTGAATGTGGCGTGCGGGGGAACCGGTGGTGCGGATCGCCCGTTGAGCCGTGGGGGTGGGGTCCGTTGGGGCGGACAAGATCAACCGGGTATCCACAAGGGTGTCGGATTTCACCGGCTCGTGGCACCATCCCGATGGCAGAGACAAGTTACTGATGAATAGTCAGATCCGATGCAGGATGCTGCGGGATCTGACTCCGGGTGCCTGGGGGGACCATGGGGGCCGAACGGCGACGGCGGGGCGCGAGCGGGCTCGTGCTGCTGTGTGCGATGGCGATACTGACGGCGCCGGGCCTGGCGACGGGCATGGCGTATGCGGCGCCGGCCGCGCCCGTGGCGCCGGCAACTCCCGGGGCTCCCGCGGCTCCTGCCCCGCAGCCGGGCGCGAAGTCCCTCGAAGAGGTCCGCAAGGAGATCGAGGAGCTGTACCGGCAGGCGGGCACCGCCACGGACGCCTACAACCAGGCGGAGGCCGAGGCCAAGGCCCAGTCCGACAAGATCGTCGAGATCGCCAACCTGATCGTGGCCGGCCAGGAGCGGATCTCGACCCTCAAGGGCCGTGCGGGCGCCGCCGCCCGCGCCCAGTACCGCTCGGGCGGGCTGCCGCCCGGCGCGAAGCTGGCGCTGAGCGAGGACCCGAACCAGTTCCTCGACGGGGCGAACCGGCTGCGCCAGGGCGAGAAGGCCGCCTCGGACATGCTGACCGAACTGGACCGCACCCAGGCCGACTTGAAGCGCTACGCGGAGGACGCGAGCGCGCAGTGGGCGCTGCTGGAGGCCAACCGGATCAAGCAGGAGAACTCGAAGAAGCAGATCGAGGCGAAGATCAAGGCGGCCGAGGAGCTGGAGAACAAGCTGGAGGCCGAGGAGAAGGCCCGGCTGATCCAGCTGGAGCAGGAAGCGCAGTACAAGGCGCAGACGGCCTGGCTGTCGACGGGCGCGATGAAGGACGTCAACGGCGTGGCGACGGACGCCGGCAAGCGGGCCGTGCAGTACGCCACCGCCCAGATGGGCAAGCCGTACGTCTGGGGAGCCGAGGGCCCGGCCGCGTTCGACTGCTCCGGCCTGACCTCGCAGGCCTGGCTGGCGGCGGGCAAGTCGATCCCGCGCACCTCGCAGGAGCAGCTGCGGCTGCTGCCGAAGGTCGCGCTGAAGGACATGCGGCCGGGCGACCTGATCATCTACTTCGACGACGCGAGCCACGTCGGGATGTACGTCGGCGACGGCGCGATGGTCCACGCCCCGCGCCCGGGCCGCAACGTGACGATGGCGGGCGCGGGCTCCATGCCGATCAAGGCGGTGGTCCGCCCCGACGCGTAACCCCTGCGGGCCTCCGCCACCGCCCCCACAACCCCGCCCCCTCCCAGGCCACCCCGGCCCGCCCCGGCGGCCGTCGCCCCGGATACGCGGGCCAAGGCGTCGGCGGGGGGTGGCGGGTCGGCCGCCGGCGGGGTGGGCGGGGTTTGGGGGGCGGTGGCGGAGGCAACCAAAGGGGGGCGGTTGACGTCTCGGTAGGCGGGACGGAACACGGCCCCGCCGTGACCTTTGTCATCCAGTGAGGCCGATTTTCCCCCGCGATAACGGCATATGACGGAGGCCCCGGCCCAGACCGGCATTCCGCCCGCCGGGCCGGGCCGCTAGGGTCGGCGCACGAGCGCACCCTCGGGGGGAGGGAAGGAACCGGAGACGATGCCCGTACCCGTACCGCGGCAGAGGGACACCCCGGCCCCGGAGAACGGTCAGGCCGTTCTGACCGCCGCCGCCCCGCCCCCGGCGCAGGCGACGCCGCAAGCGGCCTCGCAGGCGACCAGCCATACGACCCCGCTGACCCTCCTGGTCATCGAGGACGACCCCGCCGGCGGCCTCACCGTCCCCGAGATCCTCGACATCGACGGCCACCGCATCCGCCTCCGCACCGCCCGCAACCTCACCGAGGCCGCCCGGCTGCTCACGCCCGACGTGCACTGCATCCTGCTCGACCTGGCCCTCCCGGACACGGGCCCCCGCACGGCGGCCTCCGGCACGGCCCCCGGCACGGCCACCGCCACCGACGTGGACCAGCTGGCCAACCTCCGCCAAGTGCTCCGCCTCGCCCCCCGCCACGCCGTCCTCGTCCTCACCGCCGAGGAGGACGCCGAGCGCGCCGCCGAGGCGGTCCGGGTCGGCGCCCAGGACTTCCTGTTCCGGGACGAGCTCGACGGCCGGCTGCTGAGCCGTGCCATCCGGTACGCGGTGGAGAGAAAACGGGCCGACATCGCCCAGTACAAGCTTGCAGAATCGAAACTGCGCGCCCAGGAGAACGCCCGCCTCGAACGCGGCCTGCTTCCCAACCCCCTCCTGGAGGGCTCGGACCTCCGCTTCGCCGCCCGCTACCGCCCCGGCCGCAGCCGGGCCCTGCTCGGCGGCGACTTCTACGACACCGTCCGCACCCCCGACGGCACCGTCCACGCCATGATCGGCGACGTCTGCGGGCACGGCCCCGACGAAGCGGCCCTCGGCGTCGAGCTCCGCATCGCCTGGCGCGCCCTGACCCTGGCCGGCCTGTGCGGAGACGACCTGCTGGCCACCCTCCAGCAGGTCTTGGAGGTGGAGCGCCCCTGCGAGGAGATCTTCGCGACGCTGTGCACGGTGGACATCTCCCCCGACGGCCGCCGCGCCGGACTGTGCCTGGCCGGCCACCCGGCACCGCTGATCTCCAGGCCGGGCCGCCCCGCGCGCCTGCTCCCGTACGAGAACAGCGGCCCGGCGCTCGGACTGCTGCCCAAGGCCCGCTGGCCCCGACGCCAGGTCGAGCTCGGCGGTACCTGGAACCTGATGCTCTACACCGACGGGCTGATCGAGGGCCGGATCGGCGAGGGCAGGGAACGGCTGGGGCAGGACGGCATGGTCGAGATGATCAACCGCCACCTGGACGAGGGGCTGCGCGGCGAGAACCTGCTCGAGGCCTCCGTCACGGAGGCCCGCCGCCTCAACGGCGGCGAGCTCACGGACGACGTGGCCGTGGTCCTGCTCTCCCGCGGCGCGTCCTGACGGCGGCGGGGACGAGGGACACCGGGACCGGACTGGACCGGACCGGACCGGAC
The DNA here is from genome assembly GCF_040652335.1 of Streptomyces sp. NPDC048270. NCBI lineage: Bacteria > Bacillati > Actinomycetota > Actinomycetes > Kitasatosporales > Streptomycetaceae > Streptomyces > Streptomyces sp. NPDC048270. The sequence continues at coordinate 31,824 of NZ_JBEZLV010000032.1, forward strand.
CGGCGCCCGGACCCCGCGCCGGCGAGCGGGCTACCTTCCGCCGTTGTACGGCCCGTACGGCCCGTCGCTGCTGCTGCCGCCGCTGCGCCGCCCGCCGCCCGAGACCTGCTTGAGCGCGGGGCGCACGTCGACGAAGAACACGATGGTGGCGACCAGGCCGGCGATCTGCAGGAACAGCATCCCCAGGAAGAAGTCCACGAGGACGGTGATGCCGAGGATGACCAGCCAGAACGTCTTGGACTGCTTGTCGGCGGCCCGGTACGCGTCCTCGCGCGCCAGCAGCGCGAACACGAAGGCCACGACGGCGAGCACCAGCATGGCGAGACCCAGCATGGGGATCACGCCTTGATCGAACCCGTCCATCAACATCGCTTCGACCGCCTTCTCACGCTCTCGCTTCGCACTCCCGACGGAATGCCGCCCGGTTCCACGCTACCGGCACGGCCGCCCTCACGAATGACAACGGGCCGGACACCCTCAAGGTGCCCGGCCCCGTCGCCGCCCATGCGCGTGGCTCTCGCGCTCAGCTCTCGTCGCCCGCCGTGACGGTGGCCTTCTTGGCCGGGTTCTTGCGCGCGGTGGTCTTCCTCGACCCGGGCCTGTCCTCGGACTCGGACGCGGACGCGGACGCGGCGGCCGGCTCGGCCTCCGGCTCCACGGCCACGGCGATCTCGACGATCTCCTCGGAGACCTCGCCGCGCCAGGCACGGACGGCCTGCTCGCCGTGCTCTGCGACCTTGTCGTAGGTCTCCTTGGCACGGACCGCGTACTCCGCGGCCACGCCGACGCCGCGCAGCGCCAGGTCCTGGGCGGTCTCCCCGATCTTCTTCGGGTCGATCGAGCCGAACACCTCGGCGACCTTGGCGGAGACCGCCTCCTGCGCCTCCTTGGCCGCCGCCGCGGCCTTCTCCTGCACGACCTTGGGGTCGGTGTTCTTCACGGCCTCGATGCGCGCCGGGGCCTCGGCCCGCAGCTGCTCGATGAGCCCCGGCACCTTCCTGGCCTGCTGCACGGCCAGGTCGGCCGTACCGGCGGCGAAGTAGAGGGGGGTGGGGTCGGTGAGGGTCTTCTTCAGGTCATCGGCGATGGCCATGTGCGGGTCCTCCCGGATCAGGTTCAGTTCGTCTTCGGCGGCATCTCGCCGGCGGGCGCGTCGGATGCATCGGATACATCGAGTACGTCGGGTACGTCGGGTACGTCCGATATCTGGGGCGCGTCGAGCGCGTTCTCCTTGCGGAACGACTCGTAGATCTGGAGCAGCACCTGCTTCTGCCGCTCGTTGATGGACGGGTCGGCGAGGATGACGGCCCTCGTCTCCACCTCGTCCCGGTCCCGCTCATCCAGGATCCCGGCCTGCACGTACAGCGTCTCCGCGGAGATCCGCAGCGCCTTGGCCAGCTGCTGGAGGATGTCCGCGCTCGGCTTGCGCAGCCCGCGCTCGATCTGGCTCAGGTACGGATTCGACACCCCCGCCGCCTCGGCCAGCTGCCGCAGCGAAAGCTGGGCCTGCCGGCGCTGCTCACGGAGGTACTCGCCGAGGTTTCCGACGTTGAGCGATGCCATGCCCGTATCCTGCCCGACCCTGCTAACTATTGCAAGCAGCTGCTTGCAGCATCTCCCACCCGTGACCGTCACAAGGCCGTGCGATGCTGAGGAAGTGACCTTGGAGGATCTGGTACGGCTGCGCCGCGCCCGGGACGTGATGGACCGCGACTACGCGCTGCCGCTGGACGTCCCGGCGCTGGCCAAGGTCGCCCTCATGTCGTCCGGGCACTTCTCGCGCAGCTTCCGCGCCGCCTTCGGCGAGACCCCGTACACCTACCTGATGACCCGCCGCGTCGAGCGGGCGAAGGCCCTGCTGCGGCGCGGGGACCTGAGCGTCACCGACGTCTGCTTCGCGGTCGGATGCACCTCGCTCGGGTCGTTCAGCTCGCGCTTCACCGAGCTGGTCGGCGAGACCCCGAGCGCCTACCGGGCCCGCCGCCACGAGGCGGGCGCCCCGGTTCCGGCCTGCGTCGCCAAGGTGCTCACCCGGCCCGTCAGGAACCGGTGAACCGGCAGCGCGCAGCAGGATCGGCTTCAAAGCGGCGCGATCCGCCGCCGTCTCGTAGCGTCGGGACATGGACATCAAGCTCTCGCAGTGCTTCATCGCCGTCGACGACCACGACAAGGCCCTCGCCTTCTACCGCGACGCCCTCGGCCTGGAGGTGCGCAACGACGTCGCCTTCGAGGGGATGCGCTGGGTGACCGTCGGCTCCCCGTCGCAGCCGGACGTGGAGATCGTCCTCGAGCCGCCGCTGGCCGACCCGGGCGCCTCGCCGGCCGACCGCCAGACCATGGCGGAGCTGCTGGCCAAGGGCATGCTGCGCGGCGTGATCTTCTCCACCGAGGACTGCGACGCCACCTTCGAGCGGGTCCGGGCGGCCGGTGGCGAGGTCCTGCAGGAGCCCGTCGACCAGCCCTACGGCGTCCGCGACTGCGCCTTCCGCGACCCCTCCGGCAACATGCTCCGCATCACCCAGCCCCGCGAGCAGTAGGGCCGCGGGCTCAGCGCGCGGCGATCACCACCGTCGCGTACAGCTCCTCCGAGACGGCCACGCGGGTCCTCAGCCCCGCCGCGGCCAGGGCCGCAGCCGTCACCGGGCACTGGCGGGCGCTCGTCTCGATCAGCAGGTGGCCGCCCGGGGCCAGCCAGGGCAGGGCGTCCGCCGCGATCCGGCGGTGGACGTCCAGCCCGTCCGTACCGCCGTCCAGCGAGACCAGGGGCTCGTGGTCCCGGGCCTCGGAGGGCATGAAGCCGATCTCCTCCGTGGGCACGTACGGGGCGTTGACCACCAGCACGTCCACCCGCCCCCGCAGCGATGCCGGGAGCGGGCCGTACAGGTCGCCCTCCCACACGCTGCCGCCGTACGGGGCCACGTTGCGCCGCGCGTAGGCCAGCGCCGCCGGGTCGATGTCCGCCGCGTGCAGCTCCACCCCGCCCGGCACCCGCGCCGCGACCGCCGCGCCCAGGGCCCCGACCCCGCAGCAAAGGTCCAGCACCACGGCGCCGGGCCGGGCCAGCGCCACGGCCCGCGCCACCAGGAACTCGCTGCGCCTGCGCGGTACGAAGGCCCCCGCGCCGACTTCCACGCGCAGCCCGCAGAACTCCGCCCAGCCCACCACGTGTTCCAGCGGTTCACCGCCGACCCGGCGGGCCAGCAGCTCCGCCAGGTGGCCGTCGTCCCGCGCGGCGGCGCGCAGCAGGTCCGCCTCCTCCTCCGCGAAGACGCAGCCGGCCGCACGCAGTCGTTCCACCAGGGTCGTCAAATACCTCAGTCCTCGGTCCTCGGTCCTCGGTCCAGAACGGGCACCGCCCTAGAACACGTCGGGGCACCACGGACGGCGCGCCGTCCGGAACACCGCGTCGGCCAGCGCCAGCGCGCCCGGCCGCAGTTCGGCCACCCGCCCCAGGGCGCCCAGCCGCACCGCGGACTCGTCGCCCAGGTACAGCGAGCTCAGCGCGGACACCTCCAGCCGCAGGTCCGCCGGCTCCTCGCTGCGCTCGCACGTGCCGGTCCCCGCGTCCAGCCGGTAGCGGCCGTCCGCGAGCCCCGCCGCGTCCTCGACCTCGAGCACCAGCACCCCGGGCACAGCGTACGTCCGCGCCCCCAGCGCCCGTACGACGTCCAGCAGCCGCACCCACAGGAAGTCCGCCGAGGTCAGCGGCCGGGCGGAGCGCGGGTCGGGCAGGAAGCGCGTGACCAGGTCGTCGGGGGCGCGGCCGCCGGTGCGGACCTTCATCACCCAGTCGACGGAGCACAGGAAGTGCCACAGGGCCCGCTCCGCGTCCGGTGTGACCGCGATCAGGTCCTGCACCTGCACGGTGTTCAGCGGGACCTTCGCGTCCGTCCAGTGGTCGTCGGCGGTGTAGACGGCCAGCCCGGCCACCTCCCCGGCCGCCGTCCGGTACACGGCGTGGAGCTTCTCCTTGTACGGCCGGTACGACAGCTCCTCCAGGCCGGTCGCCAGATTCCACCAGCGTTCGTCCCGGTCCACCGCGCCGGGCGTGGCCGCGCGCAGCCGCTCGTGCAGCTCCGGCCCCACCTCCCGGACCTCGGCCGCGTCCACCAGGTCGATCCGCCCGCCGTCCGCCGGCCGCCCCGACCGGTGCCGGTCCAGTCCGGTGCGCGGTACGTCGATCTCCCATTCCGAGAGCGAGGCGGCGGGCCCGAAGCCGTACCGGCCGTAGATCGGGTACTCGGCGGCGATCAGCGTGGACAGCACGTCGCCGCGCGCCCGGGCGGCGGCGAGTTCGGCGGCCATCATCCGGGTCAGCAGGCCCTGGCGGCGGTGCGTGGGGAGGACGGCCACGTTCGAGATCGCGCTCGCGGGGACGGCCGCCCCGCCCGGGACCGTCAGCCGCTGGCCGAAGGAGCGGAAGGTCGCCACGCAGCGGCCGGTGCCGGCGTCGAAGGCGCCCAGGAGCCGGGCGAGGTCGCTGTACTTGGCGCGCAGGGCGACGTCCGACTCCGTCACCCGCGCCGGGGTCAGGAACCCCGTGTTCAGGGTCCGCAGCCACTCGGCGAGTTCGGACGCGGCGATCGGCCGCACATCAGCACTCATGACAGGCCACGCTAACGGCCCGACCGGCCCGCGTCGCCCGGATTTCCGGCGGCCCCGTGCGGGGTGCGGCTCAGGCCAGCAGGTCGTCCACCTGCGCCTCGCCCTCCCGGTACCGGCGGGTGATCTCCGCACTGCAGTCGTCCACGGTGCGCTGGAGCTGCTGGCGGCGCCGCGAGACCTGCTGCTCGTAGCGCACCAGCTTGCCCATGCCGTCGTAGAGCTCGCCGTCCGTGCGCGCGGCCAGGTCCGACAGCTCCACGTCGGCCAGCATCTCCGCCGCCAGCAGCCGGTACTCCTCGCTGTGCGGGGTGCCGAGCGTGACGTGCCGGGCGGAGGCGCTGCGGCTGGACGGCGCGTCGGCGAGGATCTCGGAGAGCCGGTCCACGACCGGCGCCTCCGGGTCGGTGCGCCGGGCCAGCTCGGCCCGCAGGATGTCGATGCGGCCCTGGAGCAGGCGGCGCACGTAGCTCAGATCCGCCTCGTCGCGCTGCGCGTCGCGGCGCAGCGTGCGCAGTTCCGGCAGTCCGAGGGCGCTGGTCGGCGCGCCGGCCGGGGCGGGGCCGTCGGCGGTGCGCTGGGCGGGCGGTCGGACCGCGGCGGCGACAGCAGGCGCGGACGACGTGGCCCCGGGTGATGCAGGTACGGAGGTACCAGAAGTATTCATGCGAACGAATCCGTCCCCTCGGCCGGTGCGGCGCACCCGCACCGCCTGCGTGCATCGTGCCACTCTCCGTGGCCCCCACGCAGTCCTACTCCACCCGATCGGCCCCGGACGGGTGCAACCCTGGTACACAGGTGTTATGCGAGCTGTGGTGCAGAGGGTGGACGGCGCGAGCGTCGTCGTGGGCGGCGAGACCGTGGGCGAGATCGTCGGCGAGGGGCTGTGCGCGCTGGTGGGGGTCACCCACGACGACACGCCGGAGAAGGCGGCTCTGCTGGCCCGCAAGCTGTGGTCGGTGCGGATCCTGGAGGCGGAGAAGTCCTGTAGCGACATCGACGCGCCGCTGCTGGTGATCTCCCAGTTCACGCTGTACGGAGACGCCCGCAAGGGCCGCCGGCCCACCTGGAACGCGGCCGCGCCCGGACCGGTGGCCGAGCCGCTGGTCGACGAGGTCGTGGCGCAGCTGCGGGCCCTGGGGGCGACGGTGGCGACGGGCCGCTTCGGCGCGGACATGCGGGTCTCGCTGACCAACCACGGCCCGTTCACCCTCGTCATCGACGTCTAGCGCCACCGCGGCGCGGGGCCGACCCGGGTCGGGACCCCCGGGTCAGGGCGCTACGACGACCTCCTGCGCGGCGGCCGTGTCCCCGACCAGCAGCGGCGCGTCCACCGGGACGTTCCGCTTGACCAGCGCGAGCGCGATCGGGCCCAGCTCGTGGTGGCGTACGGCGGTGGTCACGAAGCCCAGCTGACGGCCCTCGGAGCCGTCCGCGGCGAGCCGGACCGGCGCGCCGTGCGCCGGGAGCAGCACCTCGGAGCCGTCCAGGTGCAGGAAGACCAGCCGCCGCGGCGGCTTCCCCAGGTTGTGGACGCGGGCCACCGTCTCCTGGCCGCGGTAGCAGCCCTTCTGGAGGTGGACGGCGGTGCCGATCCAGCCGAGCTCGTGCGGGATCGTGCGGTGGTCGGTCTCCAGGCCGAGCCGCGGCCGGTGCGCCTCGACGCGCAGCGCCTCATAGGCGAGGAGCCCGGCGGCGGGGCCGTGCGCGGCGGCGAAGGCCTCCAGCTCGGCCCGCGGCAGGAAGACGTCCCGGCCGTGCGCGGCCTCCCGTACGACGTGCTCCTTGGCGACCTCGGCGATGGAGCCGGCCGGCAGGTGCACCACCGCGAACTCCGCGGTGCGGTCGGCGACTTCGACGCGGTAGAAGAACTTCATGGACTCCAGGTAGGCGATCAGCTCGCCCTGGGTGCCCGGCTCCACGTGCGCCCACGTGGTCTCGCCGTCGTCGACGAGGTAGAGCGCGTGCTCGATGTGGCCGTTGGCGGAGAGGATCAGCGCCTCGGTGGCCTGCCCCGCCGGCAGCTCGGTGAGGTGCTGGGTGAGCAGCAGGTGCAGCCAGCTCAGCCGCTCCGGTCCGGTGACGGTGACGACTCCGCGGTGCGAGAGGTCGACGAAGCCGCGGCCGTCCGCGAGGGCTCGCTGTTCGCCGTACAGCTCGCCGTAGTGGGCGGCGACGCCCTCGTCGCGGCCTTCGGCCTGCACGGCGCCGGGGAGATGGAGCAAGGGGCTGCTGGTCATGGGACCAAGCGTACGACTCGGCTACGCGTGCCCGGCACGGTGTTTCGCGGCGCACTTCCGGCACAGCCCGAAGATCGCGAAGTGCTTCATGTCGGTCTCGAAGCCGAAGGTCTCGCGGAGCTTGGCCGTGAACTCGGCGGCGATGTCCACATCCGCCTCGATGACCTCGCTGCAGTCGCGGCAGACCAGGTGGATGTGGTGGTGCCGGTCGGCGAGGTGGTAGGTGGGCGCGCCGTGGCCGAGGTGGGCGTGCGAGACGAGCTTCAGCTCCTCCAGCAGCTCCAGCGTGCGGTAGACGGTGGAGATGTTCACGCCGGAGGCGGTCTTGCGCACCTCGGCGAGGATCGCGTCCGGGCTGGCGTGCTCCAGGGCGTCGACCGCCTCCAGCACGAGCTGGCGCTGCGGTGTCAGACGGTATCCGCGCTGCCGCAGGTCGGTCTTCCAGTCGACGCCTTCGGCGCTCCCGGTGCTGTCGGCCCTCTCGGTGCTCACCACCCGGCCAGTGTAAGCGCGGGAAGGGGACCGCAGGGCTTCCCCGCGGTCCCCTTCCCGTCGTCCACGAGCCCGTGGCGCGTCAGCGGAAGAAGGCGATGCCGTCGTCCGGCATGTCCGGGAGGTTGCGCGCCATCTCGGCGACCTCCTCGGGGGTGACGACCTTCTTCAGCTGGGCCGACATGTACGGGCGCAGCTCCACGTCCGGAGTGGCCTTCTCGCCGACCCACATCAGGTCGCTCTTCACGTAGCCGTAGAGGCGCTTGCCACCGCTGTACGGGCCGGAGGCCGCGGTGCGCGCGACGGCGTCGGTGGCGAGGTCGATCTGGGGCTTCTGGTCGGCGAGCTCGCCGTACCAGACCTCGACGACGCCCTGGTCGCGGACCATGACGACCTCGACCTTGCGGTCCGCGTCGATGCGCCAGTAACCCGATTCGGACTCCAGCGGCCGCACCTTGTTGCCCTCGGCGTCGAGGACCCAGCTGTGGGAGGTGTACTCCAGGAAGTCCCGGCCGTCGTGGCTGAAGACGACCTCCTGGCCGAAGTTGCACTTTTCCTCACCCGGGAAGTCGAAGACTCCCGCACCCTCCCAGTTGCCGAGGAGGAAGGCGAGGGGGACGAGTCCCGGGTTCAGGTCGGACGGGATCTGGATCATGGATGGCTGCTCAGGCGATCTGTGGGAGGGGTTCCGGGGCGGTCGGCTGGGCGGACGCTCAGCGCTGACCCTGGTACAGCTTCTTGACGGCCAGGACGGTGAAGGCGAGGACGCCGACGCAGACCAGGACCAGCAGGGAGGTGAAGACTGCCTCAAGCACGGGGTGCTCCTCGGAGGATTCGTTTGGGGGTCCCCCCGGACGGAGTCCGAGGAGGGTACGGCCGGTCCCCAAGCCTACTGGCCCGGGGACCGGCGCACTCTGCGAGGTCGCCAGGACGGACCTCAGCTCAGCAGCTGGCTCTGGAGGATCACCGTCTGGTGGAAGGGAATGGTCGGCAGCCCACCCTTGCGGGACTGGACGACCACTCCCTGGACGTCACCCATCTGCAGGCAGCCAAAGCGGACCTGCTCGTCCCCGAAGGGCTTGGCCTCCTCATAGAGGCTGAACTCGCTGGAGCTGAGGGTTCCCGACCCGACGAAGCCGCTGCTGGCGACGGCGCTGTACTGCTCCGTCTTGGCCTTGCTCCACGACAAGTCGACCGAGAGCGAGTCGGCGCCGGTCAGCCGGGTGTTGATGCCGCAGCCGCGGAAGGTGTCCACGAAGCCGGAGGAGTGGAAGCGCAGCAGGTAGACGCGGGTCCGCGTGCCATCGGGCATGGTCCAGGACCGGCCGGTGATCTGACGCAGCCCCTCCCACTCGAAGGACTCCTTGAGCTTCGGCCGGTCCTCGGGGGCGTACTCCTCCAGGAAGGCGTCCGGCTCCACCTTCCGGTCCTTGTCCGCCTTGACGGTGTCGTCGGGCCGGGACCCCTCGGGGGCGGGGAGCAGCAGGCCGCTCAGGGCGGCGTAGTGCGTGCCGTCCGGGTTGTCCGTGGCGCCGGGCAGCGGGGCTCCGGCCGGCAGCTCGGGCTTGGCCAGCTCCGGGTAGGTCCACCGGCCGTCGGGCAGCGTGGACAGCCCGGGGATCTTGGTCCGCTCCGGCTGGACGACCCCGTAGGCGGTGCCCGCGCCGACGGCGGCGAAGACGAGAACGGCGGCGGTCCACCGCAGCGCGGCGAAGAGCTTCCGGCGGTCCTTCGGCGCGGCCGGCACCGGCTCGGTCACCGGTTCGGCCACCGGCTCGGCCACCGGCTCGGCCACGAGGTCCGGTCCCTCGGCGGGTGCGGCGTCGGTGGTGCTCTGCTCGGTCACACGGACTCCCCGGGGGACTTCAGGTGGTTCAGCTGCTTCGTGAACAGATCGACGGCCGTCTTCACGTCGAACCGGGGCCGGGGACCGTACGAACGGAAGGTCACCAGCACGTCGCCCTCGACGGCCACGCAGTCGAGGGATTCGATCGTCTCGGGCTTCTGCGAGTCGGGCCGTTCCTCGACGATGTCCAGCAGGACGCACTTGGCCTGCGGGAACCCTTCGACGGTGGGCGCCTCCTTCTTCTTCTCACCCAGCGCCACGGCGACGTCGAGGAGCTTCTTGTTGAGGTCCACGAACTTCACGAGTGCCTGCGGGTCCGCCTGCGTGAGTTCGATCTCGATGATCGGGCCCGCGTACGTGAGGGTGTAGCTGCGACCGGCCACGCCCTTGAGCTTCAGCTCGGCCACGGCCTTGTCCCGCTCGGCGCGCTCGGCGGCGGACAGCCCCGTCCGGGAGTCCTTCACGGCCTGGACCGCGCGCTCGCCCGACACGTAGAAGTCGTTGCCCTCGTCCTCCAGGTCGGGACCCAGCTCGTAGCTCGCGGGGACCGGCAGCAGCTTGCCCGTGAGCTCGTTGGGCGGCACGGTCGGCACCGGGGCCGGCGAGGCGGTCGGCCGGGGGCCGTCCGGTACCCAGTAGCGCGTCGGGGAGGTCCGGTCGGCCTGGTCGATCCTGCCGGCGGCCCAGAAGCCGCCGCCCGCGAGGACGGCCAGGCCGAGCCCGCCCGCGATCAGGGCCAGCGTCCTGCGGTTCACCCTGCGCGGCGGGCGCGCGGGGACCGGTGCGTTCTGCTCCGGCGCCGGACCGGTTACGGCGTCGTTCTGCTGCTCGGTCACAGCCGCTCCATCTGTCGCTTGGCCAGGTCGGTGATCTCGCCCTGGGAGACGTCACCCCGGTTGTTCGTCAGCTCGACGTCCATGACGATGTCCCCGCGCCGGAGGATGGCCCGGGCCAGGCGCAGTGGGTGGTACCCCGCCTTCGTCTTCGGCTTGTAGAGCCAAGCGCGGCCGTAGTCGTCGGGTACACCGGGCAGCGCGAAACCGTCGTTGCCCGCGCGGTCCGCGTGGTCCTGGTACGACGCCTGGCCCTCCTGGTATTTCTGGGCCGAGTGCTGATCCTGGAACTGGAGCAGCCGGATCTCGATGAAGTCGTGCTCGCCCTGCCGCCAGCCCGCCGTCGCAATCCGCCGCACATCCTGGGCGATGGCGTCGAAACCGCGGTCGGGGGACTCGTAGTAATCCGCCGCGAACATGTCCAGCGACTCGTAACCGGAGTAGCCGTCCTTCGCGCCGCCCGGGGCCTCCAGCAGCTTCTTGGCGAGGTCCTCCTCCGCCTTGTCCCACCGGCTGGCGTTGACCGAGCGACGGGAGGTCGCGTCGTTCGGCGCGACGGGCGGCGGCATGGCCACCTTCTGCTGCGCCAGCGGCGGCAGCGCGGTGGGCTCGCGGTGGTACTGGACCGCGTAGCCGGTGACCGTGCCGGCGAGGACGCCGAGGGCGGCCGCGCCTGCGATCAGGAGGGTGGTGCGGCCGCGGCGGCGGCGCGGTGCGGCGGCGGGCTCGGCGGAGCCGGTCGGCGTGGCCGGCTCGGCGGCTGCGGACGCAGTGTCCGACTCCGGGCCGGTCTCCTCCCCTTTCCGCTGCTCAGGACTGGTCTGTTCGTGTTCCAAGGAGTCCCCCCACAGGACAGGAGGCGCCGGTCGATTACCCGCGCGTACCCATGACCCGTGCCGGAGGAGAGCAGTTGTATGAATGCTTATTACATTCTTATCTCGCTGCGTTTCACTCCTCGTGCCGCCGCTTTCCGTCCAGTTCGTCCCACCACTCGTCGGACTTCGGATCCCCCGAGGGGTCGTCCCACCAGCGGTCGTCCGGGCCGCGCCGGTTCGCGATCATCGCGGCGACCGGCGGGATGACCATGGCGACCACGCACATCGCCACGGCGGCCTCCACCGACCACAGGCGCACGAAGGACCAGGCGGAGACGAACAGGACCAGGCATCCGCCCATGAGCAGGAAGTAGACGCGTCGGCGCCGGGCGTACATGTCTCCAGGGTAGGAGCAGACGGCACGAAGGGCCGCACCCCGTTCCAGTGGCGTCCAACCCCTGGGGTGCGGCCCTTCGGCCGATCAATCAGGCGATCACATGTGCGGTGCTCAGACCGCGATCGCCACGTCCGTCACGCCGCCGGCCTCGGCGACGACGACCTTGCGGTCCGCCGTGCCGCCCGGGACGAGCGCGCGCAGCGTCCAGGAGCCCTCGGCCGCGTAGAAGCGGAACTGGCCGGTCGCCGAGGTCGGGACCTCGGCGGTGAACTCGCCGGTCGAGTCCAGCAGGCGGACGTAGCCGGACACCGGCTCACCGCCCTTGGTGATCTGACCCTGGATCGCGGTCTCACCGGGCTTGAGCGTCGCGAGGTCGGGCCCGCCGATCTGTGCTCCACACATGTTCTCTGTCCTGTCCTAGAGAGGTTCTGACGACTGGGGGCCTACGAGGCCCTGCATGCCCGGCAGGGTTACTTGTTGGCGCCGAGCTCGATCGGCACGCCGACCAGGGAGCCGTACTCGGTCCACGAGCCGTCGTAGTTCTTGACGTTCTTCTGACCGAGGATCTGGTGGAGCACGAGCCACGTGAGCGCGGAGCGCTCGCCGATGCGGCAGTAGGCGATGGTGTCCTTCGACAGGTCGACGCCCTCGGCCTCGTAGAGGGCCTTGAGCTCCTCGTCCGACTTGAAGGTGCCGTCGTCGTTGGCGTTCTTCGACCACGGGATGTTGCGGGCGCTCGGCACGTGGCCGGGACGCTGCGACTGCTCCTGCGGAAGGTGCGCCGGGGCGAGCAGCTTGCCGGAGAACTCGTCGGGCGACCGCACGTCGACCAGGTTCAGGGAGCCGATCGCGGCCACGACGTCGTCGCGGAAGGCGCGGATCGAGGTGTCCTGGGCCTTGGCCTTGTACTGGGTGGCCGGGCGGTTCGGGACGTCCTTGCCGTCGACCAGGTCGCGGGAGTCGAGCTCCCACTTCTTGCGGCCGCCGTCGAGCAGGCGGACGTCCTGGTGGCCGTAGAGCTTGAAGTACCAGAAGGCGTAGGACGCGAACCAGTTGTTGTTGCCGCCGTAGAGGACGACGGTGTCGTCGTTGGAGATGCCCTTGGCGGAGAGGAGCTTCTCGAAGCCCTCCTGGTCCACGAAGTCGCGGCGGACCGGGTCCTGGAGGTCGGTCTTCCAGTCGATCCGGACGGCGTTGGTGATGTGGTTCTTGTCGTAGGCGGACGTGTCCTCGTCCACCTCGACGATGACGACGTCGGCGTCGTTCAGGTGGGCCTCGACCCAGTCGGCGTCTACGAGGACGTCGCTGCGGCTCATGGTGTTCTCCTCCGGGGCAGTGTGCGGCGGGGCTGTGCGGGGTGCTGACGATGCTGGCTGTGCGGCGCACCGGCCGGCTGCGGGTGCTGCCGGGTGGTGCGGGCGTGCGTACGTCCAGGTGCACTCGCGGATCCGGTCCGGCGCGAGGAGGCGTCAGGGGATCAGGAGGCAGGTTCGGTCACGCGGGAAGGGGCCGTCGTCCGGCGCTGGTGGAGCGGATGCGCTCACACGTCACATGGATCGACAGAGCATGGCGGCGACGCGACACAGGTCTACTGCCCGCCGCTTCGTGAGGTCCGCCTGCTGATGCTTCATAGCCATGGATCGTAGGGACGAACCGGCCGCCCTGTCACCGGTGTGTCATATTTCGAGACGGGATCGTCCGAATACTGGGATCGGAACGCCAGGAGCGGCCGCCGCACCGCTCCCCGGAGCCCCTGTGCGGCCCGTCCTTCTGCGGATCGGACCGCACCGTCTCACGATCCGGCCAGCGCCACGTCCGTACCGCCCAGCGTGAGGTGCACACCGCTCTCGTCCGAGGTCAGGGCGGAGAGGTGCAGCCCGGCGGGCAGCCCGGCGTCGAGGTCGCGCTCGAAGTCGGTCTTCTTGCGGACCAGCTTCTCGACCCCGGGGATCCCCTCGCCCGGCACCTCGTCGGCGCGCACCCGGACGATCTTGCCGCCCTTGCCGTCCTTCGCGTCCTCGAGGGTGATGGTCGACACCACGCTGCGCGTCAGCGGCTTGCCGAGCACGTCCACCGTCGCGGTCACCTTCACCTTGTTCGCCGCCCCGCCGTAGGACAGCGTCGCGCCGGTCTGCGAGGCGGCCGTCAGGTCCGCGTACGTGATGAGTCCGGTGCCCTCGGCACGCCGGGCGGTGCCGCTGCTGTAGTCCCCGTTCAACTTCACGCCGCGGAAGGTGGCGTCGAGCTCCGAGAGCCGCGTCTTGCGGCCCTCCGCGGCCACTTCGACGCCCCGGAGCTTCAGGTCGACCCGGTCCAGATCACGGCTCAGCGCCTGGGTCAGGAACGGGAACCCGCCGATCTCCACCTCCGCGCTGCCCGCCAGTCCCTGCCGGGCCTGGATCCGGTCGGCCAGCCGGTTCTCGGCGTAGTTCACCGCCCACCGGTCGGCTCCCACGAACAGGGCTCCCAGAACCACCCCGATGATCACAATGGCGCGCAGGAATCGCACGTGCCTTCCCCCTACTTGTCGGTACGTGCGTTCTAGTTGACCATGCCCCCCGTCGGGGAGGGATCAGCCCACCACCCGGCCGATCAGGTAGACGGCGGGAGCGGCGGCCGCCAGCGGCAGCGCGACACCGGCCGTCATGTGCACGAACTTCGACGGGTAGTCGTACGCCGCCACGCGCAGCCCGACCAGCGCGCACACCCCGGCGACGAGGCCGAGCAGCGCTCCGCCGCCCACCCCGGCCCCGGCCAGCGGGCCGACGGCGATGCCCGAACCGGCGGCCGCGGCCAGCGAGACGCCGACGGACGGCGCGGTCGGCAGCGGCAGGGCGCGGGCGAAGACGGCCACCGCGACGGCGGCGGCGCCGACGGTGACGGCCGCGTTGTCCGCGGCCAGATAGCCGGCGCAGACGATGGCGAGGGCGGCCGAGGCCACGGAGGCCATCAGGCCGTACATCCGCTCGTCGGCATCGGCGTGGCTGCGCAGCTGGAGGACGAGGGTGAGCAGCACCCAGGCTCCGAGGGTGCCGATGATCGCGCCGGGTCCGTACGCCTCGTCCACCGCGAGCACCGCCGCGTCGGCGACGAGCGCTCCGGCGAAGGCCAGGGCGATGCCCTGGCGGGCGGGCCACATGCCGTTGAGGCGGAACCAGCCGGCCGCGGTGAGGCCTTGGAGGACCACCAGCGGCAGGAGCAGGGCGTAGTGGCCGACGGCCGCGGCCGCGGCGAGCAGCACCCCGAGGACGGCGGTCAGTATGGCCGACTGCGGACCCGGGTCGATGATCGGCGACCGGCCCTCGGCACGGGCCTGCGCCGGGTCGACGGCGCGCAGGGTGTTGCCGCCCAGGGTGGGCGGCGAGTACTCGGGCTCCTCGCCGGGGGCCGCCGGGGGCCCGGGCGGCCCGGGCTCCGCCGCCGAGACGGGCGGGAGGTAGGCCGTCTGCTCGGCCGGGGGCTCCGCCGCGACCGGGGGCAGGTAGGCCGTCTGCTCGGCCGGGGGCTCCGCCGCGACCGGGGGCAGGTAGGCCGTCTGCTCCGCGGAGGGCTCCGCCGTGACGGGCGGGAGGTAGGCCGTCTGCTCGGCCGGGGGCTCCTGCGCCTGGGGCGGGAGGTAGGCCGCCTGCTCGGCCCAGCCGGGCGCGGGCGCGGGGGCCGCGGCCTCGTCGCGGAACCAGCCCTCCGGTGCGGCCGGCTGCTGCGCGCCACCGGCGCCGGGGCCGGGGTACGGCGGCGGATACGCGGCCTGCTCGGCGGCCGGGGCCGGGTGGGACCAGTCCTGGGCCGGGGCGGGCGCCGGAGCCTGGGCCTGGGCTTCGTCACGGAACCAGCCCTCCGGGACGGGAGGAGCGGCGTCCGCGGCGGGCTGCGGATACCCGCCCTGCCCGGCGGCCGGGCCCTCGTCGCGGAACCAGCCCTCGGGCGCGGCCGGCTGCCCCGGCACCCCGCCCAGCGGCGGATGCACCGGCTGGTACCCGGTGTCCCAGGTGTCGGACTGCCAGGTCTGCGTCCCGTAGGGGTCCTGGTACTGCTGCTGGGGCTGGTTCTGCGACTGCTGCTGGTTCTGCAGCTGCTGCCGGCGCAGCTCGTACTGCTGCTGCTCGTACTGCTGCTGCTCGTAGCGCTGCTGCTCGTACCGCTGCTGTTCCTCAGGCGTGCTCATCGGCTCCCGCTCACCCGCCCGCGAACGGCGGGAGCACCTCGACGGTGCCCCCCTCGGTCAGCAGGACGGAATCGTGCGGGCGCTTGCCCACAGGCTCATCGTTCACCAGGAAGGAGCAGCGCAGCAGGACCCGGGTCAGTTCCCCGGGGTGGCGTTCCCGCACGGCGTCGAGCGCCTCGGCGAGCGTGCGCGCCGAGTACGGCTCCTCCGCCGTCTTGGCCGCGGCCTTGGCCGCCGCCCAGTAGCGGATGGTTCCGGTTGCCACTGCAGCTCCTATCGTCGGCTCTCTACCGTCGGCCTCCATGATGACGCCTCCGCGCCTCCGCCCGGGTGTGCCTCCGCGCGCCCCCGGATGCGCCCCGGGGGCCCGTCCGTACCCCCCGGCGGGCGGCCGATCCGGTGAAACAGGGGCATACTCCCCGGCTACCCCGGGGAGGGGCCCCCGGATCACGGGCGTGGCGGGAACCACAGAAGCGGACCCGGTGGAGACCTCGGCCGGGAAAGGGCCCGTGGGCTATTCTGCTGGCGAGAGGATCCGGGCAACGTTGCCCCCGGGTCCTTTTGTGCTTTCAGGACGTTGAACGACCCGAGAACAGTGGTATCCATCCGGGCCCCAGGGCGCGGGGCCCGCATGGAGACCGGCAGAGTCACCCGAGTCACCGTACGAAGCAGTACCGCGCACGTCCTCGACGGGACCGAGGAGGAACCGACGTGATGGACCAGCGATCCGTGCAGAACCGCCCGACCCGGGCAGGTGGTCAGGCATGAGCTCTCTTCTGCTGCTGACCAACGCCCTGCAGCCGTCCACCGAGGTGCTGCCCGCCCTCGGCCTGCTGCTGCACAACGTCAGGGTGGCCCCGGCCGAGGGCCCGGCACTGGTGGACACCCCGGGCGCCGACGTCATCCTGGTGGACGGCCGCCGCGACCTGCCGCAGGTGCGGTCGCTGTGCCAGCTGCTCCGCTCCACCGGGCCGGGCTGCCCGCTGATCCTGGTCGTGACCGAGGGCGGCCTCGCGGCCGTCACCGCCGACTGGGGCATCGACGACGTGCTCCTGGACACCGCCGGTCCCGCGGAGGTCGAGGCGCGGCTGCGGCTGGCCACCGGACGCCAGCAGCTGGGCTCGGACGACTCCCCCATGGAGATCCGCAACGGCGACCTGTCCGTGGACGAGGCGACGTACTCGGCGAAGCTGAAGGGCCGGGTCCTGGACCTCACCTTCAAGGAGTTCGAGCTGCTCAAGTACCTCGCGCAGCACCCGGGCCGGGTCTTCACCCGGGCGCAGCTGCTACAGGAGGTCTGGGGCTACGACTACTTCGGAGGCACCCGTACGGTCGACGTCCACGTACGGCGGCTGCGCGCGAAGCTCGGCCCCGAGCACGAGTCGCTGATCGGCACGGTCCGCAACGTCGGCTACCGCTTCGTCACGCCGGAGAAGGTCGAGCGGGCGGCCGCCGAGGCCGCGGCGCAGGCGGCGGCGCAGGCGGCGGCCCAGGCCGCCGCACAGGCCGGCTCGGCCACCACCGCTCAGGCCGGAGCGCAGGCCACCGCGTAGCCGGGTACGGGCCCGCGCACCGGCCTGCGCGGGCGTCACCCGGTCGGCCGAAAAGCCCGTCGGTATCCACTCCGCAGGACGCCCTGCCCACAGGGAGGTCACCCCGCGTAGACTTCCGCGCGTGGCCAAGGTGACGCGGGATGACGTGGCGCGACTTGCGGGTACCTCTACCGCCGTCGTGAGCTACGTGATCAACAACGGACCCCGGCCGGTTGCCCCGGCCACGCGCGAGCGTGTACTCGCCGCGATCAAGGAGCTGGGCTACCGCCCCGACCGGGTCGCGCAGGCGATGGCGTCCCGGCGCACCGACCTCATAGGCATGATCGTCCCCGATGCCCGCCAGCCGTTCTTCGCGGAGATGGCGCACGCGGTCGAGCAGGCCGCCGCCGAGCGCGGGAAGATGGTGCTCGTCGGGAACTCCGACTACCGCGACGAGCGCGAGGTCCACTACCTGAGGGCCTTCCTCGGGATGCGGGTCTCGGGCCTGATCCTGGTCAGCCAGGGCATGAGCGAGCGCGCCGCGTCGGAGATCGAGGCGTGGGACGCGCGGGTCGTGCTGCTGCACGAGCGCCCGGAGGCCATCGACGACGTCGCGGTCATCACGGACGACATCGGCGGCGCCCAGATGGCGACCCGGCACCTGCTGGAACACGGCCACGCGTACGTCGCCTGCATCGGCGGGGTCGAGAACACCCCGTCGGTCGGCGACCCGGTGGCCGACCACGTCGAGGGCTGGCGCCGGGCCATGCTGGAGTCCGGCCGTTCGGTGGAGGGCCGGCTCTTCGAGGCCCCGTACAACCGGTACGACGCGTACCGGGTGGCCCTCGAGGTCCTGGCCGGCCCGGACCGCCCCCCGGCGATCTTCTGCGCCACGGACGACCAGGCCATCGGCGTGCTCCGGGCGGCTCGTGAGCTGCGGATCGACGTGCCCGGGGAGCTGGCCGTCGCGGGCTTCGACGACGTGAAGGAGGCGGCCCTCACGGACCCGCCGCTGACCACGATCGCCTCGGACCGCCCGGCGATGGCCCGCGCGGCGGTGGACCTCGTCCTAGACGACGCCCTGCGCGTGGCCGGCTCCCGCCGCGAACGCCTGAAGCAGTTCCCGTCGGCCCTGGTGATCCGCCGCTCCTGCGGCTGCCGCTAGTGCTGTGGCCCGGCTTCCCCGAGGGGCCGGGCACGGCCCCCGGGGCGCCCTCTCCCGGCTGGGCTTTATATCGGGCATACGCGGTTCTGTCGGGCTTCTCAGGCCAGGCTCAGGAAGCTCTCATCATCCGGCGACAGAGTCATGGCCATGACCGAGAGCTTCCGCCGCGAAGGCGAGTACCCGCAAGAGCACCGCCCGACCCCGGCCGGGGCGGCCTACCCGCCGCCGCCCTCGTACCCGCCCGCCGCGCCCGGCTGGCACGAGGCCCACGAGCCGCCGATCATCCGGGGCGAGACCGTCCCGGCAGCGTTCCCCGACACCGCTCCCCCCGCCCGGCACCGCGCCAAGAAGCCCGCCGCCCTCATCGCCGCCGTCGCCCTCGCGGCAGCCGTGGTCGGGGGCGGTACCGCGGCCGCCGTCCAGCAGCTGATGGGCGGCCCGGCCGGCACCGCCGGCGGCGGCGTCAACGGCACCAGCGTCTCCCAGTCCAACACCGGCACCGTCGCCGGCGTCGCCGAGCAGAACAGCCCCTCCGTGGTCCGCATCGACACCCGCACCGGCTCGGGCCAGGGCACCGGCTCCGGCATCGTCATCACCGCCGACGGCGAGATCGTCACCAACAACCACGTCATCAGCGGCGCCTCCGAGATCCAGGTGACGATGAGCGACGGCAAGAAGTACACCGCCAAGATCGTCGGCACCGACCCCGACAAGGACCTGGCCCTCATCAAGCTCCAGGGCGCCGGCGGCCTCAGGCCCGCCAAGCTCGGCGACTCCGACAGCCTCAAGGTCGGCGAACAGGTCGTCGCCATCGGCTCCCCCGACCGCCTCACCGGCACCGTCACCAGCGGCATCGTCTCCGCCCTCGAACGCGAGGTGAACGTCGCGAAGCCGCAGCAGCAGTCCCCCCGGCAGCAGGGCGACGGCAGCTGGCCCTTCTCCTACGGCGGTCAGGAGTTCAACGGGAACACCGGCTCGGACACGGCCTCGTACAAGGCCATCCAGACGGACGCCTCCCTCAACCCCGGCAACTCGGGCGGCGCCCTGTTCAACATGAACGGCGAGATCGTGGGCATGCCCTCGGCGATCTACTCCCCCAACAGCGGCGGCGACGCCGGCAGCGTCGGCCTCGGCTTCGCCATCCCGGTCAACACCATCAAGGCCGACCTGGACTCCCTGCGCAAGGGCGGCCCCGGCGGCGCGGGCTCCGGCGGCAACAGCGGCGGCGGCAACAGCGCCGCCAACGGCTTCGGCACCTCGTACTAGCCCGTCGTGCGAGGCTGGGAGGCGCCAGCCCGCTCCGCACACCACCCTGGGGGACGACCCGTGCATGCCACCGAAGGCGACCAGCACCGGATCCTCGTCGTCGACGACGAGCCGGCCGTCCGCGAGGCCCTGCGCCGCAGCCTCGCCTTCGAGGGGTACGCCGTCCAGACCGCCGTCGACGGGATCGACGCCCTCGACAAGGCGGCCTCGTACGCCCCCGACCTGATCGTCCTGGACATCCAGATGCCCCGGATGGACGGCCTGACGGCCGCCCGCCGGCTGCGCGCCGCCGGCAGTGTCACCCCGATCCTGATGCTCACCGCCCGCGACACCGTCGGCGACCGCGTCACCGGCCTCGACGCGGGCGCCGACGACTACCTGGTCAAGCCCTTCGAGCTCGACGAGCTGTTCGCCCGCGTCCGCGCGCTGCTGCGGCGCAGCTCCTACGCCGCCCCGCAGCCGGGCGACGAGGCCGTCGAGGACGCGCTGACCTTCGGCGACCTGCGCATGGACCTGGCCACCCGCGAGGTCACCCGGGGCGGGCGCCCGGTGGAGCTGACCCGTACCGAGTTCACGCTGCTGGAGATGTTCCTCGCGCACCCGCGCCAGGTCCTCACCCGCGAGCAGATCCTCAAGACCGTCTGGGGCTTCGACTTCGAGCCCAGTTCCAACTCCCTGGACGTGTACGTGATGTACCTGCGCCGCAAGACCGAGGCGGGCGGCGAGCCCCGGCTGGTCCACACCGTGCGCGGGGTGGGCTACGTACTGCGCGCCGGCGAGAGCGGTCCGGAGTGAGCCCCGCCGCCAGATTCCGCGCGCTCCCGCTGCGCTCCCGCCTCGCCCTGCTGGTCACGGTGGCGGTGGCGCTGGCCGTGGCGGCCGTCGCCGCGGTGTCCTGGGTGATGGTGCGCACCCAGCTCCGCGACCAGCTCGACAGCTCGCTGCGCGCCACCAACGCGGGCGCCCAGGCCAACCAGGTGTTCGACGCCTTCGGCGGCTGCGTGTCCGGTGAGGCGCTGCCGGAACGGCCCGCGAACAACCTCAGCGCGCAGGTGCAGATCGTGCTGCCGGACGGCAGGACCTGCTGGGTCGACGGCAAGAACACCCTGAAGGCCACCGACATCGACCTGGAGGTCGCCCAGCGCCGGCGCGGCCCGGCCCTGTACGACTCGACCACCTCCGACGGCGTCCCGGTCCGCGTCTACACCCAGCCCGCCCTGGTGAACCGGCAGTTCGCCGCGCTGTCGGTGGCCAAGCCGCTCGCCGACGTGGACAAGCCGCTGTCCACGCTGGCCTGGGTGCTGCTCCTGGTCTCCGGGATCGGCGTGGTCGGCGCGGGCGCGGCCGGGCTGTGGGTCGCCCGGACCGGGCTGCGGCCCGTCGACGAACTGACCGGAGCCGTGGAGCACATCGCCCGCACCGAGGACCTGACCGTCCGCATCCCCGACGAGGGCGACGACGAGATCGCCCGCCTGTCGCGGTCCTTCAACTCCATGACGGCGGCGCTCGCCTCCTCCCAGGAGCGGCAGGCCCAGCTGATCGCCGACGCCGGACACGAGCTGCGCACCCCGCTGACCTCGCTCCGGACGAACATCGAGCTGCTGGCCCGCAGCGAGGACACCGGCCGGGCCATCCCGCCCGAGGACCGCAGGGAGCTGCTGGCCTCGGTGAAGGCGCAGATGACGGAGCTCGCCGCGTTGATCGGCGACCTCCAGGAGCTGTCCCGTCCCGACGCCGTGGCCCCCGGCCCGCTCGAGGTGGTGGCCCTGCACGAGATCACCGGCGCCGCGCTGTCCCGGGCCCGGCTGCGCGGTCCGGAGCTGGAGTTCGGCTCCTCCCTGGAGCCCTGGTACGTACGGGGCGAGGCGGCCGCGCTGGAGCGGGCGGTGGTCAACGTCCTGGACAACGCGGTGAAGTTCAGCCCGCCGGGCGGCGCCGTGGAGGTGACGCTGCGGGCGGGCGAGCTGCGCGTGCGGGACCACGGCCCGGGCATCCCGGCCGAGGACCTCCCGCACGTCTTCGAGCGGTTCTGGCGCTCCCCCTCGGCCCGCGCCCTGCCCGGCAGCGGCCTCGGCCTGTCGATCGTGGCCCGTACGGTGGCCCGCGCCGGCGGGAGCGCCGAACTGCGGGCGGCGGCCGACGGCGGACCGGGCGCGGAAGCGGTGCTCCGCATCCCGGGTGCGCCGTCCCCGCCGCCGCCCGGAACCTCAGTTGTGCCGGATCAGTGAGGCGACCAGGCCGGAGCGGGTGTTCGGGAAGTCCATCGGGACGATCCCGAGCCCGGTCCGGCCGGCCATCTCCCCGCCGTCGACGAAGCCGTGGACCTGCGGGTTGAGGCGGTCGGAGTTCCAGCGGGGCGGCATGTACGCCGCGGTGCTCACGTAGTTCACGAAGAGCCTGCCGGGCTGCTGCACGGCCTTGCGGAAGTGGTTCTCGATCCGGCCGCGCTTGGCGAAGGGCTCGGTGTTGTAGTCGTCCTGGATGTCGAAGACGTTGCCGTCGCCGTAGCGCAGGCCGGGCAGTCCGCCGTTGTCGGCGAGCAGCACCACCTTGCCGCGGGCCTGTCCGAGGGCGGGCAGGGTGTCGGCGATCCGGAACAGGGAGCGCCATCCGCGGTTGTCCAGGTAGTCGTCGAAGACGGCGCGGAAAGTGGCGTCGCTCTCTCCGGAGTACTCCTGCTTGACGCGCATCAGCACGGTCTCGGAGGGGCGCGCGGCGAGGAAGTTCGCGCAGGCCACGAGGACGTCCCCGAACATCAGGTCCTGGAAGAAGGCCGCGTGGTGGATGGCGAAGGAGCCGCCCGTGACGCGGCAGCGGACGTCGAGGAAGCGGATGCCGGAGTCGAGCTGCTGGGCGATCGAGGTGTTCTGGCAGGCGACGTAGAGGCCGCCCTTGGTCGCGCCGGAGTCGTGCGTGCCGGGGATGGTCATCCGCTGGAGGGGCGTGGAGTCGCCGAGGCCCGCCATCCAGTCCTGGGTGCCGAGCGCGGCGGCCGAGGCGGGTGGTGCGCCGAGTCCGACGGCCGCGCCCGCAGCCAGTGCTCCGGCCAGAAATGCCCGCCGGTCCAGTCCCGTGCCCATGCCCATGTCCGCCCCTTCGCCGACCCAGTGGTGGGACCGGATTATGGCGTGCGGAACCAGGCTTTACTACCCGTCGGTAGAGCCGAACTCTCACGCAACCCCCTGGTAAACCAGGCGAGTTGGGACAGGCCGGGACAGGCCTTCAGTCCTCCAGCAGCTCCGTCATCGTGCGCAGCCCCCGGACGATCGCCTGCCCGTCGGGCGTGTGCTCCGAGTCGGTCAGGTGCTGGACCATCACGCCGGTCAGCAGCGCGATGTGCACCGACCCCAGGGCCTGCACGTCCTGCTCGGTGACCTCGTCCTCGGGCACCCCGCGCAGCTGCGCCGTCACCATCCGCCGGGACCTGCGCTGGCCCTCGGCGAGGGTGGCGAGCAGTTCGGGCGCGGACTGCGCGTGCACGAAGGCCTCGATGTTCGCGATCCACAGCCAGCGCATGTCGCCGAAGTCCCGGATCTTGCGGTCCCAGGTGTCGGCGTAGCGCTCGACGGCGGTGTCGCCCTGCCCGGCGAGCCGGCCGGAGCCCGCGGCCCACTCGTCCATCGCGGCGAAGAGCGCCTGGTTGAGCAGCGCCTCCCGCGATCCGAAGTGGTAGCCGATCGCGGCCATGCTGACCTTCGACGCCGTGGCGATGTCGCGCACGGTCGTGCGGAGGTACCCCTTCTCCTCAAGGCAGCGCCGCGCTCCGGCCAGCAGGTCCTCGCGATTTCCCATGGCGGGATCGTATCCGCGCCGGGAATTGGGCAAGCGCCCAAGACAAGCGTATTGCGCACTTGCCCAATTCCTGCCAGGGTGGAGCAACCGCAAGATCCACGGGCCCACGGGAGGCACGAGCCATGCGCAACGAGCTGAAGATCGACGACCGCACCCTCTCCTACCTCGACTTCGGGGGCGCCGGCCGGCCGCTGCTCGCCCTGCACGGCGGCCTGTCCGAAGCGGCCGCCTACACCGGCCTGGCCGCCGCACTGGGCGACGAATGGCGGGTCATCGCCCCCGACCAGCGCGGCCACGGCGACTCCGAGCGCGCCCCCGCCTACGACCGCCAGGGATACGTGGGCGACGCCGCCGCCCTGCTGGAGCACCTGGACCTGGGCGGGCCGGTCCCCGTACTCGGCTTCTCCCTCGGCGGCGCCAACGCCTACCACCTGGCCGCCGCCCGCCCCGACCTGGTGTCCGCGATGATCATCGTGGACACCCCCGTGGAGGTCGTGCCCAAGGACGGCCCGGACGTCTGGGCCTTCCTCCACGAGCTCCCGTACACCGCGCCGACCCGCGAGGAACTCATCACCGCCCTCGGGCCGATGGGCCCGGTCTACGCCCCCGCACTGCGCCCCGAGGGCAGCGGCTGGCGGCTGCCGTTCCACCCGCAGGACACCCTGGCCACCCTGGCGGCCGCCCACGGCGACCGCTGGGACGTCTGGCTCGCCAGCGAGTGCCCGGCGCTGCTGATCCACGGCCTGCGCAGCGAGGCGCTCCCCCGGGAGCAGGCCGACGCGATGGTCTCCCGGCGGCCCGGGACCTCGTACACCGCCCTCGACACCGAGCACTTCGTGCCCTTCCAGGACCCGGAGGGCTTCAACAAGGCCGTCCGCACCTTCCTCGCGACCCTCTAGGGACGACGGGGGCAACGCCGGCGGAGCGGGGGACGCGGGCGGAGCCGGGAACGCCGGAGGGGCGGCGGGCCGTCGGGCCCACCGCCCCTCCGGGCGTGCTGTACGCGGGTGTGGCAGGTGCTACTTCACGACCGTGATCCGGTCCGCCGCCGGCGGGACGATCGGGTTCTGCGCCGTCGACTTGCCCAGGTAGGCGTTGAAGCAGTCCAGGTCGGGCGCGCCGACCAGCTTGTTCTTGTGCTCCTTCAGGACGGTGAAGCCGTCACCGCCGCCCGCGAGGAACTCGTTCATCGCGACCCGGTAGGTCTTGGCGGGGTCGATCGCCGCGCCGTTCAGCTTCACCGAGTCCACGACGATGCGGTCCGCACCGGACTTGGTCAGGTCGAGGGTGTACGCGAAACCCTTCGACACCTGCAGGATCTTCGGGTTCGCACCGTTGACCGGGCCGCTCACCTGCTGCTGGAGCGCGGTGATCAGCTGCGCGCCCGTCAGGTCCACGATGTTCATCATGTTGTTGAACGGCTGGACCGTGTAGGACTCGCCGTACGTCACCACACCGTCGCCCTCGTCCCCGGACGCCTTGTAGGCGAGGTCAGCACGGATGCCGCCCGGGTTCATGAGGGCCAGCTGCGCGCCGCCCTTGTCGGCCGGGGCGAGCGCCTCGAGCTGCGCGTCGGCGATCAGGTCGCCGAGCGGCTTCTCCGGCGCCTCCGAGCCGCGGCCCGGGATGTCGGCGGAGATGAAGCCCTGCGGGCGGTTCGCGATCGGGGCCGCGAGCTCGTTCCAGCGCTGGATCAGCTCGGTCATGTCCGAGGCCTTGGGCTGGTCGCGGGTGACGACCTTGTTGACCGGCTTCGGCGAGCTGACCGGCGTACGGACGATGTCCTTGGTCTGCCGGTCGTAGGTCAGCGTGGTGTCCGTGAACAGCCGGCCGTAGGAGGCGGCCGAGGTCACCATGCGCGGGTTGCCCGCCGGGTCCGGGATGGTGCAGGCGTACGCCTGGTGCGTGTGGCCGGTGACCAGCGCGTCGACCTTGGGGTCGAGGTTCTTGGCAATGTCCACGATCGGGCCGGAGATGCCGGCGCCCGCACCCGGGACGTCGCAGTCGTAGTTGTACGCGCCGTTCGCGGGCAGACCGCCCTCGTGGATCAGCGCGACGATCGACTTCACGCCCTGCTTGTTCAGCTCGGCGGCGTACTTGTTGATCGTCTCGACTTCGTCCTCGAACTTCAGGCCCTTGACGCCCTCGGCGGTGACGACGTCCGGAGTGCCCTCCAGGGTGACGCCGATGAAGCCGATCTTCACGTCCCCCTTCTTCCAGATGAAGGTGGGGTTCATCATCGGACGCTTGGTCTTCTGGTCCGTGACGTTCGCGGCGAGGAACGGGAACTCGGAACCCGTGAACTCCTTGCCGGGCTCGAAGCAGCCCTCGGCCGGGTGGCAGCCGCCGTACGCCATGCGGCGCAGCTCGGCCTTGCCCTCGTCGAACTCGTGGTTGCCGACACCGGTGACGTCCAGGTCGAGCTTGTTCAACGCCTCGATGCTCGGCTCGTCGTGGAAGAGACCGGACAGCATCGGGCTGCCGCCGATCATGTCGCCAGCCGCGGCGGTGACGGAGTACTCGTGGCCCTTGCGGGCTTCGCGCAGGCTGGTGGCGAGGTACTCGACACCGCCCGCGGGTATGGCTTTGGTGGTGCCGTCGGCCTGACGTTCGGTCACGTTGCCGGAGGACCCCTGCGGGGGCTCGAGCGTGCCGTGGAAGTCGTTGAACGACAGCAGCTGCACGTCGACGGTCCGGCTCTTGGCGGCACCGCCACCACTCGCGGCGCCGGCCGGCAGAGCGGCGGCGACCATCGCCCCGGCCCCTGCCGTGACGGCGAGAGCGGTGAGGGTCAACCGGCGGGTGCGGCGGTGCCGTTGTGGCGTCGCTGACATTTAGTCCCCTTTGTGGACAGCGAGACAAACTTGGGAGGTCCGCCGCAGCCTATTGTCAACGCGCGTAGCACGACAGGGGGTATCGGGTATCGAGGTGGTTACGCGCAGAAGACCGACCGATGCCCGGGGCCGCGCCCGCCGGGCCGCCCGCCGCGGTCGTAGGCTCAAGGCATGACTGACGCAGCAGCGGCCCTGGAGCCGGGACGGCAGATTGAGACCCTCGACGAGCTGACGGAGGAACAGGCCGAGGCCGTCCTCGCCCTGATCGAGGACGCGGCACGCACCGACGGCACCACCGCCGTGTCCGAACAGGGCCGCCTCCAGCTGCGCGGCGGGCCCCGCGAGGGCATCCGGCACTTCCTGCTCACCGAGGGCGGCCGGCTCTCCGGGTACGGGCAACTGGAGGACACCGACCCGGTGGAGGCCCCCGCCGCCGAGCTCGTCGTCCACCCCGCGCTGCGCGGCCGCGGCCACGGGCGGGCGCTCGGCACGGCCCTGCTGGCCGCCTCCGGCAAGCGGATCCGGGTGTGGGCCCACGGCGGGAAGTCGGCCGCGCGGCACCTGGCGCAGGTGCTCGGCCTGACCCTCTTCCGCGAGCTGCGCCAGCTGCGGCGGCCGCTCGGCCCGGACGCGGTGCCGCTGCCCGAGCCGGCGCTGCCGGCGGGGGTGACCGTACGGACCTTCGTGCCCGGCAGCGACGACGCGGCCTGGCTCGCGGCGAACGCGGCCGCCTTCGCCCACCACCCCGAGCAGGGCGCGCTGACCCAGCGGGACCTGAACGACCGGATCGCGCAGCCGTGGTTCGACCCGGAGGGGTTCTTCCTCGCCGAGCGCGACGGGGAGCTGGTCGGCTTCCACTGGACGAAGGTCCACCGGGCCGAGCAGCTGGGCGAGGTGTACGTGGTCGGCGTCCGGCCGGGCGCCCAGGGCGGCGGCCTCGGCAAGGCCCTGACCGCGATCGGCCTGCGGCACCTCGCCGCGGCGGGCCTGCCGACGGCCATGCTGTACGTCGACGCCGACAACCCGGCCGCCCTGGCGGTCTACGAACGCATGGGCTTCACCACGCACGAGGTAGACCTGATGTACCGCACAGAAAGCTGACACCCCCGCCGGGGCGGCCGGGGCCCGCGGCTCAGCCGGGGTCCGGGGTTCCGCCGGGGCCGGGCCACCCAAGGCCGGGGCTGCGCCAAGCCGGGCCACCGCCAAGGCCGAGGCACCGCCGGGTCCGTGACTCGGCCGAGGCCGGGGATCCGGCAGACCGGGACCCCGCGAAGTCGAGGACACCCTGGAGCCGATGATCCGGTGAAGCCGAGATCCCGTGGAACCGAGGGCCCTGCGAAGCCGACGAGCCCGTGGAACCTGGAACCCGGCGAAGCCGACGAGCGTGGAGCCGTGGGGCCTGGGATCGATCCGGCGGAGCCGGGGATCCCGTGGGGCTGGAGCGGCCCTGTCGGAGGCGTGGGGCGGGGTCCCTCCGGAGTGTCTCCTCGGCTCGCGCACCGAGCCGCGGCTGCGCAGAGCCGAACCCGGGTTGCGCGCTCGTCCTGCGGGGACCCTCCTACGCGCCCCCACCCCACGGCCCGGCTTCGTGAGCCGAGGGGTGCGGGGCCGTGCAGGGGTGTCCCCGCAGGCCGAGCGCGCAACCGCGGCCGCGGCTTCGGACGGGGCTCAGTGCGCGAGCCGAGGAGACACCCCGGAGGGGCCCCGCGCCCCGCCCCTCACCGACCAACCCCGGCACCCCCAGCCCCGCCGGCGCTTGAGGCGCAGGGGCCCGGGCAGTGCCCCCCAGCAGCCCCCGGAATGCGAGGCGGCACTTGAGCCCCGCCGGCGCTTGAGGCGCGGGGCCCGGGGCCGAGCCCCGATGGTCGGGCCCCTGGGGCGCTCGCGGGGCCCGGGCCCGGGCCCGGTGTTCGAGCCCCGCCGGCGATTGAGGCGCGGGCCCGGGGCCGAGCCCCGATGGTTCAGCCCGCGCAGGGCGCTCGCGGCGCCGGGGCCCGGGGCCGAGCCCCGATGGTCGAGCCCGTGGGGCGCTCGCGGGGCCCGGGCCCGATGTTCGAGCCCCGCCGGCGCTTGAGGCGCGGGGCCCCGCCCGCGGAGCCGGCGGCAGTCGCAACCCCGCCGGACCCCGGAAGCCACGCGCCATTAACCAGGCATTCAGACGCGCTTGCGACTCTCCCCGCATGCAGCCCCGACTCCGACTGACGGCCGACACTTCCGACGCGCCTGTCCTCCCGCTTGCGCGGAAGAATGGAGTCATGAGCCACAAGCCCAGCGCAGGCCCCACCGAGGTCCCCGCCCAGCACCCGTCCCACACGTCCGCCGCCCCCGCGGGAACGCCGGGCAACATGGCCGTCACCGGCGCCCACGCGCGCATAGGCTCCATCAGCGCGCACCGCCCGCACGTCGACCTCGAGCCCGACCTCGACGCCGATCTGGACGCCTACGACGACAAGGACGGCGGGGAGCTGCCGCCCGGCCGCTTCCTCGACCGGGAGCGCAGCTGGCTCGCCTTCAACGAGCGGGTGCTCGAGCTCGCAGAGGATCCGACGACGCCGCTCCTGGAGCGCGCCAACTTCCTGGCGATCTTCGCCAGCAACCTCGACGAGTTCTTCATGGTCCGCGTCGCCGGCCTCAAGCGCCGCATCGCGACCGGCGTCGCCACCCGTTCGGCCTCAGGCCTCCAGCCCCGTGAGGTGCTGGACCTCATCTGGACCCGCTCGCGCGAGCTCATGGCCCGGCACGCCGCCTGCTTCCAGCAGGACATCTCCCCGGCCCTGGCCGAGGAGGGCGTCCACCTCATCCGCTGGCCGGACCTCACCGAGAAGGAGCAGGCGCGCCTCTTCACCCTGTTCCGCAACCAGATCTTCCCGGTGCTGACCCCGCTGGCCGTCGACCCCGCGCACCCGTTCCCGTACATCTCCGGCCTCTCCCTGAACCTGGCCGTGGTCGTGCGCAACCCGGTCAGCGGCCACCGCCACTTCGCCCGGGTCAAGGTCCCGCCGCTCCTCTCCCGCTTCCTGGAGGCCTCCCCGCAGCGCTACGTCCCGCTGGAGGACGTCATCGCCGCGCACCTGGAGGAGCTGTTCCCCGGCATGGAGGTGCTCGCGCACCACATGTTCCGCGTGACCCGCAACGAGGACCTGGAGGTGGAGGAGGACGACGCCGAGAACCTCCTCCAGGCCCTGGAGAAGGAGCTCATGCGGCGCCGCTTCGGCCCGCCGGTGCGCCTGGAGGTCGAGGAGTCCATCGACCCGGGCGTCCTGGACCTGCTGGTGCAGGAGCTGAAGGTCAACCCCTCCGAGGTGTACCCGCTGCCCGGCCCGCTGGACCTGACGGCCCTGTTCGGGATCGCCTCGCTGGACCGGCCAGAGCTGAAGTTCCCGAAGTTCGTCGCCGGCACCCACCGGGACCTGGCCGAGGTGGAGTCCGCGTCCGCCCCGGACATCTTCGCCGCGCTGCGCGAGCGGGACGTGCTGCTGCACCACCCGTACGACTCCTTCTCCACCTCGGTGCAGGCCTTCCTGGAACAGGCCGCCGCCGACCCGGACGTGCTCGCGATCAAGCAGACGCTGTACCGCACCTCCGGCGACTCCCCGATCGTGGACGCCCTGATCGACGCGGCCGAGGCCGGCAAGCAGGTCCTCGTACTCGTCGAGATCAAGGCCCGTTTCGACGAGCAGGCCAACATCAAGTGGGCGCGCAAGCTGGAGGAGTCCGGCTGCCACGTCGTCTACGGGCTCGTCGGCCTCAAGACCCACTGCAAGCTGTCGCTCGTGGTGCGCCAGGAGGGCGACCAGCTGCGCCGCTACTCGCACGTGGGCACCGGCAACTACCACCCCAAGACGGCCCGGCTGTACGAGGACCTCGGGCTGCTCACCGCCGACCCGCAGGTCGGCGCGGACCTCTCCGACCTGTTCAACCGGCTGTCGGGCTACTCGCGCCGCGAGACCTACCGCCGGCTGATGGTGGCACCCCGCTCGCTGCGCGACGGGCTGATAGCCCGCATCGACAAGGAGGCCGCCCACCACCGGGCCGGCCGCCCCGCGTACGTGCGCCTGAAGATGAACTCGATCGTCGACGAGGCCCTCATCGACTCGCTCTACCGGGCCTCCCAGGCCGGCGTGCCCGTCGACATCTGGGTCCGCGGCATCTGCGCGGTGCGCCCCGGAGTACCCGGGCTCTCGGAGAACATCCGGGTCCGTTCGATCCTCGGCCGCTTCCTGGAGCACTCCCGGGTCTTCGCCTTCGGCAACGGCGGCGAACCCGAGGTGTGGATCGGCAGCGCCGACATGATGCACCGCAACCTCGACCGCCGTATCGAGGCACTGGTCAGGGTCGCCGACCCGGCCCACCGCGCGGCCCTGGACCGGATGCTGGAAACCGGGATGTCCGACGTCACCTCCTCCTGGCACCTGGGCCCGGACGGCGAATGGACCCGGCACAGCACGGACGCGGAAGGCCAGCCGCTGCGGCACGTACAGGAGATGCTCATAGACGCCCGGAGGCGCCGGCGTGGCTCAGCCAAACCATGACCCGATGGCATTGACGGGCCGCGCGGGCGACGTGCTCGGCACGTACCTGCGCACCCAGGCCACCGCCTTCCTGCGCGGGCTGCGCCTGCACGAGGAGTGGGGGTCCCCGCGGACGGAGCCCGGGGGAGGGGCCGTCGCCCCGGAGGGAGGCGATGCGGCGCGCAGCCTGCGGGGGGCGGCGCGCCGGATCAGCGGGTCCCTGGCCACCTTCCGGGTGGTGACCGAGTCCTCCTGGGCGGACGGGCTGCGCACCGAGCTGGTGTGGCTGTCCTCGACGCTGGCCGACGAGCACGCGTACGCCGCCCGCCTGGCGCGGCTGATGGACGCGCTGCACCGCCTCGCGGGCTCGGGGGAGGTCCCGGCGCCGCGGGGGACGGCCGGCGCGCTCACGGTGGGCTCGGCGCGGGCGGGCGCGCTGCTGGAGCGCCAGCTCACCCTGGCCCGTACCCGCGCCCACTCGGCGACCCTGCAGGCGCTCGGCTCGGCCCGGTTCCACGCGGTGGCGGACGCGGTGGCGGTGCTGGCCTCGGAGGTCCCGCTGGATCCGGTCGCGGCCCGGGGCCGCATCGAGGACGTGCTGGTGCCGCTGGCCGCGGTGGCCGAAACCCGCCTGTCGGCGGCGGTCGGGGCGCTTCCGCCCGCCGGGGACACCCACCCGTACGACGCGGACCGCGACGGCCCCTGGCACGAGGTACGCCGCCTCCTGCGGGTGCACCGGTACGCCAGAGAGGCGCTGGGCGAGGACGTGGGGCGCGCGGCGGCCGCGGGCGAGGCCCTGGACCGCCACCGGGACGCCTCGGAGGCGGCGACCGCCTCGGCCGCGGCGGCGCGCACCCCGCGGATCGCCCCGGCCACGGCGTACGCCCTGGGCATCCTGCACGCGGACCAGCGCCACGCGGTGGAGTCCGCCCGTTTCGACTTCCGGCGGATCTGGCTCCCGGCGCCCGCGGACCAGCGAGGTCACGTCGAGATAACGGCGGGGTAACGGAGGCTTACGGCCGTGGGAGGACCCGCCGGTTCGCACCGGGTCGTCCGCCACGGTTCACCATCCGTTCACTCGGGCCGGTCGGCCACTTCACCTGATCTGACTAATTTCAGCTGTGCAAGGTGCGAGCCGCCCGGAGTACGAGCAGCTCAGCCGGGCAGACGACGTAGTCCTCTTCGCACGCCGCCCCGATACAGAAAGCGGCCGGCGGCTTCTGGAAGGAACACCCGAAAGTGAAGCTTCAGCGCAAGAACATGCTTCGTGCCTCCGCCCTCGGGGCGCTTGTCGTGTCCGGCGCCCTGGTCCTCACGGCGTGCGGCTCGGACGACAACACGAAGAACACCGACGGCACCGCGAAGCCCTCCGCCGCCGCCGCCGGCGACATCAAGTGCGACGACGCCAAGGGCAAGCTCCTGGCCTCGGGCTCCTCCGCGCAGAAGAACGCGGTCGAGCTGTGGGTGAAGAACTACATGGCCGCCTGCCCCGGCGTCGAGGTGAACTACAAGTCCTCCTCCTCCGGTGAGGGCATCGTCGCCTTCAACCAGGGCACCGTCGGTTTCGCCGGCTCCGACTCGGCGCTGAAGCCGGAGCAGGTCGAGGAGTCGAAGAAGATCTGCACCGGCGGCCAGGGCATCAACCTGCCGATGGTCGGCGGCCCCGTCGCCCTCGGCTTCAACGTCGCCGGCGTGGACAAGCTGAACCTCGACGCCGCCACGATCGCCAACATCTTCAACGACAAGATCAAGAAGTGGGACGACGAGGCGATCAAGAAGCTGAACCCCGGCGTCACGCTTCCCTCGACCGCGATCCAGGCCTTCCACCGCTCTGACGACTCCGGCACCACCGAGAACGTCACCAAGTACCTGAAGGCCGCCGCCCCCGACGCCTGGCCGCACGAGGCCGCGAAGAAGTGGGCCGCCCCGGGCGGCCAGGCCGCGTCCGGCTCCGCCGGTGTCGCCGCCCAGGTCAAGCAGGTCGACGGCTCGATCGGCTACTTCGAGCTCTCCTTCGCCAGCTCGCAGGGCATCAAGACGGTCGACCTGAACACGGGCGCCGCCGCCCCGGTCAAGGCCACCGGCGAGAACGCCTCCAAGGCCATCGCCGCCGCCAAGATCGCCGGCTCCGGCTCCGACCTGGCCCTGAAGCTGGACTACACCACCAAGGCCGAGGGCGCCTACCCGCTCGTCCTGGTGACCTACGAGGTCGTCTGCGACAAGGGCAACAAGGCGGAGACCCTGCCGACCGTGAAGTCCTTCCTGAACTACACCGCGTCCGACGCGGGCCAGAAGGTACTCCTCGAGAACGGCTACGCGCCGATCCCGGCCGAGATCAACGCCAAGGTCCGCGAGGCCGTCGCCAAGCTCGGCTAGTTCCCGACCCTCTCGGCGCCGGGCGGATCCCGATCCGGTCCGCCCGGCGCCCGAGAACCCTCCCCCTCCACCCGGGGGGATCCGGTGCACCGCCGCCAGGGGGCCTGCCCCCCACACAGACCGGAAAGACCATGGCTTCCACCACACCCACCCAGATAGACACGGCTCCGCCTGTCTCCAGGAGCAAGGGATCCACCGGCCGCGCCGGTGACAAGATCTTCGCCGGGCTCTCCAAGGGCTCCGGCATCCTGCTTCTGGTGATCATGGCGTCGATCGCCGCCTTCCTCACCTACCGCGCCACGATCGCCCTGTCGAAGAACGAGGGGAACTTCCTCACCACCTTCGACTGGAACGCGTCGGCCAACCCGCCCGTCTTCGGCATCGCCGTCCTGCTCTTCGGCACCGTCGTCAGCTCGATCATCGCGATGGTCATCGCGGTTCCGATCGCCGTCGGCATCGCCCTGTTCATCTCGCACTACGCGCCGCGCAAGCTGGCCGCGCCCCTCGCCTACGTGGTCGACCTGCTGGCCGCCGTGCCGTCGATCATCTACGGCATCTGGGGAGCCCTGTTCCTCGTCCCGCACCTGGCGGGCCTGAACCTGTGGCTCGACGAGTACCTGGGCTGGACCTACGTCTTCGAGAAGACCCAGATCGGCGTGGCCCGCTCGCTGTTCACCGTCGGCATCCTGCTCGCGATCATGATCCTGCCGATCGTGACCAGCGTCAGCCGCGAGGTCTTCCTCCAGGTCCCGCGCATGAACGAGGAGGCCGCCCTGGCCCTCGGCGCGACCCGCTGGGAGGTCATCCGGATGTCCGTGCTGCCCTTCGGCCGCTCCGGTGTCATCTCCGCCTCGATGCTCGGCCTCGGCCGCGCGCTCGGCGAGACCATGGCCGTCGCGACCGTCCTGTCCCCGAGCTTCCTGATCTCGTTCCACGTCCTCAACCCGGGCGGCGGCACCTTCGCGCAGAACATCGCGGCGAAGTTCGACGAGGCCAACGAGTTCGGCCGGGACGCGCTGATCGCCTCCGGTCTGGTCCTCTTCCTGCTCACCCTGCTGGTCAACGGTGCAGCCCGCCTGATCATCGCTCGCCGCAAGGACTTCTCGGGGGCGAACGCCTGATGAGCCACGCACTCCAGGACCAGCGGCCCGCCCGGGCCCCGAAGTCCGCCGCCCCCTCCACCCTCACCCGGGGCGGCCTGCCCCGCTGGGCCCCGACCGGCATCGCGGTCCTCTCGCTCGCCCTCGGCAGCGGCGCCGGCCTCGTCTTCGGCCTCCACAGCAAGGTCCAGTGGGGTCTGATCGCGGCCCTGCTCTTCGTCGCCATCACGTACACCGCCAGCTCGGTCATCGAGAACCGCCGCCAGGCCAAGGACCGCGTCGCGACCTCCGTCGTGTGGGTCTGCTTCGTCCTCGCGGTCATCCCGCTGCTGTCCCTGATGTGGACCACCGTCAGCCGCGGCATCGGGCTCCTCGACGGCAACTTCCTCAGCCACTCGATGAACGGCGTGACCAGCTTCGACCAGGGCGGCGGCGTCTACCACGCCCTGCTCGGCACCATCGAGCAGGTCGCCCTGGCCACCCTGATCGCCGCGCCCATCGGCCTGCTGACCGCCGTCTACCTGGTCGAGTACGGCAAGGGCTCGCTCGCCAGGGCCGTGACCTTCTTCGTCGACGTCATGACCGGCATCCCCTCCATCGTCGCGGGCCTGTTCATCCTGACGACCTGGAACCTGATGCTCGGCTTCGGCCCCTCCGGCTTCGCCGGCGCCATGGCCCTGTCGATCCTGATGATGCCGGTCGTGGTCCGCTCCACCGAGGAGATGCTCAAGCTCGTCCCGAACGAGCTGCGCGAGGCCGCCCTGGCGCTCGGCGTGCCGAAGTGGCGCATGATCCTCAAGGTCGTGCTCCCCACCGCCATCGGCGGCATCTCCACCGGTGTCATGCTGGCCGTGGCGCGCATCGCCGGTGAGACCGCGCCGATCATGCTGCTGGTCTTCGGCTCCCAGCTCATCAACGGCAACCCCTTCGAAGGCGCCCAGTCCTCGCTCCCCCTCTACATTTGGGAGCAGTACAAGGTCGGCAGTGAAGCCTCCTACGACCGGGCATGGGCCGCAGCGCTCGTACTGATCGCCTTCGTCATGATCCTCAATCTGGTGGCCCGCGGCATCGCCCGCTGGAAGGCCCCGAAGACCGGTCGCTGACGCGACTGTATGAAAGCGAAGTGACCCCTCATGGCGAAGCGAATCGACGTCAGCGGACTGTCCGCCTTCTACGGCAGCCACAAGGCCATCGATGACATCTCGATGACCGTGGAGCCCCGCTCCGTGACCGCCTTCATCGGCCCGTCCGGCTGCGGCAAGTCCACCTTCCTGCGCACCCTGAACCGCATGCACGAGGTCACCCCCGGCGGCCGCGTCGAGGGCAAGGTGCTCCTGGACGACGAGAACCTGTACGGCGCCGGCGTGGACCCCGTCGCGGTCCGCCGCACGGTCGGCATGGTCTTCCAGCGTCCGAACCCCTTCCCCACCATGTCGATCTTCGACAACGTGGCGGCGGGCCTGCGCCTGAACGGCTCCTTCAAGAAGTCCGAACTCTCGGACGTCGTGGAGAAGTCCCTCCAGGGCGCCAACCTCTGGAACGAGGTCAAGGACCGCCTGAACAAGCCCGGCTCCGGCCTCTCCGGCGGCCAGCAGCAGCGTCTGTGCATCGCCCGCGCCATCGCGGTCGAGCCGCAGGTCCTGCTGATGGACGAGCCCTGCTCGGCCCTCGACCCGATCTCCACCCTCGCCATCGAGGACCTGATCGGCGAGCTCAAGGAGCGCTTCACGATCGTCATCGTGACGCACAACATGCAGCAGGCGGCCCGCGTCTCGGACCGCACCGCCTTCTTCAACCTCTCCGCGGTCGGCCAGCCCGGCAAGCTCATCGAGATCGACGACACCGACCGGATCTTCTCCAACCCGTCCGTCCAGGCGACCGAGGACTACATCTCGGGCCGCTTCGGCTGAGCCGGCGAGACTCCGCGCGGCCCTGCCGCGCGGCCAGACGTCCTGCGGTGCTGCATGGCGGTGCCACCGCAAGGCGAAAGAAAGAAAAGGGCCGGCTCCCCCTGGGTGGGGGGAGCCGGCCCGCTTTCGTGCGCGTCCTAGACGAAGGCCAGGTTCACGATCCAGAAGCTGACCGCGGCCACCAGGGCCGCGGCCGGCATCGTGATGAACCAGCCCAGGATGATGTTCTTGGCGACGCCCCAGCGCACCGCGTTCACCCGCTTGGTCGCGCCCACGCCCATGATCGCCGAGGTGATCACGTGGGTGGTGGAGATCGGGGCGTGGAAGAGGAACGCCGAGCCGAACATGATCGAGGCACCGGTGGTCTCGGCCGCGAAGCCCTGCGGCGGGTCCAGCTCGATGATCTTGCGGCCGAGCGTGCGCATGATGCGCCAGCCGCCGGCGTACGTGCCCAGCGACAGCATCACGGCGCAGGCGATCTTGACCCAGATCGGGATCGCGGCGTCCGCGGTCTGCACATCGGCGATGACCAGCGCCATCACCACGATGCCCATGGTCTTCTGCGCGTCCTGCAGGCCGTGGCCCAGCGCCATGGCCGCCGCCGAGACCGTCTGCGCGATACGGAAGCCGCGCTTGGCCTTGTGCGGGTTGGCGCGGCGGAACATCCACAGGATGACCACCATCACCAGGTAGCCGGCGACGAGGCCGACCACCGGCGACACGAACATCGGGATGACGACCTTGTCGACCACGCCGTCCCACAGCACCCCGATGCCACCGGCCAGCGCCGCACCCACCATGCCGCCGAACAGCGCGTGCGAGGAGGACGACGGCAGACCGAAGTACCAGGTGATCAGGTTCCAGACGATCGCGCCGACCAGCGCCGCGAAGAGGATCCACATCCCCCGGTTGCCGTGGGGGGTCTCGATCAGGCCCTTGCTGACCGTCTTGGCGACCCCGCTGCCCAGGAAGGCGCCGGCGAGGTTCATCACGGCGGCCATCGCCAGCGCCGCGCGCGGGGTCAGCGCCCGCGTCGAGACGGAGGTCGCGATCGCGTTCGCGGAGTCGTGAAAACCATTCGTATACGTAAAGCCGAGCGCGACACCGATGGTCACGACCAGAGCGAAGGTGTCCACGAGGTTCAGGACTCCTTGACCGCGATGGTCTCCACCGTGTTCGCAACGTGCTCGAACGCGTCGGCCGCCTCTTCGAGCACGTCGACGATCTGCTTGAGCTTCAGCACCTCGATGGCGTCGTACTTGCCGTTGAAGAGCTGGGCGAGCAGCTTGCGGTGGATCTGGTCCGCCTGGTTCTCGAGGCGGTTGACCTCGATCCAGTACTCGGTGAGGTTGTCCATCGTCCGCAGGTGCGGCATGGCCTCGGCGGTCAGCTCGGCCGCCCGCGCCAGCACCTCGATCTGCTGCTCGACGCCCTTGGGGAGCTCCTCCACGTTGTAGAGGACGACCAGGTCGACGGCCTCCTCCATGAAGTCCATGATGTCGTCGAGGGACGAGGCCAGGTTGTAGATGTCCTCGCGGTCGAACGGCGTGATGAAGGAGGAGTTGAGCTGGTGGAAGATCGCGTGGGTCGCGTCGTCTCCCGCGTGCTCCGCAGCCCGCATCCGCTCCGCGATCTCGACCCGGGCGGAGGAGTCCGCTCCGAGCAGTTCCATCAGGAGCTTGGAGCCCGTGACGATGTTGTCCGCGGATGCGGCGAACATGTCGTAGAAGCTCGTCTCCCTGGGGGTCAGACGAAATCGCACGTGAGGTCCTCGGGGTGCATTGGATTCGGTCAGGCTGATGCTAGGCGCATCCCCCGGCCACGGCTAACCGGCAGTTCCCCAGTGTCCTCCATCAGGCAGAGTGAGGACCACGGACCCCTGCCCCCGCGGCCAGGGCCCAGTACCCTATACCCATGAGGGGTATGCACCCCTCGTTCCGGACCACGGGAGGACGCATGACGACCATCGAGGCGGAGGGCTCCCCCGACGGCGGCGCCGTCCACGGCTACCACCACCAGAAGGACGAGCACCTCAAGCGGCTGCGCCGGATCGAGGGCCAGATCCGCGGCCTCCAGCGGCTCGTCGACGAGGACGTCTACTGCATCGACATACTCACCCAGGTCTCGGCGAGCACGAAGGCGCTCCAGTCCTTCGCCCTCCAGCTCCTCGAGGAGCACCTGCGCCACTGCGTGGCCGACGCGGCCGTGAAGGGCGGCGGGGAGATCGACGCGAAGGTCGAGGAGGCCACCAAGGCCATCGCCCGCCTGCTGCGCACCTGACCCCGCCCACGGCCGGGGGTCAGCGGTCCGGGGCCGGTCCGGAGCGGGCGCTCCAGGGGGCGCCGTCAGCGGTCAGCCCGACCAGATGCCCATCAGGACCTCGTCGATCCGGTCCTGGCTGAGCCGCTCCTCCGCGGCCGCCGAGGCCGCGATGATCAACTCGCCGCAGAGCTCGATCTCGGCGAGCGCCACATGATCCTGCACCGTCGTACCGCCTGCGGGAGTCACGCGTGTCACCTCAATCTGCCGTCTTCGGTCTTCGGCGCTCGACTTCTCAGCGTAGGGAGGACACGGGCCGCGGCGCATGACACGGATGGACCATTTCCGGATACCGGCCATGGCCCGACCGCACCGCTACTCGGCGATCTTCCCGGCGTAAATGTCCCCGCTTGCGGGCAATACGACGGTCACCGGCGTCCCGAATCCGTACAGCAGCGTGGTCGACGAGACATCGATCACGCCATTGTTGACGTACGTGAACCGGTGGCGGACCTTCCGCAGCCGCCCCTCCTCGTCCAGGTAGGCGTCGAACGGCACGGTGTCCTTGCTGAACCCTTTCGCCGCCGCCTCCAGCGCCCCCCGGACCTCCGCCGACGCGCTCCCCGCGGCCCGTCCGATGTCGGTGGTCCCCCGGTAGTGCCGCACCTTGGTGCCGGCCACCTCGGTCTCCCCGACGTACGTGACCTCCCGCACGCCGCGCAGCAGCTCGGCCGCGACCAGCGGATCGGTGGCCCCGCCGGTGACCAGGTTCCCGTCGGCGAGGGTCGTCGTGTCGACCCGGACCCACTTGTCGTCGGGCACGCCCGCGCCCCGGTTCTTCATGTAGAGCGCGCCCGGCACCAGCAGCTCGGTGATGGGCCGGTGCTCGGCCTTGCCCTTCACATCGGCCGGGAGCATCACCAGCAGCTGGCCCATCCGGTTCTTGAAGTCGACGCCGCCCTCGCCGCGGATCGTGACCCTGGTCCCGCCGGTGGCCATCTCCATGGCCGTACGGGCCCGGGCGCTGCCCGTCCTCGTCAGCGCGTCGGCGGCCCCGCGGACCACCGCCGCCGCGTCGGCGGGGGGCCGGTCGTCGCCGCCGGGGCCCGCGCACCCGCCCATCGCCGTGACCGCCAGGGTGACGCCGACGGCGAGCACCGCCCCACCCGCACGCTCGCGCGGCCGCCTGTGCTGGTGCACCACCATCGCCTGCCAACCCCCAACGCATGACCGCTGTTTGCCCGAGGCCCCCACCCGCTCCGGTTAACGAGGTCGAGGGTTTCCCGTCACGGCCACACGGCTCCACGACCCGGTCCGGCCCAGGTACCGTGGACGGGTGGACCCGCACATGAGAGCGCCCCTCGCCCTTCCGCTTCCCTCCTCCGTGCCGCACCGGCCACAGCCGCCCACCGCCGGGCACACCACCTCCACCGCCGACCGGGGCTCGTTCTGCCTGGCCGTCTGCACCTGCGGCTGGAAGGGGCCGGCCCGCCGCTCCCGCGACCTGGCCCGCAAGGACGCCGCCCGGCACAGCGCGGGGTAGCCGAGGCACCGGGGACAGCGCGGGCGGCCGGCACGGCCCCGCCGGGCGGCGGCGGCCCGGAGGTCGCCCGTTCGGACGGCCCGGCTGGCCGGGGCCCGCCGGAGCGGATGCCCTTGAGTCATGCCAGGACCCGCAGCCCGCCTCGCGGCCCTTCTCTGGGCCCTGCTCCTCTCGCTGACCCCGGCCGCGGCGGCCTGGGCCCGGCCGGTCGGCTCGGCGGACGGGCCGGCCGACGTGGCGCTGGCCATCGGGCTCACCGCCGCCGCGGCCGTGGCGACCGGCCTGTGGCTGCGCTCCCGCTACCGCCGCGACACCGAGACCGACCCCGACGGCAGCGACCGGTGACCCCCCGGCCCCGCCCGACGGCGGTCCGCCTGTTCTTCGGCGCGGCGGGCCTGTGCCTCGTGGTGGCCCTGCTGCTCTCGGTGTGGAACCCGTCCTAGACCTCCGCCCGGCCGGCCCGGACCCGCAAGGCGCTAGGCGGCGAGGTCGCTCTCGTGCGGCCGCTGTCCGGCCGACGGGGCCTGGGCCTGCGTCAGGTCGACCGGCAGGGGCAGCACCCGGTCCTTGGCCCGTACGAGACGTCCCAGGCGCGGGGAGCCGGCGACCGCCCGCACCACCGGGGTGAGCAGCGCCATCGCGAGCGGCGCGAGCACCAGCACGACGGCGGTGCCGA
Organism: Streptomyces sp. NPDC048270; assembly: GCF_040652335.1. Taxonomy (NCBI): domain Bacteria; kingdom Bacillati; phylum Actinomycetota; class Actinomycetes; order Kitasatosporales; family Streptomycetaceae; genus Streptomyces; species Streptomyces sp. NPDC048270. The sequence continues at coordinate 72,178 of NZ_JBEZLV010000032.1, forward strand.
GCGCGAACCCGCCGATGACGTCGGTGGGGTAGTGGACGCCCGCGTACACCCGGCAGAAGCCTTCGGCGACGGCCAGGGCGATCCCGAGGAGCCCGAGCCTGCGGTGGGCGACGAACAGGCCCACGCCCAGCGCCATCGCGAGGGTGGCGTGGCCGCTGACGAAGGAGAAGTCGGCGCCCGCCAGTTCGGCTCCGAAGCGGGCCCCGGCACCGGTGTCGAGCACCTGGAGCCCCTCGTGCGCCCGGAACGGCCGCGGCCGCCCCACGAATTCGCGCAGCGGCGCGCTCACGAGCAGCGCCAGTCCGGCCGCGAGCGGGGCCCACACCAGCGCCGCGAAGGACTCGACGGCCGTGCTCTCGTCCTGGCGGCGGGCACCGCGCCAGCACCACAGGACCAGCAGCACCAGGGCCAGCGGAATCCCGTACTCACCGACCAGTCCGACCGAGCGGTCCACCCAGTCCGGCGCGCGCAGGGCCAGTCCGTTGATCTCGTACAGCAGGCTGACATCCACATTCGGCCCACCGGTCGTGAGTCCAGCCATGGTGATGCGGCCCCTTGCCCTTGCCGTGGTTCCCCTGCGGGCGCACGCCGGTGTGCGCCCCTTCGCCCCCCGCTTGACCAACCCCCGTGTCCATGGAACGCCCGTTCTGGCAACTACGTTCCACTCTCCACCGAATGATCACTGCAACGTTATCGAAGAGAGACTCGTCGTCGCAGCTCAGGGCCTGGGCTTAACGGAGCGTGGCTAGGGCGCCCGGCTCGCCCCAACTCGCTCCGGAAGAGCCTCCGCACCGTCCTTCGTCACACGCGTCGCACCGAAGTAGTCAGGCGTGTCGATCTTATCGAAGCGGATCACGGCGCCGGTGTACGGGGCGTTGATCATGTAGCCGCCCCCCACGTACAGCCCGACGTGCCGAATCTCCCGCGAATTCGTCAGATCATCGGAGAAGAACACCAGGTCGCCGGGGAGCAGTTGGTCCCGCGAAGGATGCGGACCGGCGTTGTACTGGTCGTTCGCCACGCGCGGCAGCTGGATGCCGACCGTCTCGTACGCGGCCTTCGTCAGCCCCGAGCAGTCGAAGCGCCCGTCCTGGTCGGGCGTCCCGTTGCCGCCCCACAGGTACGGCGTGCCCAGCTGCTTCTGCGCGAAGTAGATGGCCCCGGCGGCCTGTTGCGAGGGAGCGACCCGCCCGACGGGCCGGGCGAAGCTCTTCGCGAGCGTCGTGATCGTCTTCACGTAGCCCTGGGTCTCCTTGTACGGCGGCACGCCCCCGTACTTGATGACCGCGTAGGCCCCCGCGTTGTAGGCGGCCAGCATGTTCGACGTCGCGTCACCCGGCACGCCCGCCACGTCCTTGGCCAGCTGGCAGTCGTACGAGGCCGCCGAGGGGATCGCATCGCTCGGGTCCCAGATGTCCCGGTCCCCGTCCCCGTCGCCGTCGATGCCGTGGCCCGCCCACGTACCCGGGATGAACTGCGCGATGCCGCGCGCGTCCGCCGGGCTGACCGCGCTCGGGTTCCAGCCGCTCTCCGAGTACAGCTGGGCGGCGAGCAGCGCCGGGTTGATGGCCGGGCACAGATTGCCCCACTTCTCCACCAGCGCCTGGTACTTGGCGGGCACCGCCCCCTTCGCGAGCCCCACGGCACGGCCGCCCGCCCCGGCGGCCCCGACCAGGCCCGCGGCGGCCGAGTACGTCCCCACGACGAGCAGCGCCACGAAGGTCAGACACAGCCCGATCCCGATCCCACCGGCCATCCAGAATCTGCGCACCCGTCAACCCTCCCCCATCCCCGTCACTTCAACGTGTGATTCGGCCGTGTCGCACGCCCCGCCACCCCGCTCGGAGACCCGAACAGTCGATGCGGCGCGCGTCACCGACCCATCCTCGACGCCGCCGAAGTCCACCGTCCAGTCCGCACGGGCGGCGGCCGGGGGCACGCACTACCGCGGAGCGACGAACAAGCTCTGCGCGCTGCGCCCGATGGGGCCCTTCTCGTCGTGCAGCCGGGCATCGACCAGGCCGATGCCGGCCGCGTCCACGGCGGTACGGGATTCCACAGGCCCACTCGCCGACCGGATGGCGGTGCAGATGGACCGTCAGATCACCGTTGACGAAGACGAACCGGCCGTAGTCCAGCACGGAGCTGATGCCGTTGCCGGAGTCCGCGGCGACCAGCACCCGGTCCAGCGGACGGATCTCCTCCCCGGCCACGAGCGGGACCCTCATCCGCATCCAGCAGGTGCCGGGCCCCAGCTCCACGAAGGCGCCCTCGGTGAACCGAGCCTCCATGGCCGTGTGGTAGCCGGCCTCCCACGGCACCGGGAAGAACGGCACCGCCCCGGCCTCCCCGGGCGGCGGCACCTGCGGCCCCGGCACCACGGCCGGCACCGCCTCCTCGGCCACCCTGATGCGCAGGGCCCGCGCCACCATCACCGGCGCCGCCCCGCCCGCCGGAGTGAGGGAGGCCTCGACCACCTCGGTACCGCGGCCCGCCCGCAGCACGCTGGTGGCGACCTCCAGGGCGCCGATCGGCACCGGCCGCAGGATCTCGTACGTGATCCGGGCGATCCGCATGCCGGCGCGGGCGTCCGACCGCTCCTCGACGGCCCGGCCGAGCAGCGCGGCCGGCGGGCCCGCGTGCTGCGCACCCGGGTCCCACGGCCCGCGCGTGTACTCCGTGGCCAGGAACCGGCCGGCGTCCACCCGCTCGAAGAACCCCTCCACAGCACCCATGACACCCACGCTACCCACAGGTAACCCCGCGCCACCAGCCCCGGGGAAGGCGGCCGCCGGCCCCGCCACCCCTCGCCTCAGCGGGGGGAAAGGCGGCCGCCGGCCCCCGCCCCCCTCGCCTCAGCGGGCGAACCCGAGCCCCACGCCCAGCCCCACCAGCACCGACCCGATGGCCCGGTTCAATGCCTTCTGCGCCTTCAGCATCCGGTCCCGCAGCCGGGAGTTGGAGAAGAACAGCGCCACCGCCCCGAACCAGCCCAGGTGCGCGGCCGACATGAACAGCCCGTAGCCGGCCTGCTGCCACACCGGGGTGTCCGGGTTGACCACCTGGGTGAAGGTCGACACCACGAACAGCGTCGTCTTCGGGTTGAGCACATTGGTCAGGAACCCCGACCGCATCGCCCCGAGCCGGGTCAGCCGCGGCTTGGACTCCAGGTCCACGGTCACCTCGGCCCGTGCCCGGAAGGTCCGTATGCCGATCCACACCAGATAGGCCGCCCCCGCCAGCTTGATCACCGTGAACAGGGTGGTGGAGGAGGCGATCAGCAGACCGACCCCGAGCATCGTGTAGGAGACGTGGACCAGGACACCCGCCGCGACCCCGGCGGCGGCGAACAGCCCGGTGGGCCGCCCGTACAGGTAGCTGTTGCGGACCACCATGGCGAAATCCGCGCCGGGACTGATCACGGCGAGCAGCGTGATGACGGCGACTGCGATCACTTCTGTCATGGGCCGATGCTCACCTTCCGCCCACCCCGGATCAAGCCCGTCCGCTCCTCTCCCGCTCGAGAACCGACCTCGCCCGGCCCCCGCGCACCGACCGCCGCACCCCCGGCGAACCCCGCCCCGGGCACGCCCCCGCCGCCGTCCGGATGCGGCCCACCGCCCCCGACCGGTGACAATGGAGCACGTGTCCACGCCCCTCCCCCAGCCCCCGGCCCTCCCCGTCCTCCAGGCGGACTGCTCGAACTGCTTCGCGCTGTGCTGCGTCGCCCTCCCCTTCGCCAAGTCCAACGACTTCGCCGTGAACAAGCCCGCCGGGACCCCCTGCAAGAACCTGCGGGCGGACTTCCGCTGCGGGATCCACACCCGGCTGCGCGACTCGGGCTTCCAGGGCTGCACCGTCTTCGACTGCTTCGGCGCGGGCCAGCAGGTGTCCCAGGTCACCTTCGGCGGCCGCGACTGGCGCACCCACCCCGAGACCCGGGCCGAGATGTTCGACGCCTTCCCGGTGATGCGGCAGCTGCACGAGCTCCTCTTCTACGTCGCCGAGGCCCTGACCCTCCCGGCCGCCGCCCCCCTCCGCGCACAGCTCCGGGACGCCCTGGCGGAAACCTCCGCGCACACCCGCGCGGACGCGGCCGCCCTCGCGGACCTGGACGTCGGCGCCCTCCGCCAGAAGATCAACACCCTGCTCCTGAAGACCAGCGAACTCGTCCGGGCCAAAGTGCCGGGCCGCAAGAAGAACCACCGCGGAGCCGACCTGATGGGCGCCCGCCTCACCGGCGCGGACCTGCGCGGCGCGAACCTGCGCGGCGCCTACCTGATCGCCGCCGACCTCAGCCGCGCCGACCTCCGCACGGCCGACCTCATCGGCGCGGACTTCCGCGACGCCGACCTGCGAGGGGCGGACCTGCGCGACGCCCTCTTCCTCACCCAGGCCCAACTGAACGCGGCCCAGGGCTCCCCCGGCACCCGCATCCCCCCGCACCTCGCCCGCCCGGCCCACTGGACCCAGAACTGACGGACTATCGGACATACCGGGCCGAAGTCACCGCACGACACGCCAACCACTGAGCCGAACGGCGGCCACTCACCCCACCCCCCGTACGCCGAGACGACAATCATTGCCCGGCGTCACCCCCCGTGATACACAGAGTGACCATACGTTCTTTCGCATACACACCGCAGCTGCGCAGGTCAGAGCGCAGAGGCGGAACACACGCCGGGAGATCGGGTAAAGAGAGCCGTCAAGTCGACGACGGCGGCGGTTTCATCAGCGAAGATAGTGCGTGACCCCTGCCGTCGGGCACGGGCTTCCGGAACTACCCATACAGGGGCGGTGAGTTACATGATCCTGGCAGCCGAAAAGGGCGACATCACCACCATCATCGGCGGAATCGCCCCGAACTGGGGGCCGTTCGGCAGTCTCGGCAACGAAGCGAAGGTCATGATCGAGGTGGTCATGGCCGTGGCGATCCTCCTCTGCCTGGGCATCGCCATCTGGGGCGCGGCCAAACAGCGCATCGGCGCGACCGCCCTGCGCGACACGTTCAGCGCCGAACAGGGCAAGGGCCTGATCGTGGCCGGCCTCACGGGCGTCTTCATCATCGGCTCGCTGGGCACCCTCTTCACCATCGTCTACGGAATGGCCGTCTAGCCGGTCCACCGCGGCCGCACCGCCGGACCTGATGAGGAATCACCACACCGCACCTACGCGGGAACCAGCACTACCGTCGTACGACGCGGAGGGGGCCGAAACGGAATGAGCAGCGAGGACCAGTACGGAGGCACGGGCCAGACCCGCACCCGCCTCCCGGACTCCCCCGCCGACCCGTACGGCCCCACCCGCCGCGCCCCGCGCACCCCCCGCAGCCTCATCACCGTGGTCGGCGTGGTGGTCCTCCTGATCGCGGCCATCGCGTTCGCGAACCAGGGCCCGGACACCCCCACCCCACCCCCCACGGACAACGCCCCGTCCACCACGTCGACGTCCGCAACGGGCACGACCCCGGTCCCGGGCAAGAACGGCACCATCCCCAAGGGCTTCGCCCACGACGAACAGGGCGCCCAGTCGGCCGCGGCCAACTACGCCGTGGCGCTCAGCTCGGACGGCATGTTCGACGCTGCCCGCAGACGCGCCATCGTGCAGAGCGTCTACCTGCCCGACGTGGCCGCCTCGCGTCAGAGCGATCTCGACAAGGTCTACGCCGACCAGGAGTTCCTGGCCCGCATCGGACTCGAGGCCGGCGGCAAGGCCCCCAAGGGAATGACCTTCATCTCCCGCGTGAACCCGGTGGGCACGAAGGTCGAGAAGTTCAGCGGCGACACCGCCTCCGTCTCCGTCTGGTACTCGGCACTGTTCGGCCTCGCGGGCGAGGGCTCGAAGAACCCGGTGTCCGAGAGCTGGTACACGAACACGTTCGAGCTCCGCTGGCTCAACGGCGACTGGCGGGTCGCGGACTTCACGCAGAAGGACGGCCCCGCTCCGGTGGGCCGGGACCAGGCCGCTGCCTCGGCGGAAGAGATGGCCGCCGCGGTGTCACAGTTCGGGGGACTCACCTATGCGCGCTGACCATCGCGTCCTGTCCCTCACGGCCGTCGCGGCGACCGTGCAGACCATCGCCGTACTCCTGGCTACCCGCGCGGTAGCGGCTCCCACCCCGTCCCCCACCCCGCCCCCGGGCGCCACGCCCAGCCCGCAGGCGAGCAACAACCCCTGCGACCTGATCCGAGGCCCCGCCAAGGACTACTGCGAGCGCGGCGAAGGCGCCTCGACCGGCCGCGCCCCAGGCCTGGCGCCCAGCGACCCCGCCGACGCCCTCAACCCCCTCGCCTCCCTGGCCAAGGGCTGCGCCGACGCCGCCGCCTGGATCGTCGGCAAGCTCAGCGAAGCGGTCAACGGCAGCGCCAACGTCGACTTCACCAACGCCACCTTCCTCAAGCAGTACGCCGTCGTCTTCGCCGCCTCCACCATCCTCACGCTCGTCCTCTGGCTCTTCGCCGTCGCCAAGCGAGCCCTCCGCGGCGTCCCCCTCACCACCGCCCTCTCCGAGGCGATCGGCTTCCTCTGGCTCACCGTCCTCGCCTCCGCCTTCACCCCCCTGATCCTCTACACCGTCGTCTCCGCCACCGACGGCGTCACCGAGGTCATCGCCTCCGCCGCCGGCGGCCAGACCGACGTCTTCTTCGGCTCCTTCTCCGAAGCCCTGAAGAAGGGCGACGACATCGGCGGCGGTCCGATCATGCTGATCGTGGTCTCCCTCGTCACCGTCCTCGCCGCCGGCATCCTCTTCCTCGAGCTGTTCATCCGCGCCGCCCTCCTCTACGTCGGCGCCCTCCTCGGCGTCGTCGTCTACGCGGGCCTCGTCGACCGGAACCTCTGGGGCCACGTCCGCCGCTGGGCGGGCATCATGATCGCCGTCATCCTCGTGAAGCCGGTCATCGTCATCGTCCTCGGCCTCGCCGGAGCCCTCGCCGGCGAGAAGGGCCCCGACGCCTTCTCCGCCGTCGTCACCGGCCTCGCCATCATCCTCCTGGCGATCTTCGCCTCCGCGATGATCTACCGCTTCGTCCCCGGCTTCGGCGACGAGATCGCCTCCGCGCGCTCCAACCGCAGCAAGGCCACCGACGGCGCCCAGGCAGCCGCCGTCATCAGCTCCCCCGCCTCCCTCGTCTCGCAGGGCATCAAGACCCACAGCAGCCGCGGCGCCCACCGCGGAGGCGACGGCGGCGGCAGCACGCCCCGCCCCGCCAACCCCCTCTCCGGAGGCGTGGCCGCCCACAGCAGCCGCCCCACCTCCGGCGGCGGCGCCGGCGGCGGATCTGTCCCCTCCGCCGCACCCGCACCCCGCACGAGCTCGAGCACGAGGAACACAGGAGGTGACGGGCGTTGACGACCCAGTCCCACCAGATGCACCCGGTCGCGCCCCGCCGCACGTATCTCATCGGCCGGGCCCGGCCGAACGCGATCGTCGGCAAGAACCGCGAGACCGGGGAGATCGCCCTGATCATCGCCGGGGCGTTCATCGGCATGATGAGCGGACTGCTCGTCCCCGACCTCACCCTGCGCATCGTCAGCCTCGCCGGCTTCCCCATGCTCGCGCTCGCCGCCGTGTACGTCCCGTACAAGGGCCGCACCTTCTACCGCTGGTTCGAGATCAGCCGCAGCTACAAGCGCACCCTGCGCCGCGGCACGGCCTACCGCTCGGGCGCCATGGAAGCCGGCGTACGGGGCTCCGGCCGCGAGGTCGAGGTCGGCCCGCCCCCCGGCATCGGCCGCATCAGCTGGCTCGCCGCCCCCTTCGGCCCCGACGAGATCGCCGTACTCCTCCACGCCGACCGCAGAACGGTCACCGCCGCCATCGAGATCGAGGGCCCCGGCGTCGGCCTGCGCGACAGCGAGGACCAAGAAGCCCTCGTCGACCGCTTCGGCACCCTCCTCAAGCACGTGGCCAATGGCGACGGCTTCGTCACCCGCCTGCAGATGCTCGCCCGCACCCTGCCCGCCGACCCCGACGCCCACGCCAAGGACGTCGCCCAGCGCGGCGACACCCGGGCCCCCGGCTGGCTGCGCGACTCCTACGACCAGCTCCAGTCGATGGTGTCCACCTCCTCCGAGCAGCACCGCGCCTACCTCGTCGCCTGCATGCACTACACCCGCGAACTCGCCGCCGAGGCCCACACCATCGCCCGCGCCGCCACCCCCCACAAGGGCCGCAAGCTCGACCGCGACGCCGGCCTCGCCATCGTCATGGCCCGCGAGCTCACCGACATCTGCGCCCGCCTCGCCGAAGCCGACATCCGCGTCCGCCAGCCCCTCGGCCAGGGCCGCCTCGCCTCCCTCGTGCACTCCATGTACGACCCGGACCACCCCATCGACCACATCCAGGCCATGACCAAGCGCAACGCCTGGCCCGCCGAACTCGACGCGGTGGAACCCACCTACCTCCAGGCCAAGACCCGCGAGTCCTCCACCCGCGCCCCCTGGTGCCACGCCACCGCGTGGGTGAAGGAATGGCCCATGACCCCCGTCGGCGTCAACTTCCTCGCCCCCCTCCTCGTCCACACCCCCGACGTCATCCGCACCGTCGCCGTCACCATGGACCTGGAGCCCACCGAGGTGGCCATCGAGCGGATGCTCACCGAGAAGACCAACGACGAGGCCGACGCCTCCCGCGCCGCCAAGATGAACCGCACCGTGGACCCCCGCGACATCGCCGCCCACGGCCGGCTCGACCAGAGGGGTGAAGATCTCGCCAGCGGCGCTGCCGGGGTCAACCTCGTCGGGTACATCACGGTGTCCTCGCGTTCACCGGAGGCCCTCGCCCGCGACAAGCGCACCATCCGCGCCTCCGCCGGCAAGTCCTACCTGAAGCTCGAATGGTGCGACCGCGAGCACCACCGCGCCTTCGTCAACACCCTGCCGTTCGCCACCGGCATCCGACGCTAGCTGGAGGGAAGTGCCGCCCATGCGAGATCCCATGACAGCGCTGACGGACGCCTTCACCAGCTTCCTCTTCGGCAAAGTCGAAACCACGCGCCTGCCCGTACGCACCTCCACCGGGCAGGCGCAGGCCGTCTACCTGCCCACCGCCGCCCCCGGACTCGGCGACTCCGGCGTCATCATCGGCCGCGAGGTCTACAGCGGCAAGGGGTACATCTACGACCCCTTCCAGCTGTACGGCCAACAGCTCCCGGCCCCCCACTGGCTGGTCCTCGGCGAATCCGGCAACGGCAAGTCCGCCCTGGAGAAGACCTACGTCCTGCGCCAGCTCCGCTTCAAGGACCGCCAGGTCGTCGTCCTCGACGCCCAGGGCGAAGACGGCGTCGGCGAATGGAACCTCATCGCCCAGCAGCTGGGGATAACCCCCATCCGCCTGGACCCCATCGCGGCCAACGACGACGGGATCCGCCTCAACCCCCTCGACCCGGCGATCACCACGACCGGACAGCTCGCGCTGCTCCGGACCATCATCGAGGTCGCCATGGGCCACGGCCTCGACGAGCGCGCCGGCTTCGCCCTCAAGGTCGCCCACGCCTACGTCGTCGACGCCATCCGCGACCGCCAGCCCGTCCTCACCGACATCGTGGAACAACTGCGCCACCCCGAAGCCGAATCCGCCCTCGCGATGAACGTCGACATAGACGACGTACGGGCCTGGGGCCTCGACGTGGCCCTGGTCCTCGACCGCCTCGTCGACGGCGACCTGCGCGGCATGTTCGACGGCCCGACCACCGTCGGCATCGACCTCGACGCGCCCCTGATCGTCTTCGACCTCTCCCACATCGACCGCAACTCCATCGCGATGCCGATCCTCATGGCGATCGTCGGCGTCTGGCTGGAGCACACCTGGATCCGGCCCGACCGCAAGAAGCGCATCTTCCTCGTCGAAGAGGCCTGGCACATCATCAACAGCCCCTTCGTCGCCCAGCTGTTCCAGCGCCTCCTGAAGTTCGGCCGCCGCCTCGGCCTGTCCTTCGTCGCCGTCGTCCACCACCTCTCCGACGTCGTCGACGGCGCGGCCGCACGCGAAGCAGCGGCCATCCTGAAGATGGCCTCGACCCGCACCATCTACGCCCAGAAGGCCGACGAGGCACGCGCCACCGGCCTGGTCCTCGGCCTGCCCCGCTGGGCGGTGGAGATCATCCCCACCCTCACCCCCGGCATCGCCGTCTGGGACGTCAACGGCAACGTCCAAGTGGTCAAACACCTGATCACCGAGGCCGAACGCCCCCTCGTCTACACCGACCGCGCCATGACCGAGTCCTCGGTGCCCAACCAGCTCCCGGACGAACTCCTCGCCGCCGAACTCGAGGCGGAGGAACGCGCCCTGTCCATCGAACGCCGCCGCGGCAACGGCGGCCCGGGTTCCGCGACCACGGTGGCCTGACCATGCACGACGCACGACGCACGGAGCCCCCCGCCCGCGCCGGGGGCGTGCCGGACGGCCTGCTGGTCGGCCTGCTGGCCTTCCTCCTCGGCCTCGCCCTCCTGGTCTGGTCGGCAACCGGCCTAGCCGCGCTCTTCACCAAGGGCGCCTGGCCGGACACGGTCACCTTCACCCGCACCCCGGAGGCCGTCCGCGCCCTGATAGCGCAACCGCACGACCTCCCGGGCGCCTGGCCCGACACCGATCCGGCGGCCCTCTCCGGCTGGGGCCTGTTCTGGGGCCTGTTCCTCAGCCAGCTCCTGGTGCTGTTCGTCCTCACCGTCTTCGCCATCGGCGTGATCGCCCGCACCAAGTCCCGCCGCGCCCTGGCAAGACAGGCCGCCGCCGAGACCCCCGTACCGTACGAGCCCCCGCCCGCGGCCCCGGCCCACGAGCCCCGGCCCCCCACCCGGGCGGCCGAACCCGCCCCGGCCCCGGCAACCGCCCACAAGGCCCCGCCCTACGTCCCCGCCCCCGCCCAGGCACTCGCCGCGGCCCCGGTCACCGCACCCCAGACCACACCGGCCACACCAGCCGCCGCCCCCGTCCGCGCGGACCGTACGGCCGCCCCCTCGGACGAGGCCTACCGCTACGGCTTCGGCTACGCCCCGGCGCCCCCCGCCCTCGCCGCACCGCAGCCGCGCATGGCCTACGCCGGCCCCGCCGAGCGCCTGCGGCTGGCCGCCCAGGCCATCGCCGCGGCGGAGGGCGCCGCCCTGATCACGACCTCCTCGCCCACCCTGTGGGCCGAGACCAAGGACGCCCGCGCCAAACTCGGCCCGGTCCTCCTCTACGACCCCTCGCACCTGTGCGACACCCCGGCCCGCATGCACTGGAACCCGGCCGAGGGCTGCGCCGACCGTGAGACCGCCGCCGCCCGCGCCATCGCCCTGCTGGCCCCCGTACGGCCCCAGGCCCGGATGGACGCCGCGGTCGCCGACACCGCGCAGACCCTGCTCCGCAGCTGGCTCCAGGCGGCCGCCCTCGACGACCGCCCCTTCAAGCAGCTCCACCGCTGGACCCAGGGCAACAGCGCCCAGGACCCGGTCCGCATCCTGCGCACCCACCCCCAGGCGGCCCCCGGCGCCGCCGGCGAACTGGAGAGCGCCCTCACCGCCCATCCCGAACGCCGCGAACTGGCCCAGCACCTGACGGCCCGGGCCCTCGCCTGCCTGACCTCGATCCACATCCGCGAGGCCTGCAATCCGAACCGAACGGATTCGCTCACATTGGCTTCGTTCGTCACCGAGGGGGGCACCCTCTACATGGTGGGCGAACCTCTGGAAGACCCCCGCACCCACCCGGGTGCGATGCCCTTGCTCACCGCACTCGCCGCTGACGTGGTCGAGCACGGCCGCCGCATGGCCGCACGGTCATCCCACGGTCGGCTCGACCCACCACTCACGCTCGTCCTGGACGACATCGCCGCGGTCGCCCCGATCCCCCAGCTCCCGGAGCTCCTCACGGACGAGACGCTCCCCCTGCTCGCCCTGTGCCGCAGCCGCGAGCAGGCCCGCTCCCGCTGGCCGGAAGCAGACCTCCCCTGAATCCACGGCCCGTCAGGGCCTCGGGAACGCGTACTCCAGCTCCTTGGCGGACGGATCCGCCGGCACGGGCACCACGTTCCCGGTCGCCTCGAAACCGAACCGCCGGTAGAAGGCCGCGGCCCGCGCGTTCTCCCCGTGCACGAAGAGCCGTACGCGCTCCAGCGCCGGCTCCTCCAGCGACCAGCACCACTCCAGTGCGGCCTGGAAAAGCCCCTCGGTCAGCCCGGTCCCGCGCTGCTCCGGCCGTACGAACACACCGACCAGATGCCCCTGGGCCCGCTCGATGTGCTGGTCGAAGATGTCGGTGGTACCGCTCTCCTCGACCAGCACCGTCACCGACCCGGCCCACTCCCCGCCGGGCCCCTCGGCCACGAACTGCCGCGCCGCCCGCCCGTGCGAAGCCCCCTCGGCACGCGCCTGCCAGAACGCGTCGGACCGGCCCTCGGCCTCCGCCACGCTCTCGAGGAACGCCACCGAAGCCGCCGGGTCCTTCAGCGCGACGATCCGCAGCTCCTTGACCTTGGCCCACTCGTCGCCCCGTACCGGACGTATCACGTACTGATTCATGCTCAGAGATCCTAATGCCGGCCATGGAGCCGTAAACGCAGAAAAGCCCCGCACCGAGCCCGAAAGGGCTGGTGCGGGGCTTCCCGCAATGATTGTTCGGCGGCGTCCTACTCTCCCACAGGGTCCCCCCTGCAGTACCATCGGCGCTGAAAGGCTTAGCTTC
>NZ_JBEZLV010000033.1:0-44675 GCF_040652335.1 Streptomyces sp. NPDC048270
GGCGCGGTGGGTTTGGTGCCTTTTTTGTAACTCGGGGGGCCCCCCCTCACCCGGTTTTTTTTTTTTTCGATCCCCCCCCCCGGCCCCCCCCCCCCCCCCGCCCAAAGCCGCCGCCGACCCCCACCCCGACCCCGACCCCGACGAAGTCGGCGACCCCCACCGAGAAGCCCACGGCGCCGGCCGACGGCCCGCAGAAGATCCTCAGCGCCAAGCTGACGTGGGGCGTGAAGGAGTCCTTCCGCAGGTACGTCCTCGGCGCGGGCTCGATCACCCCCGCAGGCGGCGCCGCCAAGAACGGCGACCTCTTCGACTTCGCCCTCGGCAAGGGCGAGCTCGACGCGAAGAAGCAGACGCTGAACGCCTCCTTCGAGGGCAGCCTCCGCTTCCAGTACGCGGCCCACGGCATCGACATGACCTTCGCCAACCCCCGCGTCACCGCCGCAGGCAAGAGCGGCACCCTCTACGTGGACGTCAAGAACGCCTCCGGCAGCAAGACGGCCGTCCCCTTCGCCACGCTCGACCTGTCGAAGACGGACTACAAGACCAAGGACGGGGTCCTGGCCCTGAACGCGGTCCCGGCGGCTTTCACCGCCGAGGGCGCCGCCTCCTTCGCCAACGACACCACCGGCTCCATGTACAAGGCCGGGGACGCCATCGACCCGCTCGCCCTCTCCGTGGCGGTGGACAAGGACGCCACCCTCCCGAGCGGCGCCACCGGCGCCACCGGCACCACCGGGGGCACCGGCGGCACCGGCGGTACGGGAGCCGCCGCGGCCACCGTCGGCGGCAGCCTCGCCGCCACCGGCGCCGAGATCCCCGCCGGGGCCCTGCTCGCCACCTCCGGCGCCGTGATCGCGGCCGGTGCGGGCGCGGTCTTCCTCGCCCGCAGGCGGCGCGCGGCCGAGCGCTGAGCCGTGTTTGAATGCCCGCGTGAACGATCAACTCGACGTGTTGAAGGTCTTCTGCGCGGGCGACGGCCGGCACGGCAACCTGCTCGGTGTCGTACGTGACGGCCGGGCCTGCCCCGACGACGCGTCGCGGCAGGCCCTGGCCGCCGAACTCGGCTACAGCGAGACGGTGTTCGTCGACGACCCCGAGCGCGGGGTCGTCGACATCCGCACCCCCGGCACACGGATGTCCTTCGCCGGGCACCCGCTGGTCGGGCTCGCCTGGCTGCTGGACATCGAGGAGCTCCAGCCGCCGGCCGGCCCCGTATGGGCCCGTGACGACGGTGAGTTCACCTGGATCTCGGCCCGCCCCGAGTGGGTCGAGGGCAAGCGCACCGAGCAGTACGGATCGGTCGCCGAGGTCGAGGCGCTGCCCGCCCCGCCGCCGGGCGAGGGCTGGCTGTACGCGTGGGCCTGGGAGGACGAGGCCGCCGGACGGGTGCGCGCTCGGGGCTTCCCGCGGCGTGCCGACGGAGTCATCGCCGAGGACGAGGCCACCGGCTCGGCCGCGATCCTGCTGACGGCCCAGCTGAACCGCGCGCTGAACATCACTCAGGGCGAGGGCTCCCAGATCCTCACCGCCCCCCATCCCGACGGCAGCGTCGAGATCGGCGGGCGCGTCCGCTTCGCCCGCACCGCACCGTCGGCCCCGTCCCGCGGCTGACCGCGGGTCGGGGGCGTGCGAAGAGGGCCGGACCGGTGCGCTCGCACCGGTCCGGCCCTCTTCACGCCGCGCTCCCCGCGGGGACGGCTACGCGCTGAGCCGGAACTGCTCGCCCAGCTCGCGGAAGACCGCGCCGTTGAAGTCGAAGGCGCGCTTGCACTCGTCGACGATGCGCTGCTTCTCCAGGTCGTCCGCCGCTATGGCGTCCAGCAGTTCGCGGTAGGTCCGCTTGAAGGCGGCCGGGTTGGAGATGTCCGCGAAGACGTAGAAGCGGACCCCGTCGCCCTTGCGCTCGAAGCCCCAGGTGCGCTCCGCCTTGTCGCGGATGATCTGGCCGCCGGAGAGGTCGCCCAGGTAGCGGGTGTAGTGGTGGGCGACGTAGCCGCCGGGCCACTCGGCCGCGCACTGGGCCACCCGGGCGGCGTAGGCCTCGGTCGCCGGCAGCGCCACCACGCTCTCGCGCCAGTCCGGGCCCAGCAGGTGAGCGAGATCGCGCTCGATCTCGGCCACGCGCATCAGCTCGGGCTGGATGAACGGACCGGCGACCGGGTCCTCCTCGAGAGACTCGGCGGCGTCCTCCAGGGCCCGGTACACGAACCACAGCTGCTCGGTGTAGCGCGTGTACGCGTCCACGCCGAGGCGCCCGCCGAGCAGGTCGCTCATGAAGGTAGACGTCTCTGCTTCGGTGTGCTGCTCGTGCGAGGCGACGCGGATGACCGTAGAGAAGGCGTCCAAGACGGACCTCCAGGAAGAGGAAGAAGACGTGGCGGCATGCCCGCCACGTCCGATCTTCCTACTTAGGTATGCCTAAGTCAATGTGTTCCCGACGTCTTGTCGGTAAAAAAAGAACCGGCTACGGGAGCGTCAGGATCTCCGCCCCGCTGTCCGTCACGACCAGCGTGTGCTCGAACTGTGCCGTCCGCTTGCGGTCCTTGGTGACGACCGTCCAGCCGTCCGCCCACATGTCGTACTCGTGGGTGCCCAGGGTCAGCATCGGCTCGATGGTGAACGTCATCCCGGGCTCGATGACGGTGGTGGCGTGCGGGCTGTCGTAGTGGGGGATGATCAGGCCGGAGTGGAACGACGAGTTGATGCCGTGGCCGGTGAAGTCCCGGACCACGCCGTAGCCGAAGCGCTTCGCGTAGGACTCGATGACCCGGCCGATGATGTTGATCTGGCGGCCCGGCTTGACGGACTTGATCGCCCGGTTCAGGGCCTCCCGGGTGCGCTCCACCAGCAGCCGCGACTCCTCGTCCACCTCGCCGCACAGGTACGTGGCGTTGTTGTCGCCGTGGACCCCGCCGATGTACGCGGTCACGTCGAGGTTCACGATGTCGCCGTCGCGCAGCACGGTGGAGTCCGGGATCCCGTGGCAGATGACCTCGTTCACCGAGGAGCACAGCGACTTGGGGAACCCCCGGTAGCCCAGCGTCGACGGGTAGGCGCCGTGGTCGCACATGTACGCGTGCGCGACCCGGTCCAGCTCGTCGGTGGTCACCCCCGGCGCGATCAGCTTGGCGGCCTCCTCCATCGCCTGGGCGGCGATCCGGCCGGCGATGCGCATGGCCTCGATGGTCTCGGCCGACTGCACCTCCGGTCCGGTGTACGGGGTGGGTGCGGGCTTGCCCACGTACTCGGGACGGCGGATGTTTCCGGGAACGGAACGGACGGGAGAGAGCTCGCCTGGAACGAGCAGCGACTGGCCAGACATGCAAGCGAGTGTATCCAGCGGTGATGGGGCAGAGTGGCGGCAGAGAGCGCTAGCGGCGGTATCGAGAGGAGCCCGACAGCGATGGCCCTGTTCAAGAAGCGCCAGGTGGGCAAACCGGGCGAATGGTACTACTGCCTGGTCCACCACAAGGTCGAGGAAGGCCCCGAGTGCCCCGCCAAGGACCGCTTCGGTCCGTACGGGACCCCGGAGGAGGCGACCCACGCCATGGAGACGGCGCAGGAACGCAACCTCGAATGGCAGAACGACCCCAAGTGGAACGACAAGTCCCGGGAGGAGGGCGGCGGCAGCGAGGGCACGGCGACCTGAGGACGGGCCGCTACCAGCGGCTGGGCGGCGGCGCGGTCAGCTGATCGGCCAGCCGCGCCAGCCGGTCCCGGAACCGGCGCGGCCCGCGCTGCGCCGGCAGGCTGTTCTCCCCGGCCGCCGCGCTGACCAGGTGCTGCACGGTGTCCAGATCCATGCCCGGCTCCGCGGCGGGCGCCCCGGCCGCGGAGCCCCCGGGCGCCGGGGGCCTGCCGGGCGCCGAGGGCCTGCCCGGCGCCGAGAGCTCGCCGGGCGCCGAGGGCCCGCCCGGCGCCGAGAGCGCGTCGGGCATCGAGAGCCTGCCCGGCACCGAGAGCGCGTCGTGCGCCAGCGCGGCCAGCTCCGGATCCCCGCCGTCCAGGGACAGTACGGTCGCCCCCGCGCGCCGGGCGTCGTGGACGCGCTCCAGCAGCCCCTCGCCCGGCTCCCCGGGAGCCACCACCAGCAGCGTGTGCCCGCGCCGGGCCGCCGCCAGCCTGCCCAGCCCCACCGACAGGTGCGGCGGCTCCCCGGGCCGCACCCGGTGGCGCACGAGGGTGGGCGCCAGCTCCGGCAGCCCCGACCAGGCGGCCTCGTCCACCAGGTGCGCCGCCAGGTGCCAGGGCTCGTACCGCTCGGTCCCCACGAGCAGCAGGTTCCCACCGGCCGGCACGACCGAGCGCCGCAGCGAGGCCGCGAAGCGGCGCGCGGCGCCGGGCCACTGCGTACCGGCGAGGACCTCGCGCAGCAGCGCGACTCTCACGGCATCCATAGCGGCATCCTGCACCATGAACCGGACAAGCGTGACCACTTCCCCGCTCCTCCCCGCCGCCGTCCTCCCTCCCCTCCTCCTCTGGGGTACTCGGCAGTACCCTCGCCCCCATGACCTCCACAGACAGCACGCAGCAGCCCCCGGCCAAGGCGCCCGCCAAGGACCCGTGGGACCTTCCGGACGTCTCCGGCCTCGTCGTCGGCGTCCTCGGCGGCACCGGCGACCAGGGCCGCGGCCTGGCCTACCGGCTCGCCCGGGCCGGCCAGAAGGTGATCATCGGCTCCCGGGCCGCCGACCGCGCGCACACCGCCGCCGAAGAGCTGGGCCTCGGCGTGGAGGGCGCGGACAACGCCGAGTGCGCGCGCCGCAGCGACATCGTGATCATCGCCGTGCCGTGGGAGGGCCACGCCAAGACCCTCGAAGCGCTCCGCGAGGACCTCGCGGGCAAGCTCGTCGTGGACTGCGTCAACCCGCTCGGCTTCGACAAGCAGGGCGCCTACGCCCTGCGGGTCGAGGAGGGCAGCGCCGCCCAGCAGGCCGCCGCCCTGCTCCCGGACTCCCGTGTCACCGCGGCCTTCCACCACCTCTCGGCGGTCCTCCTCCAGGACGAGTCGATCGACGAGATCGACACCGACGTGATGGTGCTGGGCGAGTCCCGCGCGGACACCGACCTGGTCCAGGCCCTCGCCGGCCGCATCCCGGGCATGCGCGGCGTCTTCGCCGGCCGGCTGCGCAACGCCCACCAGGTGGAGTCCCTGGTGGCGAACCTCATCTCGACCAACCGCCGCTACAAGGCCCACGCGGGCCTGCGCATCACGGACGTCTGACGGCGCCGGGGTCTGCCCCGCGATTCGGCGGTGGTGCCGGGTCGCGGGGCAGACAAGCGGGCCTCAGCCCCGGCGGCCGGGGCGGGCTGCCTCCATGGCGCCCAGGTGGGCCACCACGCCGAGGTAGAAGCGGCCGACGGCGTCGTCGACGCTGCGGATGAAGCCGGACTCCGTGTTGCCTCGGCTGTTGCCCATCCCCTTGATCAGCGACAGTCGGAACCCCATGAGCGGGGCGCCGTCCCTGGGCAGCAGGTCGCCCGGCTCGGGCCGCAGCCGTTCCAGGGTGCCGCGCGGCCCGTTCTGGCCCTCCACGAGGCTCTGCACGTGCAGGTCGGCCGGTGCCTCGGCGAGCAGCCGCACCAGCCGCTTCGCGGTGGTCAGCGGGGACGCACCCGCCGGGGCCGGGACGTCGACGGACGTGCGCACCTTGCCCGTACGGAGATCCGCGACGACCGCGATGACGGAGCTGGTTCCGTCGATGCGCAGTTCCGCGGAGAGCCTGCCGTCCGCGCACAGCTTGTCGGCTGCGGCGATCCGCCGGGCCTGAGGGTCACTGGCGCGCCGGGCTCGTTGTACGGGCAGCGCCTTCTGCCCGAGCTCCCCGCCGAGGCGCAGGCAGACCTGGCGGATCAGCCGCTCCCAGCTCCCCACCACGTCGACGGCGCGGGCATCTCCGAGGCTGATGGTCTCGTCCTCGATGCCGTTGCGCACCGGAACCCACGCGGGTCCCATGTTCTGGAATCCGTGGCATCCCGAGTTGTCGTGCTGGAGGTACTCCAGGAGCTCTTGGAGGAGCCAGGCGTGCGCGGCGTTGTCCACACCCTCGTGATGGATCAGCATCTGCGCCTGGTGCGTCACCTCGGCCCACGAGAGGTGCCACAGGCTGACCTTGTGCTTGCGCCGGCCGTCGATCTTGACGTCGACCATGGCGGCGCCTTCGAGGGCGACGTCGTTGGAGAGCGTGATCACGGCCTCGTACCCGCGGCGGGCCGCGATGTCCATGTACTGCTGGACCTGCTCGGCTTTGAGCGGATTGCCGTTCGTCTTCGTCTCGACGAGTGCCGTCCACAGTTTGCCCGCGCGTTCCACCCGGATGACGCCGTCGGGTCGCTTCGGCGCGTCGCCGTGGGGCAGGGGCACCTCGGTGAAGGTCTGCATGCGGCCGGCCGGGGCGCCGAACGCCGCGGTGAGGCGGCGGCCCAGCTCAGGGACCTGGGCCATGACGGAGAGCAGGACCGATGTCGCCCGCACCTCGCGTTCTTTGTCGTTCTTCAGGGACGGAACCGGGAACAGCCGCGCTGTCCGCCAGGTGTCGTTCTCGGCGAGCGACTTCTTGGCCACCTTGGGCAGGGTGACCTTCTTCCGCGTCGTGCGGGGGCTGCGGCCGCGCGATTGGGCGGGCACGGCAGCGGCGGTCGGCTCCGCGGGCGCCGGTGCGGTCGGCTCGGGCTGGGGCTTGTCACCGAGGAGAGCCGGCACGGTAGGGGCTTCGGTGCCGGGCGCGGGCGGTTCTGCGGCCTCGGATGCCGGGGGTTCGTCGGCATCCTCGAGGACGTCGATGCCGAAGTCCGTGGCCAGTCCGGCCAGGCCGGTCTCGTACCCCTGTCCGACCGCTCGGAACTTCCACTCATCGCCACGCCGGTACAGCTCGCCGAAGATGAAGGCAGTCTCCATGCCCGCGTCCTCGATGGAGAATTGGACGAGCGGTTCGCCCGACCGGTCGGCGACGGTCATCCGCAGGTCGTCCAGGTCCCCGAACCGGGCGCCGCCGTATTGGCTGGCGGCCACCACGATCCGCTCGACGTCCTCGGGGACGGCGGTCAGGTCCACGCTGATGCGGTCTTCGTCACCACTGTCGGTCGGTGTCTTGCCGAGCAGCTGCACGCTTCCGTCGGCGGCTGCCGGGTTGTTGTAGAAGTAGAAGTCGTTCTCGCTGCGGATCTTGCCGTTGCCGTCCAACAGCATTACGGAGACGTCGGCATCGCCGGCTCCGGATGCGCTGGTCCAGCCCAGGCTCACGACGACCGAACCGGCGTCCTCGCTGAGAGCGGTCAGGCTGACGTTCGCGCCCTTTGGGATCTCCTGCATGTCTTCCCCCCACCTGCCCGGCGTCGTCCTTCGCGGGCCGAGCAGGCCGGGCTGTTCGTTCTCTCGCGCGCCAGACAAGGCGCGTACCCGGCGAACCGTAGCGCCGCCCGGCACAGCGGATCAGGTAGACGAAGAAACTCGGCGGGATGGGATCCCGGCCCTCCTTACGGGAACACTGCGGGGCATGGGGGACACTGGTGGGGCTCGGCCCCGTTCAGTGTTTTTCGAGGAGCTCTTTCCATGCCCCGCCTTGCCGTCTTCGCCGTTGTCGTCTGCGTCCTTGCCGTGGCCGCGGCCGTCGTCGCCTTCGTGGAGGGCAGCTTCATAGGGATCGTCTGGGTGCTGCTGGCCGGTCTCACGTCCAACATGGCCTGGTACTACATCCGCAAGGCGAAGGCCGAGAAGGCGGCGCGCGCCTCCTAGGACCGCGGCCGCTAGTCCCGCGGGACCTCGCAGAGGCCGTTGCCCTCCTGCCAGAAGCGGTAGAGGTCGCGGCCGCAGTAGGTCTCCAGGTCCGACACGCCCAGGCCGGACAGGATGCCGCGCACCACGTCGAAGAAGAACGCGTTGACCTCCGGGATCCACAGCAGCGCGAACACCGCGATCAGGCCGAACGGCGCCAGCGGCGCCACCTCGCGGCGGATCCGGTGCGAGAGCCACGGCTCGATCACCCCGTAGCCGTCGAGGCCCGGCACCGGCAGGAAGTTCAAGATCGCCGCCGAGACCTGGAGCAGGGCCAGGAAGGCCAGCGCGTAGCGGAAGGCGGGCGGGACCCCGTCCAGGGCGTCCAGCCAGAACGGGGCCGTGCACACCACGGCGAAGGCGACGTTGGCCAGCGGGCCCGCCGCCGAGATCAGGCTGTGCTTCCAGCGGCCCCGGATGCGGTCGCGCTCGATGTACACCGCTCCGCCGGGCAGGCCCAGGCCGCCCAGGATCACGAAGAGCACCGGCAGGACGATGCTGAGCAGCGCGTGCGTGTACTTGAGCGGGTTCAGCGTCAGATAGCCCTTGGCGCCCACCGAGAGGTCCCCGCCGTGCAGGGCGGTGCGGGCGTGCGCGTACTCGTGCAGGCACAGGGAGACCACCCACGCCGAGGTCACGAACAGGAACACGGCGAGCCCGGTGCTCGTCGAGTAGCCGGTCCACACGGCCCAGCCGGTGACCGCCATGACGGCCGCGATGCCGAGGAATACGGAACTGATCCGCCGCTCGCCGCGGCTGCCCTGATGACCCATGCCGCGAAACCTATCCCGGTTGCCGCACGGAAATAAGGTCGGGGCCGGGCGCCGGTCCGGGGACAATGGGCCGGTGCGTTACGCGATTCTCGGTACGACCCAGGCCATGCGCGACGACGGGACCCCCGTCGCCGTCGGCGGAGCGCGCCTGCGGGCGCTGCTGACCGCGCTCGCGCTGCGGCCCGGCCGGGCGGTGCCGGTGCACCTGCTCGTCGCCGAGGTGTGGGACGGCGACCGGCCGGCCGACGCGCCGGCCGCCCTCCAGGCGCTGGTCGCCCGGCTGCGGCGGGCGCTGGGCCACGAGGCGGTGCGCTCCGCCGAGGGCGGCTACCTGCTGGCCGCCGCCCGCGAGGACGTCGACCTGTACCGCTTCGAGCAGCTGGCCCGGTCCGGCGCCGAGGCCCTGGAGTACGGGGACCCGGCCAAGGCCGGCGCCCTGTACGAGGAGGCGCTCGCCCTGTGGCGCGGCCCCGCCCTGGCCGACCTCCCCGACCCGGCCGCGGAGTCCGCGCGCTGGGACGCCGTACGGAGGGACGCGCACCGGGGCCGGCTCGCCGCGGCCCTCGCCCTGGGCGGGGCGGAGCAGGTGCTGCCGGAGCTGACCGCGCTGTGCGCGCAGCAGCCGCTGGACGAGTCCCTGCAGGTGCTGCGGATCCGGGCGCTGCGCGACGCGCACCGCCCGGCGGAGGCCCTGGAGGCGTACGACTCCGTCCGCCGGGACCTGGCCGCCCGCCTGGGCACGGACCCGGGCCCCGCCCTGCGCGCCCTGCACGCCGAGCTCCTGAACCCCGCACCGGGCCCCGGCCCCGCCCCCCGGCCGGGTGCGCGCCCCCAGCCCCGGGCCCCGGAACAGACCGGCCGGCCCCCGGCGCAGCCCGACCGGCAGCCCGCGCAGGGCAACCTGCGGGCCCGGCTGACCACCTTCGTCGGACGCGAGGAGGACATCCGCGTCATCGGCGAGGACCTCGCCCGCGCCCGGCTCGTCACCCTGCTCGGGCCCGGCGGGGCGGGCAAGACCCGGCTCTCCCAGGAGGCCGCCGAGGCCCAGGACCCGGACGGCTGGCCCGACGGGGTGTGGCTCGTGGAGCTCGCCCCCGTGGACGACCCCGAGGATGTCGCCGAGGCCGTGCTCGCCGCGCTCGGGGCGCGGGAGACCAAGCTGCGCGGCGCCGCCGCCGAGGAGCTGCGGGCGCTGACCGACCGCAGCGGGGACGACCCCCTCGACCGGCTCGCCGAGCACTGCGCACGGCGGCGGCTCCTGCTGCTGCTCGACAATTGCGAGCACGTCGTCGAGGCGGCCGCCGAACTCGCCGAGCGGCTGCTCGTGCACTGCCCCGGCATCCGGATCCTGGCCACCAGCCGCGAACCCCTCGGCGTGCCCGGGGAGACGCTGCGCCCGGTGGAGCCGCTGCCCGACCCGGTCGCGCTGCGGCTCCTCGCCGACCGCGGCGCCGCCGCCCGGGCCGGATTCACCGTGTCCCAGGACCCGGCCGCCTGCGCCGAGATCTGCCGCCGCCTCGACGGGCTGCCGCTGGCCATCGAACTGGCCGCGGCCCGCCTGCGGCTGCTCACCCCGCGCCAGATCGCCGACCGCCTCGACGACCGGTTCCGGCTCCTGACCAGCGGCAGCCGGACCCTGCTGCCCCGGCAGCAGACCCTGCGCGCCGTCGTCGACTGGTCCTGGGACCTGCTGGAGGAGCCCGAGCGCACCGTCCTGCGCCGGCTGTCCGTCTTCGCGGGCGGCTGCGACCTCGCCGCCGCCGAGACCGTGTGCGCCGGGGGCGCCCTCGACGTCGCCGGGACGCTCGGCTCCCTCGTCGACAAGTCCCTCGTCGTGGCCGCCCCCGGCCCCGACGGCTCCGGCATGCGCTACCGCCTGCTGGAGACGGTCGGCGAGTACGCCGCCGAGCGCCTGGCCGCGGCCGGCCGCGACCGGGAGGAGACCGAGCGCCGCCACCTGGTCCACTACCGCGAGCTGGCCCGCACCAGCGAGCCGCTGCTGCGCGGCCACGGCCAGCGGGCGGCCGCCGACCGGCTCGCCACCGAGTACGAGAACGTCCGTACCGCCCTGCGCCGGGCCGTCGCGGCCCACGACGCCGACGAAGTGCTCTGCCTCATCCACGCGCTGGGCTGGTACTGGCACATGCACGACCTGCGCGCCGAGTCCCGGCACTGGTCAGACGCGGCCGCCGCCCTCGGCCCCGACCCCTTCGCCGCTCCCGTGGCAGCGGCGCAGCCCGTGTACGAACGGCTCGTCGACACGCCCCCGCCCTACTCCGGCGAGGTCCTCGACGAGGCCTGGCGCGCCCTCCACCTGGTCCGGCTGGCCTCCCGAGACCAGAGCAAGACCGGCTGGAACAGCCCGGAGGTCCGTGCCCAGGTCGACGGGATCATCGCCGCCTACCGTCCCGGACTCCCGCAGACCTGCCGGACCCCCGCCTCCCTCTGGATCTACGCCGTCATGATCGCGGGCGACGCCGGAAGGCTCCAGCTGGTCATCGACGCGACCGTCGACACCGCCCGCGAGCTCGGCTACCGCTGGGAGCTGGCCTCCGCCCTCCAGCTGCGGGCCAACATCCTCGCCAACCGGGCCGACTGGGCCGGCGACGCCTCCCGCGACGCCGACGAGAGCCTGGCCCTGTTCCGCGGGCTCGGCGACGCCTGGGGCTGCGCCGAGGCGCTCTCCGCCCGCGCCGAGTCCCTGGAGAAGCGCGGCGAGTACGCCCTGGCCGCCCGGGACTTCCGAGAGGCCATCGCGTACGCCGAACGCCTGGGCGCCAAGGCGCAGGTGACGGTGCTGCGCGTGCGGATGGCCGGGACCCTCAGCGAGACCGGCCGGATGGAGGAGGCCGAGGAGATCCTCACCGAGGTCACCGCCACGGCACGGCAGTACGGCAACGAGGCCATGCCCGCCGCCCGGATGTTCCTGGCGGGCATCATGGGCCGCACCGGCCGGATCCCGGAGGCCCGCGCCCAGCTCCAGACGCTGCGGGAGGAGTTCGCCTTCGGCGCGTTCGCCGTCTTCGACGGCTTCCTGCTCGGCACGGAGGCGTGGCTGGCGAACCGGGAGGGCGCCCACGAGGAGGCGCTCGGCCTGCTGCGCCGGGCGATGGAGAGCGTGCGGGACCCGCTCGCCCGGATGGTCGCCCCGCAGCTTCCGGCGGTCTACCTGGTGACCGCGGCGCTCTCCCTGGTCTCGCTCGGCGACCCGCGCCGGGAGTACGACGGCGCCCGGCTGCTCGGCGCCTACCGGTCGCTGCTGCCGCCCGGGCACTTCCCCGTCACCACGGAACGCGAGGATCGCGCCCGCGCGCAGGAGCTGGCGCGGGCGGCGCTCGGCGAGGCCGCGTACGAGGCGGCGTACGCCGAGGGCGGCGGCCTCACCCTGGAGGAGGCCACCGCCCTCATCTGACCCGGCCCCCGGCCGGAGCCCGCCCGGGACGCGATCCGGAACGGACCGGTCCGCGGATCAGGTCTTCTGCCGGAACTTGCGCACCGCGAGCGGCATGGTGACGGCCGTGATGGCGACCGACCACGCCAGGGTCATCCACACCGAGTCGCCGACCGGAGTCCCGTTGATCAGGGCGCGGGCCGCGTCGGCCAGGTTGGACAGCGGGTTGTAGTCCGTGAAGGACTGCAGCCAGCCCGGCATGGTGGACGGCGGGGCGAAGATCGAGCTGCCGAACTGCAGCGGCATCAGGACCAGCATCGCCATGCCCTGGACGGCCTGCGCGGTCTTCATGGTGAGACCGAGCAGGATGAAGATCCACATCAGCGAGGCGCCGAAGACGGCCGACAGCCCGATGGCGAGGAACAGGTCCAGCACCGAGGTCTTGATCGACAGACCGAGGATGAAGCCCACGCCGAGCAGGATGGTGATGGCCACCATCATCCGGCCGAGCTCGACGACGATCTTGGCGAGGAGTACGGAGGACCGGGCGATCGGCATGGACCGGAAGCGGTCCATCACACCCTTCTTGAAGTCGTCGTTCACCCCGGTGCCCACCGCCATGGCGATGTTCATGCCCATCATGGCCATCAGGCCCGGGACCACGTAGTTCACGTAGCCCGCCTGGTTGCCCTTGCCGGAGATCGCGCCGCCGAAGACGAACACGAACAGCAGCGTGAAGATGATCGGCATGAACAGGACGTCGAACATCGACTCGGGGTCCTGCTTGATCTGCAGGGCGTTGCGGCGCACCAGGGCGCCGATGTGCCGCAGGTTGGCCCGCAGGCCGATCCGGCCCTCGCCGGTGGGAGGGGCCGCGGCGGGCCGGACGGGCGTGCTCCCGGCGGGCTGCTTCGTCGTGGTTACGGTGCTCATGCCGCGACTTCCTCGGTCATCTCGGTGGTGGGCTTCTGGCCGGTGATCGACAGGAACACCTCGTCCAGGCTGGGCAGGTAGGTGCCGAGGTCGGCGATCGCGTACCCCCGGGCGGCCAGCAGGCCGACCACGGCGGTCAGCTGCTCGTCGCTGAGGATCGGCACCAGCAGGACGCCCTCGTCCGGAACGGCCTGGGAGCCGGCCACGCCGTCGAGCCCGGCCTCGGCCAGCGAGCGGGCCATGCCCGGCAGGTCGGCGGAGTCCACGGGGCGCAGCCGCAGGGTGCGGCCGCCGACCCGGGCCTTCAGCTCGTCCACCTTGCCGTTGGCGATGACCTTTCCGCGGTCGATGACCGTCAGCTCGCTGGCCAGCTGCTCGGCCTCCTCCATGTACTGGGTGGTGAGCAGGACGGTGGCGCCCTCGGCGACCAGCCGCTGCACCTCGTCCCAGACCTCGTTGCGGGTGCGGGGGTCCAGACCGGTGGTCGGCTCGTCCAGGTAGAGGACGGCCGGGTTGCCGATCAGGGACGCCGCCAGGTCCAGGCGGCGGCGCATGCCGCCCGAGTAGTTCATGGCGGCCTTCTTCGCGGCCTCGGTCAGGGAGAACCGCTCCAGCATCTCGTCCGCGCGGGACCGGGCGTCCTTGCGGGACAGGTCGAGCAGCCGCCCGATCATGTAGAGGTTCTCCCAGCCGGAGAGCTTCTCGTCGACCGAGGCGTACTGCCCGGTGAGGCCGATGGTGCGGCGCAGCTGCCGCGGCTGGCGGACCACGTCGAAGCCGGCGACGGTGGCGGTCCCGGCGTCCGGGACGATCAGGGTGGACAGGCAGCGCACCAGGGTGGTCTTGCCCGCGCCGTTGGGTCCCAGGACCCCGAGGACCGTGCCCTCGCGGACGTCCAGGTCGACCCCGTCCAGGGCCTTGGTCTCGCCGTAGTGCTTGACCAGCCCCCGTACTTCCACGGCGTTGGGGCTCTTGTCGTTTCGCGTCATGCCCACCATGGGACCAGGTGCCACTGACAAAGCACCGACAGCCGACCGACAGCCACCCGACGCGCGGCCGACGGCCCGCCGACATCGCGTCGGCGGGCCGTCGGGTGAGACGCGCTGAACGATCAGTGGAAAGCGTGCTCCGGCTGCGGGAACGCTCCGCCCACCACGTCCTCGGCGAAGGCCTTCGCCGCGTCGTTCATGGTCTGGCGCAGGTTCGCGTACTGCTTCACGAACTTCGGCATCTTCCCGCCGGTCAGACCCATCATGTCGGTCCACACCAGCACCTGCGCGTCGCACTCCGCGCCCGCGCCGATGCCGACCGTCGGGATGTGCAGGGAGCGGGTGACCTCGGCGGCCAGCTCGGCCGGAACCAGCTCCAGCACCACGGCGAAGGCGCCCGCGTCCTGCGCCGCCTTGGCGTCGCGCAGCAGCTGGTGCGCGGCCTCGTCGCTGCGGCCCTGCACCCGGTAGCCCATGGCGTTGACCGACTGCGGGGTCAGGCCCAGGTGGGACATGACCGGGATGCCGGCCTGCACGATCAGCTCGGTCTGGGGCAGCGAGCGCTCGCCGCCCTCCAGCTTCACCGCTCCCACGCCGGCCTCCTTGACCAGGCGGGTGGCGCTGCGCAGCGCCTGCACGGCGCCTTCCTGGTAGGAGCCGAACGGCATGTCGCCGATGACCAGGGCGCGGCTCGTGCCCCGCACCACGGCGGCCGACAGCATGGTCATCTGGTCCATCGTGACCGGGACGGTGGTGTCGTAGCCCAGGTGGCAGTTGCCCATGGAGTCGCCGACGAGGATCACCGGGATGCCGGCCTCGTCGAACACGGACGCGGTCATCGCGTCGTAGGCGGTGAGCATGGGCCACTTCTCGCCGCGTTCCTTGGCGAGGTTCAGGTCGCGGATGGTGATGCGGCGGGTGCCCGAGCCTCCGTACAGGGTGGGGGAGGCCGTCGATGCGGGTTCGCGGGCAGGCGAAACGGCATGCGTCATTGCAACTGCTCCTTGTGTCATCTCGAGGCGCCCTCACGGCGTCCCCGGACTCACCCCCCATGGTCGCACCCGGGTGGCCCGCGGCGGAAGTGGCCGGGGCGGCGGGCCGGTCCCGCCCCACTCCCGCTCAAGCCAATGTGAGCGTTTCGTGACAACCGGAACCCTTGGCGCACGGGCGTTCGTCCTCCGGAACGTACGGCCGCGACAGGCGGTCGTGAGGTAGCGCACGGAAGGCTCCGTACATCGCCTAGGGTCAAGGGGCGGGGACGGAGCGCGAGCACGGCAGTGAGGGCAGCGGCATGGCACAGGCGTACATGACGGAAAAGGGGAACGGCGGCTCGGAGCCCGAGCCCTCCGCATCCCGCTTCCGACGCCGGCTGGCCGACCTGCGGGGCGACCGGGGGATCTGGCGGCGCGGGCTGGTGCTGGCCGCGTTCTCCGTACTGATCTCGCTGGTCATGATCTTCCACGCGCAGCTGCCCAACGACGTGGGCAACCTCGGCAGCCTCACCGAGACCTTCCTGCCCTGGCTGGGCCTGGCCGTCCCGGTGCTGCTGGCCGCCGCCCTGTTCCGCCGGTCCGCGACCGCGCTGATCGCGATACTGCTGACGGCCGTGGTCTGGGTGAACCTGTTCGGCGGCCTGGTCACCGACAAGTCCGGCTCCGGCGGCGACCTGACCGTCGCCACGCACAACGTGGACGCCGACAACGCCGACCCGCGCGGGACCGCCGAGTCCGTGGCGAAGTCCGGAGCCGACGTACTGGCCCTGACCGAGCTCA
This sequence comes from Streptomyces sp. NPDC048270, assembly GCF_040652335.1. NCBI lineage: Bacteria > Bacillati > Actinomycetota > Actinomycetes > Kitasatosporales > Streptomycetaceae > Streptomyces > Streptomyces sp. NPDC048270. The sequence continues at coordinate 15,633 of NZ_JBEZLV010000033.1, forward strand.
AGGGGAGCGCCGTCCCGGTCTACGAGAAGGCCCTGGCGGACACGTACAAGTACCACTCGGTCGAGGGCACGGTCGGCGTCTGGAGCAAGTACCCGCTGACCGCCAGCAGCCCCGTGGACATCAAGATGGGCTGGACCCGGGCCATGCGCGCCACGGTGGACACCGCGCACGGGCAGGTCGCCGTGTTCGTCGCCCACCTGCCCTCGGTACGGGTCAAGCTGAACGCGGGCTTCACCGCCAACCAGCGCGACAACAGCGCCGACGCGCTGGGCGCCGCGCTCGCCGCCGAACCGCTGAAGAAGGTCGTCCTGCTCGGCGACCTCAACGGCACCATGAACGACCGCGCCCTGTCCGAGGTCACCTCGCAGATGCGCTCCACGCAGGGCGCCGCGGGCGACGGCTTCGGCTTCAGCTGGCCCGCCCAGTTCCCGATGGCCCGGATCGACCAGATCATGGTCCGCGGGATCACCCCGAAGGCCTCCTGGACCCTCCCGCGCACGGGCAGCGACCACCTGCCGATCGCCGCGCGGCTGAAGGTGTAGGGCGGCCGCATACACGGAACGGCCGCACGCACGGAGCGGCCGCACGTGTGGAGCGGCCGCACGCGTGGAAGGGGGCCCGCCGCCGATGCGGCGGGCCCCCTTGCGTGCCGGGGCCGGGCGCGGCGGCTACGCCCGTTCGCGCCAGCCGTTCGTGATGGGCAGGCGGCGGTCCTTGCCGAAGCCCTTCGCGGAGATCTTCGTGCCCGGCGGGTACTGGCGGCGCTTGTACTCCGCCGTGTCCACCATCCGCAGCGTCTTGGCTACCAGCTCCGGTTCGAAGCCGGCCGCGACGATCTCCTCCAGGCCCTTGTCGCGGTCCACGTACAGGGCCAGGATCGCGTCCAGCACCGGATAGTCCGGCAGCGAGTCCGTGTCCACCTGCCCCGGGCGCAGCTCGGCGCTCGGCGGCTTCACGATCGAGTTCTCCGGGATCGGCGGGACCTCGCCGCGCTCGGCCGCGGCCCGGTTGCGGTACCGGGCCAGCCGGAAGACGTCCGACTTGTACACGTCCTTGATCGGGCCGTACGCGCCCACCGAGTCGCCGTACAGGGTGGAGTATCCGACGGCCAGCTCCGACTTGTTGCCCGGGGCCAGCACGATGTGGCCCTCCTGGTTGGAGACCGCCATCAGCATCGTGCCGCGCAGCCGGGACTGGAGGTTCTCCTCGGCGAGGCCGGTGAGGCCCAGCGATCCCATGTACGCGTCGAACATCGGCTCGATCGGCACGGTGCGGAAGTTCAGGCCGGTCCGCTCGGCCAGGTCGGCCGCGTCGCCCCGGGAGTGCTCCGAGGAGTACTTCGAGGGCATCGAGATGCCGTGGACGTTCTGCGCGCCGACGGCGTCGCAGGCGACCGCGGCGACCAGCGCGGAGTCGATGCCGCCGGAGAGTCCGATCAGGACCGAGCGGAAGCCGTTCTTCCTGACGTACGCGCGCAGGCCCACGACCAGCGCGTCGTAGACCTCCTCGTCGTCGTCGAGGCGCTCGGCGTACCCGCCGGGCACGACCGGCTCGTACGGCTCGACCGGCTCCTCGGACAGGATCACCCGGTCGATGCGCAGCCCGTCGTCGACGACGCCCTCGGGCGCGGCGGGCTGCGCCGCGGGCAGGTCGAGGTCCACGAGCACGCAGCCCTCGGAGAACTGCGGGGCGCGGGCGATGACCTCGCCGCTGCCGTCGACGACGATCGAGTCCCCGTCGAAGACCAGGTCGTCCTGGCCGCCGATCATCGCCACGTAGGCGAGGGTGCAGCCGGCCTCCTTGGCGCGCTTGCGGACCAGCTCCAGGCGCAGGTCGTCCTTGTTGCGCTCGTAGGGGGAGGCGTTGATCGAGATCAGCAGCCCGGCCCCGGCGGACCGGGTGGCCGGGACGCGGCCGCCCTCCTGCCACAGGTCCTCGCAGATCGCCAGGGCCACGTCGACGCCGTGGACCCGGACGACCGGCTGGGTGTCTCCCGGCACGAAGTACCGGAACTCGTCGAACACGCCGTAGTTGGGGAGGTGGTGCTTGGCGAACCGGAGCACGACCTCGCCGCGGTGCAGCACCGCGGCCGCGTTCTGCGGGGAGCCGGCCGGGCGGCCGAGCCGGGGGGCCGCGGAGTCGCTGCGGTCGAGGTAGCCGACGACGACCGGCAGATCGCCGAGCCCCTCGTCCGCCAGCCGCCGTGCGAGCGCGCGCAGGCCGGTGCGGGAGGCCTCGACGAAGGACTCGCGCAGGGCGAGGTCCTCGACGGGGTACCCGGTCAGCACCATCTCAGGGAACGCCACCAGGTGGGCGCCCTGCTCGGCGGAGTGCCGGGTCCAGTGGACGACCGAGTCGGCGTTGGCCGCGATGTTGCCGACGTGCGAATCGATCTGATTCAGAGCGAGGCGTAGTTGAGGCACGGGGCCCAGTCTAATCGTCTTTCTGACGCGATGTCCTGGGCGCCGCCCGTTTCCCCGCTCCGGACCGCCGGTCAGGTGACGGGGCCGGCGTACTTCACGTCGTCCAGCAGGGTGCCCGCGGAGATGTCCGCAGCGATGCTCGCCGTGCCCTCGGGCACCTCGTACGCCACGACCCCGCTGGCGGACTCGCCGGGCAGGATCGAACCCCGGACCATCTTCGGGACGCCGCCGCCGGAGCCGCCGCTGTCGAAGACCAGCTCGGCGGTCATGCCCTTGTCGTCGCGGACGTTGGGGACGGCGTAGATCACCTCGTGCGGCTCCGTCGAGCCGTTGGTGATGGTCACCGTGATCTGGATCGCGTTCTTCACCTGCTCACGGGCGAGGATCCCCTTCGGCTCGTACTTCTTGGGCGCCGAGAGGCTCACCTTGACGCCGTTGTCGTACGTGAAGGTCTCGCCGAACGCCAGCGCGCTGGTCAGGCCGGGCACCTGGGAGGGCGAGGGCGGGGTCATGGGCTTGGGCGAGGAGTCGGGGTAGGGGATCAGCTCGCGGTCCCGCCGGTCGAGATTGCGCCCGGCCCGGTCGGCGGCCTCCTCCACGACGTAGGCGGAGAGGAAGACGCCGGCGACGGAGGCACCGAGGCCGACCACGCCGAGGACGGTTCCGGTGACGGCCATGGCCTTGCGCGGGGCGCCCTTGGAGGCGCGGACCACGGCGCCGATGCCGAGGCCGAGGGCGGTCGCGGCGAGGATGGCGCCGGCCCAGAAGAAGAAGGGGACGAGGGCGACCAGGATCCCGACGATGCCGACGACGAGGGCGGCCACGGCCAGCCCGTTCGAGGCCGGGGGGACCTGCGGGTACCCGGGGAACGAGCCCCCGCCGAAGCCGGGCCCGGGCTGGGCCCAGGGGTGGTGGGCGGGGCCGTGGGGGCCGGGGTGGCCTTGGGGACCGCCGGGGCCGAACCCGCCGGGGCCTTGGGGACCGCCGGGGGCGCCCGCGCCGAACCCGCCGGGGCCCTGGGGGCCGCCGGGGGCGGTGAACCCGCCTCCGGCCGTGGGGTCCGTGTGACCCGCGGGGGGAGTGGAGGCGCCGGGCGGGGCGAACGGGTTGGGCGCGGGCGCCGGGGGCGCGGCCTGCGCGGGCGCCGCGGGCGGGGCCTGCCCGGCCACCGGGGAGCCCGCCGAGACCGGCGCCTGCCCGGCCACCGGGGAGCCCGCCGGCACCGGCGCCTGCCCGGCCACCGGGGAGCCCGCCGGCACCGGCGCCTGCTCGGGCGGTGCGGCCTGCTCCGGCGCCGGGGGATCGGCGGCGGGACGGGGCTTTTCGAGCGACAGGGGCTCGGGGGTCGGCGGCTGCTCGGGCGTCCGGGGCTGCGGGAGCGGCTCCGGGCCGGGGGCCGCCTCGGGTATGGGGGTGCCCGCCGGTTCCGTCGGGGGACCGGTCGGAGGGCTGGGCGGGTTCGGCGGGGTGCTCATACCGGCGGAGGCGTCCTTTTTTCGCAGCTGTCCTGATCACCGCAAGGGTGCCACGCCGCGGCCCCGCCCCCGCCTGGTTTTTCCGCGGACTAGAGCTGGTAGCCCAGCACCGTCATCATCCCGGACTCCGAGTGGTAGACGTTGTGGCAGTGCGTCATCCACAGCCCCGGATTGTCGGCGTCGAAGTCGGCCGTCAGCCGCCCGCCCGGCAGCAGGACCGCGGTGTCCTTGCGGGCCCCGCCCGCCCCGCCGGCCAGCGCGAAGGTGTGCCCGTGCAGGTGCACCGGATGCCACATCGGCGTCGCGTTGCGGAACACCAGGCGGACCCGCTCGCCCGCCTTCACCGGATGCCGCTGGTCCGGCGTGTACGGCTTGCCGTCGAAGGCCCAGTTGTACCGCGACATCGACCCGGTCAGCCTGATCTGCACCGTCCGGTCCGGCTCGCGCGGTGCCAGCGCCGCGGACGGCGCCGGCCTCAGCACGTCGGCCATCAGCGGGCGCCCGTCCAGCTCGGCCGGCCGGGTCGCGGCCGTGGGAGCCGTCCCCGCACCCGTACGCAGCACCGCGAGCGCCGACCGGTCCTTGCCCTCGGCCAGCGCGGTCAGCGGGAACACCCCGTCCTTCGCGGTGACCAGTACGTCGTACCGCTCGCCCATCGCCAGCAGCAGCGACCCCGTCTTCGCGTGCTCCACCGGGAAGCCGTCCGCGTGGGTGACCGTCAGCTCGTGGCCGCCGAGCGCGACCCGGAAGGCGGTGTCCCCGCCCGCGTTGACCAGGCGCAGCCGGATCCGGTCGCCGGGCCGGGCGGTGAAGACCGACGGGTCCTCCGCGACCCTGCCGTTGACCAGGTAGTGGGGGTACGCGACATCGCCCGCCTCCTTGCCCAGGACGTCGCTGTCCGCGCCCACCAGCAGCCGTGAGGGCCCGCCGGTGGGCGCCGGCGCGCCGTGCGCGGCGTGGGCGGAGCCGCTCTGGCCCTTGCGGAGCTCGGCGAGGACGGCGTCCGGGGTCGCGCCGTCGACCCCGTCGATCCAGTCGTCCAGCACCACCACCCACTCCTTGTCGTAGGAGAGGGGCTCCTTCGGGTCCTCGACGATGAGGGGGGCGTACAGGCCCCGGTCCTGCTGGACACCGGTGTGCGGGTGGAACCAGTACGTGCCCGGCTCGGTCACGGCGAACCGGTACGCGAACGAGCCGCCCGGGGCGATGTCCCGCTGGGTCAGCCCCGGCACCCCGTCCATGTCGTTGCGCAGCGCGAGGCCGTGCCAGTGCAGGGAGGTGGGTTCGGGCAGGTTGTTGGCCAGGGTGAGGGCGAGGGTGCCGCCGGCGGTGACCCGTACCTCCTGGCCCGGCAGCCGGTCCCCGTACGCCCAGGAGCGGACGGTGTGCCCGCCGCCGAGGTCGAGCGGGGTGGCCGTCGCGGTGAGCCTGACCTCGGTGAGCGGCCCGGTGGCCTTGCGGGCGGCCTCGGCGGCCTTGACCTCCGGGCCGGCCGGGTCGACGTACCCCTCGGGCCCGTCGGCGGCGGAGCCGTGGTGCATGGACCCGTGGCGGCCCTGCCCCGACTCCGGTGCCGGCGGGCGGGCGCAGGCGGTGAGCAGCCCCGGACCGGCGCCCGCCACGGCGGCGGCTGCGCAGGCGCCGAGGACGGCGCGACGGGTGGGAAGGGAGCGCATCGAAGCACCTCGCGGGTCGGGGGCGCCGCGCCCCCGAGCGGCGCGGCGGCTCGCCGGGAACTGCACGTCAGGCCCGGACGTTACCGGGGGCGGGTATCCGATCCGGGGACCGACGCCAGGTTTGCATAGGATTAGTCACACTATGTCCACTCATGGCCTCTCTCCGCGCTCCCCTGGGACCGCGCTGCCCGTTGCCGCGCTCATAGGTCTGGGCGCCGCCGCCTACACCGCGTGGGTGCTCGAAGTCGTCCTCTCCACGGGCCTCAACCCCATCGAAACGTACGTGAGCGAACTGGCCGCCCAGGACCAGCCGCTCGGCGGCCTGTTCCGGGCCACCGACTTCACCGCCGGGATGCTGGTCTTCCTCGGCGGGCTGCTGGCGCTGCTCCGGCTGGCGCGGCACCCGGAGTCCCGCCGCTCCTGGACGGTGGCGGGCTGGGCCGGGGTCACCCTGTTCGGCGCGGCCACCGCCGCCGACGCCTGGCTGCCGCTCAGCTGCGCGCCCACCGTGGATCCCGAGTGCGCCGCACGGGAGACCGCCGGGCTGGTCCCCGCCACCCACCAGGCCCATGCCGTCAGCAGCAGTCTGGCCATGACCGGCGCCCTCGTCGGGATCGTGGCGCTCACCATCGCCGCGCGCCGCTACGGCTGCTTCGCCCCGCTCGCCCGCTACGGGCCCGTGCTCGTCGTCCTCGAACTGCTCGCCACCGCCTGGACCCTGTCCGCCATCGCGCTGTTCACGGCCGGGCGCGGAACCTGGGCCCTGGGCGCCGGGCAGCGCCTCCAGGTGATGCTCGTGGCACTCTGGCTGGGCCTGCTCGCGTACTCCGTCCACCGGGAGCGCCGTACATGAACTCGGGATACGAGGCTGCCGGGCACGAGGCCGCCGGGCACGAGGCCGCGGAGTGCGGGGAGGCGGGGTGGGGCGACGCGCCGTACGCGCCCCCGCCGTACGGCACCGGCACCGGCGCCCGTGCCCGCGGCCGGTTCGTGCGCGTGGACGTGGACGGGGTCCGGCTGCACGTCGTGGCCGAAGGCCGGGGGCCGGTGACCGTGCTCAGCGCCGGGCTCGCGATGGCCTGGTTCGACTGGGACGAGGTCGCCGCGCTGCTCGTGGCCCGCGGCCGCACCGTCGTCCGCTTCGACCGCCCCGGGCACGGCCTCAGCGGCCCGGCGACCGCACCGGCCACCGCGGCCGGGGAGGCCCGCCGGATCGCCGGGCTGCTGGACGCGCTGGGCCTGGCCGGACCCGTCACCGCCGTCGGGCACTCGATCGCCGGCTTCCACGCCGAGGCCTTCGCCCGCCTGCACCCCGAGCGCACGGCGGCCCTGGTGCTGGTGGACTCCAGCGTGGAGGAGGCCCCGCGCACGCTGCTGCCCCGGGCGGCGCGCACCGGCGCCGCCCGCGCGCTCGGCCTGGCGGCGACCGCCGCCGGACTGCCCGCCGCGCTGGGACCGGCGGCCCGGCGGGCGACCGTACGGGCCTCCCGCACCGGCGGCGGCGATCCGGCCGCGCGGGACCTCGTACGCCGCTGCTACCGCACCGGCCGCGTCTGGCGCGGGGCCCTGCTGGAGAACGCGGGCTACCCGGACGCGGCCGCCGAGGTCCTGGCGCTGCGCGGCACGCACCCGCTGACCGCGCCGGCCACCGTCCTGGCGGGCCACGACGGCTCCGGGGGCCGCGGCGCCCTGCGCTGGCTGGCCCGGCAGGCCGACCTCGCCGACCGGCTCGGGGCCCGCTTCGAGGTCGCCGAGCCCGCCGGACACCTGGTCATGCTCGACCGCCCGGACCAGGTGGCCCGGGCGGTCCTGTACGCGGCGCCGGATCAGGACCGGGCGTAGACCTTCTCCGCCCAGCCGGCGATCTGGTCCTCCGTGAGGTGCTTGGCGAGATCGGCCTCGCTGATCATGCCGACCAGCTTCTTGTCGCGGATCACCGGCAGCCGCTTGATCTGGTGGCTCTGCATCTCCTCGAGCACTTCGGAGACGTCCGCGCCGGCGTCGATCCAGCGCGGCGTGCCCCGGGCCATGTCCCCGGCGGTCACCTTCGCCGGGTCGTGCCCCTTGGCCACGCAGCCGATCACGATGTCGCGGTCGGTCAGGATGCCGCAGAGGCGTTCCGACTCGTCGCTGATGGGCAGCGCGCCCACGTTGAGGCGGGCCATCAGCTGAGCGGCCCGGTCCAGGGTCTCGGTGGCGGGGATCCACTGGGCCCCGGCGTGCATGATCTCTCCGGCGGTGGTCATCGCATCAACCTCCTGAGCGCCGTCGTGCGGCGGGACGCGGACGCGGCCGCCGCGGCGTCCCCCGGCCGGTACGGGGGAAGGGGGAGTGCAACGGGGGAGTGCACGCCCGTACGGCTGGGAGGCGCCCTCCCACCACCGTACGGGCGTGCCCCGTCACCCGCGCGGCGCAGCCCCGCGCTGTCCGAGCATGTCCGCCATCAGGGTGATCTCCGAGCGCTGGGCGTCGACCATGCCCTGCGCCAGATCCCGCTCGACCGGGGTCCCGCACTGCCGCGCGCAGCCCTCGGCCATCGCGACGCCGCCCTGGTGGTGGTCGGTCATCAGCTGGAGGTAGAGCACCTCGGCGTCCCGGCCGGAGGCCGCGTCCAGCCGGGCGAGCTCCTCCTTCGTGGCCATGCCGGGCATCAGCGCGCCGGGCTTGGCGGCGTGGCCGGAGCCGTGGCCGGTGTGCCCGCCGGCGGGGGCGCCTTCGGAGCCCGGGTCCCCCGACGTGCCCATCCAGGACATGGGCGGCTCGCCCGCCACCACCTTCGGCAGCCCCCACAGGTCCAGCCAGCCGAGCAGCATGCCCCGCTGGTTGGCCTGGGTGTTGGCGATGTCGTAGGCGAGGCTGCGCACCGCTTCGTCCTGGGTGCGGTCCCGCACGATGAACGACATCTCCACCGCCTGCTGGTGGTGCACCGCCATGTCCCGCGCGAAGCCCGCGTCCGGCGAGTGCAGCGCCGGTGTGCGGGCCGGCGTGCCGCCCCCGGTGTCGCCGGTCGCGGCGGTGACGGTGGCCGCCGCCGCGAACAGCAGCGCCAGCAGCACGGCCGTGCCCGCGACCCAGTACGTACGGGGGGTGCGGGCGGCGGCCGGGGCGTCGTCGCCGGACGGCCGGCTCACTGGCCGGCCACCCCGCTGGTGCAGGCCGCGCCCGGCTCCGGGGTCTGCGGGCCCTGCACGTACTTGGTGAAGAACTGCGCCACGCGCGGGTCGTCCGCCTTCTCCACCGTCAGCTGCTTGCCCCAGGCACTGAGCATGATCGCGCCGGCCTGCTCCTTGACCGGGCTCATCAGCGTGTACGGGGTCTTGCCCACCGTCTCGGCGAGCTTGTCCACCTCGCCCTGGGCGGCCTTGTCGTTGTACGTCACCCAGACGGCGCCGTGCTCCAGCGAGTGCACGGCGTTCACCTCGGGCACCGGGCTCTTGTAGACGTCGCCGTTGCAGTTCATCCAGCGGGGGTGGTGGTCGCCGCCGACCGGCGGGTTCATCTCGTACTTGACCGGGGTATCGACGTGGTTGCGGCCGAGGTTCTTCGCGTCCCAGGTCTGCTCGCCGTCGACCGGCGTCTTGCGGGCCAGTTCGACGGCGTCCTTCTTGCGCTGCTCCTCCTGCTTCTGGCCGATCATCACCCAGGCGCCGAAACCGACCAGGCCGACGACGATGACCGTGGAGGTCGTGATCGCGATGGCCTTGTTGCGCCGGTCGCGTGCCTGGTCGGCCCGGCGCATCTGGGCTATGCGCGCCTGGCGGGAGTGCTGGTCTGGGGTCTTTCCGGACTTGCTGGCCATGGTGCCCTGGTTCCTTCTTGAGAGGGGGGTGGATGGACGCGAAACCGGACCCGTCAGGTCCGCAGCACCTGGAGGGCATGCAGGTCGGGAGCGCGCGCGAGCGCGAGGGGAGGCCGGATCCGCCCCGGCCCGCCGGCGGCGGCCACGGGCGGCGGACCGCCGCCGGCCACGACCACGGCGGGGGGCGGCACGGGCAGCAGCCCCGGCGTCACGTGCGCGAGGGCCGAGCAGCCGGGCGGGTCGTACGGGGAGGCGCAGACGGCGTGCGCCGGCCCGTGCCCCTGGACCTGTGCCCGGACCCCGGCCGGGGCCGGGGCCGGGGATTCGCCGGGCCGCGCGCAGAAGAGCAGCACCCCGACGACCACGCACGCGAGCGCGCCGGCGAGCACGCCGACGGCCGGCGGCAGGACGGCGCGCAGAAGGCCGGGGCGTGTGTGACGCCCCCCTCGCGTGTGCTGCCGGCCCCCCATGGGCGCAGATGGTAATGCTCATGACGGGTCCATGGTCAGTGCGGGGGTGCCGCGAGCTGTGCAGGGTGCGTAATGTGGCGGAAACCACCGCTGGCGATACTGGGCCGGCCCGACTGTGCCCACGGCTTGGCGGTGGTGGTGCACAGGCCGTCTGAACTGCGAGGATGAAGGCATGGACAAGCAGCAGGAATTCGTCCTCCGGACGCTTGAGGAGCGCGACATCCGCTTCGTGCGCCTGTGGTTCACCGACGTGCTGGGCTTCCTCAAGTCCGTCGCGGTCGCCCCCGCGGAGCTGGAGCAGGCCTTCGACGAGGGCATCGGCTTCGACGGCTCCGCGATCGAGGGCTTCGCGCGGGTCTACGAGTCCGACATGATCGCCAAGCCGGATCCGAGCACGTTCCAGATACTGCCGTGGCGCGCCGAGGCCCCCGGGACCGCCCGGATGTTCTGCGACATCCTCATGCCGGACGGCTCCCCGTCCTTCGCGGACCCGCGCTACGTCCTCAAGCGCATCCTGGCCAAGACCTCGGACCTGGGCTTCACCTTCTACACCCACCCCGAGATCGAGTTCTTCCTGCTGAAGGACAAGCCGCTGGACGGCACCCGCCCGGTCCCGGCCGACAACTCCGGCTACTTCGACCACACCCCGCAGAACGTGGGCATGGACTTCCGCCGCCAGGCGATCACCATGCTCGAATCGATGGGCATCTCGGTCGAGTTCAGCCACCACGAGGGCGCCCCGGGCCAGCAGGAGATCGACCTCCGCTACGCCGACGCCCTCTCCACGGCCGACAACATCATGACCTTCCGCCTGGTGATGAAGCAGGTGGCCCTCGAGCAGGGCGTGCAGGCCACCTTCATGCCGAAGCCCTTCTCGGAGTACCCGGGTTCGGGCATGCACACCCACCTCTCCCTCTTCGAGGGCGACCGCAACGCCTTCTACGAGTCGGGCGCCGAGTACCAGCTCTCGAAGGTCGGCCGCTCCTTCATCGCGGGCCTGCTGCGGCACGCCGCCGAGACGGCCGCGGTCACCAACCAGTGGGTCAACTCCTACAAGCGCATCTGGGGCGGCTCCTCCCGCAGCGCCGGCGCGGGCGGCGAGGCCCCCTCGTACATCTGCTGGGGCCACAACAACCGCTCGGCCCTGATCCGCGTCCCGATGTACAAGCCGGGCAAGACCGGCTCCTCCCGCGTCGAGGTCCGCTCGATCGACTCGGGCGCCAACCCGTACCTCACGTACGCCGTCCTCCTGGCCGCCGGCCTGAAGGGCATCGAGGAGGGCTACGAACTCCCGGCCGGCGCCGACGACGACGTCTGGGCCCTCTCCGACGCCGAACGCCGCGCCATGGGCATCGAACCCCTCCCCCAGAACCTCGGCGAGGCCATCTCCCTGATGGAGCGCAGCGAACTGGTCGCGGAAACCCTCGGCGAACACGTCTTCGACTTCTTCCTCCGCAACAAGAAGCAGGAGTGGGAGGAATACCGCTCGGAGGTCACCGCCTTCGAACTCCGCAAGAACCTGCCGGTGCTCTAACCACAGGTCGAAGTCCCTGCGGGCCGCGCACGACACTCCGGGCCGGTGGTCATTGACCGCCGGCCCGGAGTGAATCATTCCCCCTGGGCCGTCTGTGGGCCGTCGGATGCAGAATCCGAGCCCTCGCACACCCCGTCCACGGCCTTCCGGGTCCGCCCCTCGCTGCTCGCATGAGGTGCGTGTAGGTCCGGAGCGTGAAGCCGGGGTCGCCGTGCCCGAGGTACGTACTCAGCGCCTTGACGGGCCTCGTCGAGCGCGCACAACCGGGCCGGATCGGCTGCACGGCTTTTTGCCGCGCCAACTGGGTCAGGTATCGGATCGAGCGACCTTCGCGGAGCCACCCGATCCCAGACCCAGCCTGCCCAGCCCACCCCTCTTGGCAGCCTTGCGCCTCGGCCTAGCGGTACGGCCCGGTCAGAACGATGCCTCCGGCGGGGGCGCTCCCGCTCCGGGATGGACGGGGGTCGTCGAGCGGGTGCGGGTTGGTGGTGGTGAGTGGTGGGGTGCTCCCATCCCGTCCGACCCAGGCAAGCCGAGCAGACACGAACCCTGGCGTCCAGGTCGTTCGTACAGTGGCGCGCTCCACCTGGATGCCACGGCCCGCGCCCGCTCCACGTACGTGTGGGTCGACGGCAGACGGGATGGGAGCCAGGCAGCGGGATGCCTGGCTGCACGGGCCGAGCATCCCGTGTCGGTACCCAGCTTGCGCAGCGAGGTGGCTACAGCCACAAGATCAGGATGACGGTCACTATGAGCACCAAGAAGGGGCCCGCAATCGCCTTTCGAAGCTCCCGCTCGCCCTTGCCGGGGAACATCGGGTCATCACCCTCATCGGTAAACAGCGCCGACGGTCCACCCTTCCCGGTCAGAATGTCGCTCGCATCCCGAACCAGCGCAGCGGCCGCCTTCACATCGCCATTTTGCTTCAACATCGCGTCAAGTTTCGACATCATCTCAGGCGATGAGACTGCCAGGCGTCGCACCTGCTGCTTAGTTTCCGCATCGATTGCGGAATTATTTATGATCGTTTGGAAGACTTGTCCGTTGTTGTTTTGAATGTACTGATCAATCGCGGGAAGTCTGGTCACGCACACCTCCCCCGCATGTTGTGTTACTCACCAACGAAGGTGCATTATCCAAGTTCAAGCGAAAGGCCGAAGTGCACTCGCCTTTGGTCTTGGACTGACCGAGCGGTCCGGCCAAAATCAGGGCCACCAGCACAGCAGCCACGGCCGATACTGCCGCTACGCCGATCCTCGCAAAAGGGTTCAGCGCCTGCCCTATAGTCTTGATCAAGGTCGGCCACTTGTGCGTGACCCACAGGAGCAGCGCCACCCCAACTAGTCCCGAGACAAGGACCCTATCTCCCATGAACTCGGCGACATATTCGTCCGAGGAGAGCTGAATCAAGCGACCCAGGAACCATCCAACGGCAGGCAGCGCATCGGGGAATTGGTCACCAATAAGCTGAATACCGAAGAGGACAACCAGGACGGCGAAGGTTAACCCTAAAATACCTTGAGCAATCCCAAGCGGCCCACCGGAATTAAAAAACTTCACCGCTTGCCATCTCGGTAATTGGTCTGGGATACCGTGCCATTGTTTGTGCCGATGATCTGACCGGAGTGAGGGGCGTTGATGGTGACGCCATCCGAGGGTGTGGCACCAGTAGCGCCGGGCGCGGTGTTGGCAGCATTGCCCAGCTGCGCGTCGCTGGCGGGAGGCAATTGGTCGGCAGTAACGCTGTCGGTCGAACGTGAGCGCGCCCACCGTACTGTGACGACAGCAGCGCCGAGTGCGCACACACCACCGATGAGAGCGGCGATAATCTCGGTCATAACGTTCCCCCTGAGAATCCACTACAGGTCATCAGTAAAACTCTGCTGAAGAGGAAGAGGCGAGGGTCGCGCCGATGCCCCGAGGCCAGCGTGGAGCTGCACATGGCTCTGCCAAGGCCGGTATCGGCTAACGCAGTTGCCGCGATTCCGTCCAACTTGCCCCCCTTCAAGTCCTCTGATTTTGACACACTGTTCCAGCGCTGGTCAGAGAATCAGACTAGGTGTTGCGCCGCACTCAGCGTCGGGTTGCGCAACCCCCGAGGCGACGCCGCGTTCAGGGCGCAACACGAGCGCCCTCCCGGGCCGTCTCGGGGCCGTGGGAGGGGGCTCAGTGGTGACCAATGCTGACAACTGGCGACAGCTCAGCCGTTGGTCAGCGGGTTGGTCAGTTGCTCAGCCCCAGGTCAGGGCGGCCCGGCGTCAGTTGTGGCTGATCCGTGCACCGGTCTCAGGCGCCAGAGGTCCGCGGGCTTCCATCCATCCCGGCCCAGGGCGGCTCAGGCTGGCGTTCAGACACGGCAACCGTCACATGGCATGCGTGGCCGGGAGCGCTGCCGACTGCGGCCGGGGACAGGGTGCCAAAAGACGGTCAGAGGCGAGGGAGGGGTGGCCTCTTGCGCACGGCCGACCGACTGCCGGGGCTGAGTCGCGCCGGGCGCCGTACCCCCGCCGTCCGATGACGGGTGCGTGAGGCGAACGCATTACCGGGAATGAGCGGGCGGGGAGCAGCTGCCGCGATGTGGCGCCGGCCGGTGTGGTCGCTGTGCGTCGGTACCGGTCTCGTTGTGACCGAGGAGCGCGTCGTTCACTGGTCCTCGAGCAGCATCTCGAACGGCAACGGCATAGCCGCCGTTGCCACAGCAAGACCAGGGGGGGGCACTAGATCACCTTGCGGTCAGGCAACGTACGGCCTCCCTGATCATGCTCGACCCCAGCCCGGGCAGGATACCGGCCCAGTTCTGCGACGGTGCTAGCCGATAAGCTGCCCGTAGGGGAATCACGAATCTGGCGTTCCTGACGTCCGACAGTTCTTTGCAGGGTTCTATTGCAACCGTAGCCTCGCCGACTGATACCCCGGGGGGTTTAGCGAGCGGCCGGCATGACCGCTGCGGACCGGTTGAACCCGGACTACGGGGCAGAAGGCGCCGTAGTCCTCCGCATGCCCGATGGGGCGGCGACGTCCGGGGAACAGCGGGGAACGACGGCGCAATGGCAAGGAACGTGCAGGTCAGGGTCTTGCCTGGTCAGGCCGGGGCCGGGTGCGCGATCTTCCCAACTAGTGCTCGGACGTTCGCGGCTGGTTCTCGCTCTATCTGCGTGCGGTGGCCAGCCCCACTCTGAGCGTTGGGAAGCATCGCAATCGTAGGGGGCGGGAATGGCCAAGCGACGACGACCGCAACCTAGGGACAACCGAGGGCGGTTCACGACCACCGGCATCCCGCTGTGGCTGGGTGTCCTAGTGGTGGTCGTGCTGGTGTACTCCTTCCTCCGCTAGCGGCCGAGTCCAGAGTGTGTGGGAAGAAGCATGATGTCTGGCATGACCTTCGAACCTAATAGCGCGCCAATCGAGAGCACTCACGTCACGGCCCTGACTGACGGTGTAACGCAGGTCTTCACGTGGGAGGAGGATGCGCGGATCGAGGTACGGAATCTTGGCAGTGAGATCGTCATCGAGGCGAACGCCGCTGGGCTCAGGACGTTGGCCGGCCATCTGCTCGTGTTGGCCAAAGACGGCGTTCCCGATGGAAGCCATCTTCACCTAGAGGACAGCAACGGCCTGGAAGACGGGTCCGTTGGCTTGGTTCTGGAGCGCAGCGACGCCGAGTGATGCGGGGCGCGTGCCCTGGCGTGCTGTGAACGGGAGCTGTCTTGCTCACCTGAGATCCGCCGACGAGGCGGTTGATCCTGGGCCGTCCTCGGGCCGTCGAGAGGCGGCCCGGGGCCACCGCCAACGACCAACAGCGGACAGCTTGAGCCTGGTCCGCGGGGGGCCGGAGGCAGATCCTGCAGGTGGCCAACGAGTCGTATGACTTCCTGCGCAACAAGAAGCAGCAGTGGGAGGACTACCGCTCGGAGGTCACTGCCTTCAAGCTCTACGGGCTGGGTTCGCCGGTCTCCAGGGCGTCGGCGACCGCCGCGAACTCCTCCAGGGCTGCGGTGAGGTCCTCGACGATCTCGCGGGCCAGGAGGTCCGGGGCCGGGAGGTCGTCGAGGTCTTCCAGGGTTTCGTCGCGGAGCCACAGGACGTCCAGCCTGGCCTTGTCGCGGGCGGTGAGCTCGGCGTAGGTGTACGGCCTGAAGCGTTCGGACTCGGCGCGTTCCTCGCGGGGCCGGCCGGGTTTGGCGGACCGGACGAAGTCGTCGAGGTCCGTGCGGGACAGCGGGTTCTTCTTGAGCGTGAAGTGCTTGTTGGTCCGCAGGTCGTACACCCAGGTCCGGGTGGTCCACGGGGTCTCGCCGGCCGGCTTCTTGTCGAAGAACAGCACGTTCGCCTTCACCCCCTGCGCGTGGAACACGCCGGTCGGCAGGCGCAGGATCGTGTGCAGGTCGAAGTCGCGCAGCAGCCTGCGGCGCAGGGTCTCGCCGGCGCCGCCCTCGAACAGCACGTTGTCCGGCAGCACCACCGCGGCCCGGCCGTTGATGTCCAGGATCGTCATGACGTGCTGCAGGAAGTTCAGCTGCTTGTTGCCCGTCGTCACGACGAAGTCGCCGCGCTCGATCTCCCGGTCCTCGCGCGCCTGCCTGCCGTCGGTCCCCACCATCGTGACCGAGGACCTCGTGCCGAACGGCGGATTGGCCAGCACCACCGACCAGCGCTCGCCGGGGTCGGCGGCCAGGGCGTCCCTGACCTCGATCGGCGACCGGCCCTTGGCGTCGCCCATGCCGTGCAGCAGCAGGTTCATCGCGGCCAGGCGCGCCGTGCCGTCCGCGATCTCGACGCCGCGCACGAACGAGGCCTTGAGGTGCCGGCGCTGCTCCGGGTCCATCCGCGCGGCGCCCCGGGAGGCGTACTCCTGCGCGCCCAGCAGGAACCCGCCCGTGCCGCACGCCGGGTCGATCACCGTGTCCTCCACGGTGGGCCGCACGACCTCGACGATCGCGGAGATGATCGAACGCGGTGTGAAGTACTGGCCAGCGCCCGAGCCCTTGTCGCCGGCACCCTTGGCCAGGAGGGCCTCGTACGCGTCTCCCGTGAGGTCGCCGCCGCCCGACCACGTCTCCTGGTCGACCACGTCGTGGACGAGCCGCTTGAGGACCGCCGGGTCCTGCACCCGGTTCTGCGCCTTGCGGAAGAGCGTGCCGAGCATGCCGGGCTGGTGGCCCAGGCCCTGCAGGATCGACGTGTACTCCGTTTCGAGGGCGGCGCCGTCGGCGTCCAGCAGGCGCTGCCAGGAGTACTCCTGCGGAACGATCCGCTCCGGCCTGAGCCGCCGGTTGGCGCGCTCGTGGGCCATCTTCAGGAACAGCAGGTAGGTCAGCTGCTCCGTGTACTCCAGCACGCCCACCCCGGCGTCCCGCAGCACACCCGCGTGCGACCAGAGCTTCTCGACCAGTCGGCGCGTGTCCGACACGTTGTTCCCCTCCCTGCCGGGACCTGCACCCCGCAAGACCGATGTGACCGATGTGTTCGAGGCCGGACGCGCGGTCCCGCGTCAGGCGTACGGTTCGCTCCGGAACCCCTACCGGCCGGGGGCCGGGCCCGTCAGCCGGCCGGAGAACGCGGCGGTCAGCAGCGAGCGGCGCAGCCGGCCCGCGCGCTCGAGGCCCTTCTCGACCTCCCCGACGAGGCGTCGGCTCCGGCTGACGGCCTCGTGGATCCGGGACAGCCGCTCGTCCTGCTCCGGCAGGGGCGGAACCGGGATCGGCATGGTCTTGATGACCTTGAGGCTGATCGAGGCGAGGTTGACGCTCTGCTTGCCGTGCCGCTGGGCCCAGCGCGCACCGTAGGTGTTGGCGCACCAGGCCAGCCATTCCGGCCGCACGTCTTCGCGCGGCCGCGCGCGGAAGACGTGGTTCTGGTGGACGCACCCCTCGATCTGCCCGTCCCAGACCCACCCTCGGGCGAGCTTGTCCCGGTCCCCGCCCTCGTTCATCAGGACGTCGCCCTTCACCAGGCGCAGTGCTTCCGCCTTGGCGGGCGGTACGCGCAGCGTCGCCATGTCCCCGAGGTCCAGCCGGGCGCGCTGGACGTTGGCCACCCGCAGGTACGGGACCTCGACGAAGGAGGGGTCCGACTGCTTCTTCGCGTCCTTCGTGACCCCGCCGACGACCTGCGCGACCTCGCCGAGCGTCTGCCAGGACCATCCCGCGGGCAGGGCGGGCAGGTGCCCGTCGAGGATCTGCCCGACACCGTCCCGGCGGCTCTCCGTGCCGCCCAGGGCCCGCATGATCGCGGCGTCCTCGTACCGGGCGCAGCGGCGGCGCGCGGCATCGAGGTAGTCGACGCCCGCGTCGAGGCGGGAGAGGTGGTCTTCCAGCAGCTCGACGATTCGCGCCTCACGGACCGCACCGAAGCGCGGCACGCTGAACTCCCTGATGCTCGCCAGGCTCACGTGCGGCAGCTGGGTGCCGGTCGCGGAGCCCCCGAGGTGCTGCTGGAACGCGGAACTGCCGAGCCAGTGGTAGAGGTACGCGCCGTCGACCGCGTGGGGGCGGATGCGGGCGACCCGCTGGACGAGCAGGGCGGGGAGGTCGCCGGGGCGGGCCCGGGCGAGCTTGAGGCCCGAGGAGACCAGCGGGCGGTCCATCCCGAGGATGAGGTCGCCGTCCCGGACCGCGAGGTGCTCGTGGCCCGGGAGCATCGACTGCGGCCAGGTCTTCGTCCGCTTCCAGCGCAGGGCCCCGGGTTCGATGTTGTCACCGCGCAGCAGCCGGACTCCCTCGCCCGGCCCGCCGAAATGGGCGCTCTTGAAGGCGGGTCCGGAACTGACCGCCGCGATCTCGCCGACGGTCTGGAAGGCGGGCGTCACGAGGTCAGCTCCCGGTTCAGGGCCTCCAGTAGGAGCCCGGCCCGGTCGCCCAGGTCACGCAGGGCGCCGTCGATGCCGCCGCGCTCGTCGAAGGGCGCGCCGTCGAGCTGGTCGAGGTCGATTCCGGCCGAGGAGGCGATCACGTCGGCCATGGTGTCCAGCCACCACCGCTGCGGACCGGTGAAGCCGCCGGCCGGCTCCTGCCGCAGCAGCCAGCCCTGGTACCGCTCGCGGACCCCCTCCGCGTACGGCACCAGCTCCTCGTCGTGCGCGAGGGCGAAGCGCAGCAGGGGGACGAGGTCCGTGACCCGGGCGTGTGCGTTCGGCCGCACCCGCCCCTTCTCGACCTGTTCGTGCGCTTCCCACAGCCGCTGCGGGGTCCACCGGTGCGGCGGGCGGGCGATCCGGTCGGCCAGCTCCTTGATCTGGGCGAACGCCTCCCCGGCGGACGCCTCCCCGGCGGACGCCGAACCGGACCGCTCGTCCCGCCGCAGGACCCGGAGCGCGGAGATCTCCGCGCGGTGCTCGTCCACGTACGCGCGCCAGTCCGCGACGATCTCGCGGGCCTTGTCCTGCGCGCCCGTGCCGTAGGCCTCGAGCAGGGTGTCGGGGTTGGTGTCGTCGATGACCAGGTAGTGCAGGCGGCGCAGTTCCAGGATGCGCTCACGCAGGTCGGGGTTGGCCGCCAGCGGGGTGACGGCCTGCTCGATCAGGTCCTCCACCACCCGGCCGGGGTCGGCGCCTTCACCGGCCGCGGCGACGGCCTCGGCCTGCCGCTCGGGGTCGCACGCCCCGACCAGCCCCTTGACGATCTGGTTGAGGGGCAGGCCGGCGACCTTGTCGAGCTCGGCCCGCTCGGCCGCGGTGACCTGGAGGCCCAGGGCTGCCAGCCGGGAGGCCAGGGTCGCGGTCTCGTCCTCGGTGATCGTCAGGCTCGCGGCCCTGCCCAGCAGCTTCTCCAGGCCGATGCCCTTCTTGCGCATCAGCGGCGGGTCCACGAAGCCGTGCTCGGTGACGCCGACGGCGTCGACGATGACGAACCTCGTCTTCTCCCGCGCGACCGGGCTCGTCCGGGAGTCGGGGGTGACGGCCTGGAAGTCGGACCGGGGGATGGTGCGCGCCCCGCGACCCTTCATCTGCTCGAAGTACTGGGCGCTGCGCACGTCCCGCATGAAGAACACGCACTCCAGCGGCTTGACGTCGGTGCCGGTGGCGATCATGTCCACGGTGACCGCGATCCGCGGGTTCGGGGAGGTGCGGAAGGCCTGCAGGCTGCCCTCGGGGTCCTTGGCCTGGTAGGTGATCTTCGCGGCGAAGTCGTTGCCCAGGCCGAAGACCTGCCGTACCTGGGTGACGACCTCCTCGGCGTGGGCGTCGTCCTTGCAGAAGACGAGGGTCTTCGGGACCGAGGTGCGGCCGGGGAAGATCTCGGTGTAGAGCCGGTCGCGGAAGGTCTCCAGGACGGTCCGGATCTGGTTGGGGTTCTGCACCGCCCGGTCCAACTGCCCCTTCTTGTAGTCGATTTCCTCGTCGACGGCCTCGATGCGCTGCATGCGGGTGCGGCGGTCGAGCTTCGGCACGAAGGTGCCGGCCTCGATCGTCGAGCCGTTCTGCGAGACCTCCGTCTTGATGCGGTAGACGAGGAAGTCCACGTTCACGCCGTCGGCCACCGACTGGGTGTAGGTGTACTGCGAGACGAGGTTCTGGCGGAAGAACGCGAGCGTCTGCCGGCCGGGTGTGGCCGTCAGGCCGAGGACGTGGGCGTCGAAGTACTCCAGGACGCCCTTCCACACCCCGTAGATCGAGCGGTGCGCCTCATCCACGATCACGAGGTCGAACGACTCCGGTGGCATCAGCGGGTTGTAGGCGATCTCCACCGGAGCGTCCGGCACGAACCCGTCCAGTGCCGGGTCGTCGTCCTCCGGAACGTCCTTGCCGCGCAGTGCGGAGTGGACGCGCTGGATCGTGGAGATCACCACGTCCGACGACTCCGGCACCCCCAGCCCCGCCAGGCGCTGGACCGAGTACAGCTCGGTGAACTTGCGGCCGTCGTCCGGGGTCTCGTAGCTGCCGAACTCCGCCGCGGTCTGCCTTGCCAGGTTGGTGCGGTCGACCAGGAACAGGATCCGCTTGAACCCCGCGTGCTTGAGCAGCCGGTAGGACAGCGTCACCCCGGTGTACGTCTTGCCCGCACCGGTGGCCATCTGGATGAGCGACCGGTCCGCGCGCTGGGCCGCCAGGGATGCCTCGGTCCCGCGGACCGCCTCGATCTGCGCGGGCCGCAGCCCCTCCACGCCGAGCGGCGGCATGCGCCGCACCTTGGCCCGCCAGGTCGGGAAGGCGGGGTCGTCCTGCGCTTCCCGCACGATGCGCGCGAGGGTGGCCGGCTTGGGGAAGTGGTAGACCTTCCGGGCGCGCGGCTCCGGGTCGTAGCCGTTGGTGAAGTGGGTCTCCGAACCGGAGGCCTCGAACACGAACGGGATGCGGTCGCCGACGGTGTGGGCGCGCCCGCGGTGCTCCGGCGGCAAGCCGGCGGCGTACCTCGCCGACTGCCACTCCACGCCCGACAGGGCTGTCCCCCGCGGCTTCGCCTCGATGACCCCGACGACCTTCTTCCCCACGTACAGCAGGTAGTCGACCCGGCCGTGGCCCGGCGCCATGACGACCTCGCGCACGGCGACCCCGTGCACGCCGGGCTCACCCGCGAACAGGTTCATCGCCCTGCGGTCCTGCACCGCCCAGCCGGCCGCCGTCAGCTGCCCGTCGATGACGGCACGAGCGCGGGCCTCCGCGGGGAGACGGGAATCATGCTCGCTGCTGTTCATGTCTCCTCGGCGGGGGTGTCGAGAACGCGGCCAACTGCGCTCCGGGCGGGTCCGGTTGGGGCAGGCCGCGGTACGGCCGGCTTCCGGTCGGGCCGGCATGTCGCACCCGTACCGAACGCCCCGGCCGAGCGTAGTGCAGGGGACTGACACGGGGCCGTGGCGCCGGGGCGGCCGGGGCAGGGGCCGGGGAAGGGCCGGCGGTTACGGGGTGTCGGAGCGGTGCGTGCGGCGGTGGGAGCGGCCCAGGCCGGCCGCCACCAGGAGGGCCGCCGCGAGGAGGATCGCCGTGTCGATCGCCAGGACCGTGCGCACCCCGTCGAGGAGTGCGGTGCGGGTCGTGGCCAGCACGCCCAGCAGCGGGATGCCGATGGTCAGGCCGACCTGCTGGGTGGTGGTGACCAGGCCGGTCGCCAGACCCTGTTCCGCGTCGGGCACGCCGCTCGTCACCACCAGCCCGTACGAGATGATCGCGGCCAGGTGGCACATGCTGGCCAGCGATACGGCCACGGTCGCCAGCAGGGCACCCGACTGCGCGCCCGCGCCGAGCAGCGCGGCGGTGAGCACGCCCTGCCCGGCCAGGGCGGCGACCAGGGTGCGGCGGGCGCCGAAGCGGCCGATGACCCGCGGGGCGTACGCACCGGCCACCACCGAGGCCGCGCCCTGGACGCCGAACACCAGCCCGGTACGGAAGGACGACAGCCCCAGCGTCTCCTGGAGGTAGAGCGTCAGGACGAAGACGACCGTGGACATCATCGAGAACGTGACCAGCCCGCCCACATTGCCCCAGGCGACCGTACGCCGCCTCAGCATCGGCAAGGAGACCAGCGGGGCGGGGGACTTCGACTCCACCACCGCGAACGCGGCGAGCAGGACGAGGCCCACGGTCAGCGTGCCCCACACGTCGACACCGCCGAAGCCGCGCTCGGCCGCCGTCGACAGGGAGTAGATCAGCGCGAGCAGGCCCCCGGTGACCGTGACGGCGCCGGGTACGTCCAGCCGCGGCCGCTCGGGCGTGCGCGACTCCGGCAGCAGCCCGGGGGCGAGGAGCAGCACGACCACCGACGCGGCCGCGAGCAGCCCCATGGTCGAGCGCCAGCCCAGGGTGTCGGTCATGACACCTCCGAGCAGCATGCCGACGGTGAAGCCGAGGGAGAGCAGGGTGCCGGAGATGCCGAGCGCCTTGTCGCGCAGCGGGCCCTCCGGGAAGGTCGTGGTCAGCAGGGACATCCCGGTCGGCACGATGACCGCCGCGCCCAGGCCCTGCAGGGCCCGCCCGGTCAGGAAGGAGGCCGGATCCCAGGCGAGGGTGGCGAGCAGCGAGGCAGCGCCGAAGACCGCGAGGCCGGCCAGGAACAGCTTCTTGCGCCCGAACAGGTCGGCGATCCGCCCGAAGAGCAGCAGGAAGCCGCCGGACGGCAGCGCGAACGCGGTGACCGCCCACTGCAGGCCGGACCGGCTCAGCCCCAGGTCCTCGCCGAGCACCGGCAGGGCCACGTTGAGGACGGAGAAGTCCAGCGCCACCATGAACTGGGCGGCGCAGAGTACGAAGAGGACCAGTCGGGCCCGGCCGGAGAGCCGGTCGGGGACGGGGACGGGGGCGGGGTCGCGGTCGCGGTCGGGTGCCGCGGGGCGGCGCGGGCCGGTGGACGCGGCGCCGGTGGAGGTGGTGCCGGTAGGGCCGGTGGGGCCGGTGGGGCCGCCGTTCGCGTCGGCCGTTTCGGACGTGCCGGCCGTCGGCCGTGTGTTGATCGCCATGGCCCCACCCTCGCGGCCCGGGAATGCCCGTGCAGAGTGGGAACTTATGCTGGTGGCGGTACCACCAGGCAGCTGCACAGGGGGATTTCGTGACCACGTCGGCCGACGCGCACCGCCGGACCGAACTGCGCGAGTTTCTCATGAGCAGACGGGCCCGGATCTCCCCGGCCGAGGCCGGCCTGCCGGACGGCGGGGCCCGCCGGCGCACCCCGGGCCTGCGCCGGGAGGAGGTCGCGGTGCTCGCCGGAGTGGGGGCCTCCTGGTACCAGTGGCTGGAGCAGGGCCGCGACATCACGGTGTCCTCGCAGGTGCTGGACGCGGTGGGCCGGGTGCTGAAGCTCACCAGCGCCGAACGCCGGCACCTCTACGTACTCGCCGGGCTCAACCCGCCCGCCCTCGAAGTCGCCCCCGCGCACCGGGACATGTGCAACGGCCTGCGGCGGCTGATCGACGCCTGGATGCCGTTCCCCGCGCACATCATGGACCGGTACTGGAACACGGTGCTGTACAACGACGCGGCCTCGCTGGTCTTCGGCATGCGCCCGGAGATCGTGCAGAACTGCCTGATCGCCTTCTTCACCGACCCCATCTACCGGGCCCGCTCCACCCGCTGGGAGGAGGTTGCCTGCCAGGTCGTGGCCCAGTTCCGGGCGGCCTGCTCGGAACACCCGAACGACGAGGGCTTCCGGGCCGTCGTGGAGGAGGCGCGCGAGCTCAGCCCGGAGTTCGCCGGGCTGTGGGAGCGGCGGGACGTCGAGCCCGGCGGCCAGCTGGAGAAGCAGATGGACCACCCGGCCGTCGGCAGGCTGCACGTGGAGTCGACCCAGCTGCGCGTCCCGGCCCGCCCCGACCTGGTGATCGTGCTGCACACCCCGCTCCCGGACACCGGGACGGCCGAGAAGCTGGAGTGGCTGACCTCGCCGGAGGGCCGGCGCGGCTCGATGTACCCCGTCGCCGGCTAGCAGCGCGTCAGCGGACCGCGCGCCGCCAGGTGGGCCGGCCGGGGCCCGCGGCCGTGGCGGTCGTGTGGAGCTGTGCGTCCAGGCCCACCACCGCCATGGTCGGGCCCGCCGGTTCGACGACGGCCGCCGGTGCGCCCGCGTACAGCATCCCGGACTCCGTCCAGGCGGGCGGGCCGCCCAGGCCCGTCGTCCCGACGGTGCCGTTGTCCGCGCGGCCCGAGATGTGCCGGCCGGCGACGCCGACCGCGCCGTAGCCCGCCCGGCCGCCCGCCTCCGAGACGCTGGAGACCTGGAGCTTGCCCGGGCCCGTCGTGACCAGGGCGGAGCGGACGACGCCCGAGTCGGGGCGGCGGAAGTACAGGCGGACGCCCGCGCCCTCCGATGCCGCCGAGAGGGGAACCGTGGTGGCGGGCAGGCCCGTCGGCTGAGGTCCGGCCAGGGGGGCGCCGGGCGCGGGCTGGGTCCACGCCAGGACCGACTTCGCGGTGGTCGCGTACACGTGGCGGCGCCCGGCGGAGTCGACCGCCGTCACCGGGTCGCTCTGCAGGTCCTCGCCGCCCAGCCGCCCCCAAGCGGAGAACCTGCCGTCCGGCTGCTGGGCGGTGGCGCGCAGCGTGCGGCGGGAGTCGCGGAGGTAGACGGTCAGCCGGCCCGCCGTGTCCACGGCCGCGGCCGGTGCGCTGATCGCCGAGGTGCCTTCGTCGTCGCCGCGCTCGGGGGTGCCGAGCGACTGCCACGGCCCGAACGGCCCGTCGGGCGCGGACTGGACGGCGTACACGACCTCGCGCCGGTAGTCCTCGGGCCGCGCCGTGCCGAAGGCGGTGCGGGTGGCGAGGACGGCGACCCGCCCGTCCGGCAGGCGGGCCGTGGTCGCGCCGGGGTCGATGCCCGTGCCGGGGAGGAGGGTGGGGCCCGTCCAGTCGCCGCCGGGGCCGCGCGTCCAGTACGCGGTCTGCCCGTCCAGGGTGGCGAAGGCCCAGAGGCGGCCGGGAGTGCCCTCGACCAGCCAGGAGCTGTGGTCGGCGCGCGTGTAGCGCATCGACTGGGCCCAGTTGCGCCCGGTGGGGTTGCCCGCGACCTTGCGGTCGCCGCAGCCCGAGGGGGAGCCGCAGTAGTCCTGGTGGTCCTGCCAGGCGTACGTCCGCAGGTAGCCGGTCTTCGTCTCGGCCGTCTGCGGGTCCAGCGCGTGCGGGAGGCTGCTGTTGTGGTAGCCGAGGTAGCTCTGGACCGAGAACCGGGGGCGGTCGGTGTACTGCGCGGCGTAGGCGGCCGATGCGGCCTGTACGAACCGGGCCCCGTACATGTGGTCCTGGTGGTCGGTGAACCGGCCGGTCTCGCTGAAGCGGCCCGGCGTCGGGTCCTGCATCCGTATCGTCGTCGGCCGGTAGCGCGCCAGCACCCCGGCTATCGACTGTATGAGCTGGTCCTTCGTGTACGCGAACTGCTTCTTGACCGGGGTGCCGGAGGTCAGCTGGGAGCCCAGCGCCGGTATCCGCCCGTTCCACAGGCCGCGCAGGCTGTCGGGGGTGTCGGCGCCGGTGCTGCGGGCCTCGCGGAGCTGGAACCAGACCAGGTTGACGTGCGGCTTGGCGATGAGGACGTCGAGCTCGGCCTGGCCGCCGCCCGCGGTGGGTATGACGGTGCGCTTCCAGGCGCTGGTCCGGTCCCCGGTGGCCATCTGAGCGTAGGCGGAGCGTATGCCGTTCTGCCGGGCCTCCGCGTAGTGGGTGCGGTCGGCGGGCTGCTCGGGGTCCCGGATGGTCGCGCCGCGCGCCTCGTTGCGGCCGTCGGCCTCGCCGGAGGTGAGGAAGGCGGTGGTGACGGGGACGCCGGACAGCAGCGAGCGGCTGAGGTCCGGGTTCATGAAGAACAGGTCGTCATCGGGGTGCGCGACGACCTGGACGACCGAGCCGGCGGTGGTGCTCGCGGGCAGCGCGGCGACGGCGGTCTTCTCCTGGGTGGCCTCGGCCGAGGTCTGCTGGCCGGAGGCGAAGGCGAGCACACCGGTGGAACCGGCGGTGAGCACGCCGAGCAGAGCCGCGAAGCGGCGGCGGGTCAAGGGCATCGGGCACGCCTAGGGTTCGATCGTCCGGGCGGAAAACCGCTGAGCAGTCAGAGAGAGGCCATTCCGGCGAACTTGGTTCACCGGTTCCGGCTATGACTCCTGCTTTCCGGAAACGACCGGACGTGATTGTGCCCTGTGAAGATTTTGATCCGGATATGTGACCGAGATGTGGACGCTGTTCGTCCGCACTTTGGAGCAATCGGCGTACCGGTGTGGGGTGTTAGTGCAGTGAATCGACAATTTTACGAAGCTTGCACCTTATGTCCGTATGGTCGCGGGTGTGCCTGCCGTGCACGGACCCGCCGCGGGCCTGCTACGGGGCCGTGTTGCGCGGGCCGACCGGCTGCCACGGCGCCAGGTACGCGTCCGGGGCGTCCGCCGACGAGGTCACATACAGCCGCGCGTCGAGCCCCACCACAGCCAGGCTGACCAGGTTCTTTCCGGTCGTCGTCGAGGACGGGGCGCCGACGAACATCAGCGGCGACCGCCCCCACGGCCGGCCCTGCCCGACCTCCGAGCCCAGCTGTCCGCCCGCCGCCCGGCCCGCCAGCACGTGCCCGCTCGCCGTCACCGAGCCGAAGCCCTTGAGGCCGCCGAGGTCGGTGAGATTGTTCACCTTGAGTCCGTCGTCACCCGTCATGAGGGCGGTACGGACGTCGCCGGAGCCCGGCTTGCGGAACCACAGGCGTACCCCGCCCTCGCGGCCCTGTGCGGTCAGCGGGAGCGTGGTGTCCGGCAGTCCGGTGGCGGTGGCCGGGCCCAGCGGTGCGCCCGGCTTCGGCTGCAGCCAGCCCACCACCGTCTTGGACGTGGCCGAGAACACCATCCGCCGCCCGGCGCCGTCGGTTCCGGTGGCCGGGGTGCCGTGCAGGTCGGCGCCGCCGTACCTCTCCCACGGGCCCCAGCTGCCGTCCGCCTGCTGCACCCTGCCGCGCAGGGTGTACGCGCCGTCGCGGACGTACGCCGCCAGCTGCCCGGTGCCGTCGACCGAGACGGCCGGGGCGCTGATGTCGGAGGTCCAGTTCTCGTCGGCGGTCTCGGGGGTGCCCAGCGACTGCCACTCCCCGAACTCCTCGGAGCCGGGGGCCTTCTGGACGGCGTAGACGATCTCGCGCCGGTAGTCCGCGGGCTTCGCACCGAAGGAGGTGCGGGTGCCGAAGGCGGCTATCCGGCCGTCCTGGAGGGTGACGGTGGACACACCCGGGTCCATGCCGGTGCCGGGCAGCAGTTTCGGGCCGCTCCAGCGGCCGATCAGGCCCGGCCGGTGCCAGACGGCGACCTGGCCGTCGAGCACCTTGAAGGCCCACAGCCCGTGCTCCCGGTCGGAGGCCAGCCAGGAGGTGCTGGTGCCGCGGGCGTAGTTGATGGAGTCCGACCAGCGGTTGCCCGCCGGGTGGTCGGCGACCTTGAGGTCGCCGCAGCCGGCGTCGCTGCCGCAGTGGTTCTGCTGGTCGAGCCAGGCGTAGGTGTCCAGGATGTCCAGCTTCTCCTTGGCCTCGTCCGGGTCCAGGGCGCTGGGCAGGGAGCCGTTGAAGTAGCCGAGGTAGTTCTGCACCGCGAAGTGCGGGCGGTCCTTGACGTCCTTGGCGTACGCGGCGGTGGCCAGCTGGACGAAGCGGGCGCCGTAGAAGTGGTCCTGGTGGTCGGTGTACCGCTTGGTGTCGGGGTGCCGGCCCGGGGTCGGGTCCTGGGAGCGGACGGTGGTCGGCTTGTACTGCTCCAGGATGCCGACCAGGGTCTGCACGACCTGGTCCTTGGTGTACGCGAACTTCTGCTTGACCGGGGTTCCGGAGGCGAGCATCGACTCCAGGCGGGGGACCTTGCCGTCCCACAGGCCGTGCAGGCTCTCGGGGACGTCGGCGTAGACGTTGCCGGCTTCGCGCAGCTGCAGCCAGACCAGGTTGACCTGGGGCTTGGCGACGAGGACGTCGACCTCGGCGTGGCCGCCGCCCTTGGTCGGGACGACCGTGCGCTTCCAGGCGCTGCCGCGGTCGCCGGTGGCCATCTTGGCGTAGGCGGCGCGGATGCCGTTCTGCCGGGCTTCGGCGTAGGCGGGCTTGTTGGGCTTGGTGGTGGCCTGCTTGGCGGAGCCGGCGTTGACTCCGTCGGCTTCGCCGGAGGTCAGGTAGACCGAGGTCACGGGGAGGCCGGCGGATATGGAATACCGCAGGTCCGGATTCATGAAGTAGAGGTCGTCATCGGGATGCGCGATGATCTGGAGCACCCGGCCCGGGTCGGGCGCGTCCCCGGCTGCCGCGGGGACGGTGGCCCTGCTGTCGGGGGGCACGGGGGAGGCCAGCCGGTCGAGGGCCTCGTTGCCGCGCAGCAGGAGCATGCTGCCGGCGGCGGTGGCCGCGCAGAAGGCGACCACCTTGACGAGCCGGGCCCGGCGGCGGTGGCCTGCCGGCGGGTTGGCGGTTTCGGTGGTGGCGGGGGTCACGTGGGCGGGTGCGCCGGGGGTGGGGGTTTTGCTGCGGCGGCGGTTGCCTTGCGGCGGGTTGGCGGTTTCGGTGGTGGCGGGGGTCACGTGGGCGGGTGCGCCGGGGGTCGGGGTTCCGCTGCGTCGGCGGCCGCGTGTGGTCTCCGGTGCGGACGGCGCCTTCGTGCGCCTGCCGCGGCCGCCGGTGCGCTCGGCTTCGCGGGCCAGGCGCGCGGCCTTGCGGCCGCCGGGCGCGTCGTCCGGCGCGGGGGCTTCGGCCTCGGGCCGCGCCGCCGGGTTGCCGCGTTGCCGGGGGAGCACGGGCGGAGCCTGGGTGCCGCGGCCGGGCTGCCGGGCCGCCGCGGGCGGACCCGCCGGGGCCCCGTGCTCGCGGCCCGGCTGCGAGGCTCCGTCGGGCGGGGTCGGCCGGGCTTCGGTCCGGTGGCCGGACTGCCAGGCTGCGGTGGGCTGCGTCGGCTGGGCTCCGGCCCGGTGGTCGCGCTGCTGGGGCAGCACGGGCGGGGCCTGCGTCGGGTGGCCGGGCCGGCGCCCCGCCGCCTGCGGCGAGGCGTCGGCCGGGTGGGCGGGCTGCTGAGCCGTGGCCGGGTGGGCGCCGACCGGGTGGCCGGGGTGCCAGGCCGCCTGCGGCGAGGCGTCGGCCGGGTGGCCGGGGTGCCAAGCTGCCGGGAGCGAGGGTTCGGTGTGGTGGCCGGGGTGCCAGGCTGCGGCAGCCTGAGGCTCGGTCTGGTGGCCGGGCCGGGCTGCCGCCGGTGCGGCTTCGGCCGGGTGGCCGTGCCAGGTCCCTGTGGTGTGGGTCTCGTGCGGGTGGCCG
>NZ_JBEZLV010000033.1:44770-83441 GCF_040652335.1 Streptomyces sp. NPDC048270
GGCCGGGGTGCCAAGCTGCCGGGAGCGAGGGTTCGGCGTGGTGGCCGGGGTGCCAGGCTGCGGCAGCCTGAGCCTCGGTCTGGTGGCCGGGCCGGGCTGCCGCCGGTGCGGCTTCGGCCGGGTGGCCGTGCCAGGTCCCTGTGGTGTGGGTCTCGTGCGGGTGGCCGGGGTGCCAAGCTGCCGGGAGCGAGGGTTCGGCGTGGTGGCCGGGGTGCCAGGCTGCGGCAGCCTGAGCCTCGGTCTGGTGGCCGGGCCGGGCGGCCGTCGGTGCGGCTTCGGCCGGGTGGCCGGGGTGCCAGGCTGCCGCGGGTGAGGCTTCGGCCGGGTGGCCGGGGTGCCAGGCTGCCGCGGGTGAGGCGTCGGCCGGGTGGCCGGGGTGCCAGGCTGCCGCGGGTGAGGCGTCGGCCGGGTGGCCGGGGTGCCAGGCTGCGGCAGCCTGAGGCTCGGTCTGGTGGCCGGGCCAGGCGGCCGTCGGTGCGGCTTCGGCCGGGTGGCCGGGGTGCCAGGGTTCCGGAGTCGCGGGCTCGTCGGTGGGGGGCTGCTGGCCGGGCCGGGGCTGCCGTGCGCTCGGGGTCCGCTCCGGGGCCGGCCAGGGCGGGCCGGAGGGCGGGCGGGCGTCGGGCATGGGGCTCCTCGCGGCCGGTCGGGGCGGGGACCGGGCCCCATCACGCCATAAGTCTTCGGATAATCCGATAAGCCAGCTCATGGTACGTGCCGGTGAGTCGAACGCCTGCTCCGGCTAGGCTCACCTGGAGGTACGCCAGGGCAGTGGCAGCGACGACCGCGGGAGGCGGCGGGATGACAGTCCCGGGACGCAGGAGCAGCACCTTCATCCGGCTGCTCCGCAGCGGGTTCACCGACCCCTCGGCCGCCGCCCGGCTGCTCGACGCCGACGCGCTGGCCTCCGTACGCGCCGACCCCGTGCTCCTCGACGCCCTCGGCGCCACCGCGGATCCCGACCTCGCCCTCCTCGGACTGGTCCGGCTCGCCGAGGCGCAGCCGCCCGAGGAGCTGTCCCGGCTCCTCGACACCCTGGTCAGCGCCAAGCCGCTGCGCGACCGCCTCCTCGGCGTGCTCGGCGCCTCCGAGGCGCTCGGCGACCACCTCGCCCGCCACCCCCGCGACTGGCACGCCCTCGTCACCTACGAGGCCGCCGACCTGCACCCCGGGCTCCCCGAGTTCGAGCGCGGCCTCGCCGACGCCCACGACCCCGTCGCCCTGCGCGTGTCCTACCGCCGCTGCCTGCTCTCCATCGCCGCCCGCGACGTCTGCGGCACCATAGACATCGCCCAGACCGCCGCCGAGCTCGCCGACCTCGCCACCGCCACCCTCCGCGCGGCCCTGCGCATCGCGAGCGCCGCCGCCCCCGAGGACGCCGCCCAGTGCCGCCTCGCCGTCATCGCGATGGGCAAGTGCGGCGGCAACGAGCTCAACTACGTCTCCGACGTCGACGTCATCTTCGTCGGGGAGGCCACCAGCGGCACCGACGAGGGCAAGGGCCTCCAGGCCGCCACCCGGCTGGCCTCCCACCTCATGCGGATCTGCTCCGAGACCACCGTCGAGGGCACCATCTGGCCCGTCGACGCCAACCTCCGCCCCGAGGGCAGAAACGGTCCGCTCGTGCGGACCCTCTCCTCCCACCTCGCCTACTACCAGCGCTGGGCCAAGACCTGGGAGTTCCAGGCCCTCCTCAAGGCCCGCGCCGTCGCCGGGGACCCGGACCTCGGCGCGCAGTACATCGAGGCCATAAGCCCCCTGGTCTGGCAGGCCGCCGAACGCGAGAACTTCGTCGCCGACGTCCAGAAGATGCGCCGCCGCGTCGTCGACAACATCCCCGCCGCCCAGGTCGACCGCGAGCTCAAACTCGGCCCCGGCGGCCTGCGCGACGTCGAGTTCGCCGTCCAGCTGCTCCAGCTCGTACACGGCCGCAGCGACCACACCCTGCACTCCGGCACCACCCTCGACGCCCTGCACGCGCTCGCCGCCGGCGGCTACGTCGGCCGCGCCGACGCGGCCCAGCTGCACGACGCCTACCGCTTCCTGCGGACCATGGAGCACCGCATCCAGCTCTACCGGCTGCGCCGCACCCACCTCGTCCCCGAGGACGAGCAGGACCTGCGCCGGCTGGGCCGCTCCATGGGCCTGCGCACCGAACCCGTCGCCGAACTCAACAAGGCCTGGCGCCGCCACGCCTCCGTCGTGCGCCGCCTGCACGAGAAGCTCTTCTACCGGCCGCTCCTCGACGCCGTCGCCCAGCTCACCCCCGGCGAGACCCGGCTCTCCCCGCGCGCCGCCGGCCAGCGCCTCGAAGCCCTCGGCTACGCCGACCCGGTCGCGGCCCTGCGCCACCTCGAGGCCCTGGCCTCCGGCGTCACCCGCAAGGCCGCCATCCAGCGCACCCTGCTCCCGGTCATGCTCGGCTGGTTCGCCGACTCCGCCGACCCGGACGCCGGGCTGCTCGGCTTCCGCAAGGTCTCCGACGCCCTCGGCAAGACCCCCTGGTACCTGCGACTGCTGCGCGACGAGGGAGCCGCCGCCGAGAACCTCGCCCGCGTCCTGTCCGCCGGCCGGCTCGCCCCCGACCTGCTGATGCGCGCCCCCGAGGCCGTCGCCCTGCTCGGCGACCCCGAAGGCCTCCAGCCCCGCACCCACGAGGCGCTGGAGCAGGAGGTCCTGGCCGCCGTCGGCCGCGCCGAGACCCCCGAGGCCGGCGTCGCCGCCGCCCGCGGGGTCCGCCGCCGCGAGCTGTTCCGTACCACCGCGGCCGACATCATCCGCTCGTACGGCACGGAGGACAGCCCGGCCGAGGAGGACGCCGGAGCCCTCGTCGACCGGGTCGGCGGAGCCGTCTCCGACCTCACCGCCGCCACCGTCGCGGGCGCCCTGCGCGCCGCCGTCGGCTCCCAGTGGGGCGAGACCCTGCCCACGCGGTTCGCCGTCATCGGCGTCGGCCGCTTCGGCGGACACGAACTGGCCTACGGATCCGACGCCGACGTCCTGTTCGTCCACGAACCCCGCGAGGGCGTCGACGAACAGGAAGCGGCGAAGGCCGCCCAGACCGTCATCGCCGAGATGCGCCGGCTGCTCCAACTGCCCACCGCCGACCCGCCGCTGCTCATCGACGCCGACCTGCGCCCCGAGGGCCGCTCCGGCCCGCTCGTGCGCACCCTGTCCTCGTACGCCGCGTACTACCGGCGCTGGTCCCTGACCTGGGAGAGCCAGGCCCTGCTGCGGGCCGAACCGGTCGCGGGCGACACCGACCTGGGCCGGCGCTTCATCGAGCTGGTCGACCCGCTGCGCTACCCGGTGGAAGGCCTCGGCGAGGACGCCGTACGGGAGATCCGCCGGCTCAAGGCCCGGATGGAATCGGAGCGGCTGCCGCGCGGCGCCGACCCGACCCTGCACACCAAACTGGGCCGCGGCGGCCTCAGCGACGTCGAGTGGACCGTCCAGCTGATCCAGATGCAGCACGCCTGGGCCGAACCGGGCCTGCGCACCACCCGCACCCGCGAAGCCCTCGCGGCCGCCCACGCGGCCGGGCTGATCCCGACCGAGGAGGCGCAGATCCTGGACGAGGCCTGGATCCTGGCCACCCGGGTCCGCAACGCCGTGATGCTGGTCCGCGGCCGCGCCGGGGACACCTTCCCCTCCGAGGCCCGCGAACTGGCGGCGGTGGGCCGCTACCTCGGCTACGCGGAGGGCACGGTCGGCGAGATGCTGGACGACTACCGCCGCATCACGCGCCGCGCCCGCGCGGTGGTGGACGAGCTGTTCTACGGGGCGTAGGGCGCGGCGCGGGGCCGCCGGGACCCGCGTGGTTCTGCGGGGGACCTCGCCGCCGACCCCTGTACGGCGGCGAGGCCCCCCACACCCTCCACCCCGCTAGGGGATGGCCTTGTCGTGGTGCTTGTCCTGGTCGGAGTCGTAGAGCTGCTTGCCCTGGGCGTCGTAGCCCCTGATCCGCGGCGTCTTGGTGACGGCCTGTTCCAGGACTCCGGTGGCGGCGAACCAGCCGCGGTCGACGGCGGCTTCGACGGTGGCGCCGCCGTAGCTGACGGTCACCCGGGTCACCCCGGCGTCGACGGTGCCGATGCTGCCCCAGCGGAAGGGCAGCTTCCAGGGGCCCTCGCCGCTCAGGCGCTGGAGATAGAGCTTGCCCGCGTTCATGTCGGGGACGACGGGACCGTTCTCGGGATCCGAGTCGCCGCCCATCGAGATGTTCGAGCCGCTCGCCTGGCCGTCCTTGACGCTGCAGATGATCCGGGTCGGCACGGGGGCGTCCCGGACGGCCACGATGTACTGGCCGTCGCCCGGGGAGTTGTCGTTGCCGGTGCTGCGGTGCGCGAGCAGGATCCGGTACTGGGCAGCCTCGCCCAGCTTCGCCGGCGGGGACCCCGAGACGCCGTTGCCCGGAGCCTCGGGGCCGAGGCACTGCTCCAGCCCGGCGGCCGCCTCCTTCATGGTGATGCCGTCGGCGAGCTGCCCGGGCGTGGCCGGGGCCGCGGGCCCGCCGGGCGGCTCGGGCGAGGGCGGCGCCGTACTCGCCGCCGGCCCGCCGCCGCCCACGGACACCCGCTCCGCCGGCCCGCCGCCCGCGCCGCTGCCGGAGAAGGCGATGGCCGTGGCCGGTACGACGGTCAGCGCGATCAGGGCCGCCCCGGCCACCGCGAGCCTGCGCCGCCGCTCCGCGCGGCCCTGCCGGACGATCGCCGGATACGGCACGGCGGCGGGGCGCACGGAGGCCGCGTCCCGGGCCATCCAGTCCCGCAGCTCCAGCTCGAAGGCCCCCTGCCCGTCCGGTCCGTCCTGCCCGTCCGGTCCGTCCTGCCCGTCCGGTCCGTCCCGCTCGGCCTGCCCCTGCGGCCCGCGCTGCGGGTCCTGCTTCGCGCCCCGCTCGTCGTCCTCCCGCCCGTTCACCGGCAGGCCCCCTGTCGCGTCTCGTTCGTCGTCGTGACCGCGCCCAGCCCGGGCCAGGCGCGCAGTTTCGCCAGGGCCTTGGACGCCTGGCTCTTGACGGTGCCGGGGGAGCAGCCGAGGACGTCCGCGGTCTCCGCTTCGGAGAGGTCCTCCCAGTACCGCATGACCACGACCGCCCGCTGCCGGGCGGGCAGTTGGGCCAGTGCCTCCATCAGCGCGTCGCGCTCGTCGGCCCGGGCCACCGCGTTGTCGCGGACCGAGGTGTCCGGCACGGAGTCCGTCAGCCGCTCGGCGACCCGGCGCTTGCGGAACCGGTCGCTATTGCACGTGACGAGCATCCGGCGCACGTACGCCTCCGGGCTGTCCATGCGCGACACGCGCCGCCACGACCGGTACGCCTTGGCGAGCGCGCTCTGGGTCACGTCCTCCGCATCGTGCGGATCCCCCGTCAGCAGATACGCGGTCCGCACCAGATGACTCCAGCGTGCGGCCACGAACGCCTGGAACTGGGCTTCTTGCTCGGCCTGCATCGGCACCCCCTTCGCCCTCTTGACCACCGCCCGGCCGGATTCGGTTGCCCGCACAGGAGAACAATCTCGGGGCGGGCCCCCGCGGGCCCCCGCGGGCCCCCGCGGGCCCCCGCGGGCCCCCGCGGGCCCCCGCGGGCCCCCGGCCACGGCGCCCGCCTCCTCCCTCGCCCCTCCCTCCGCCGCCCCCGGGCCCCGACCCGGCACGATGGGCCCGAGGCGCCCCGCCCGCCCGAGGCCCAGCCCGCCGCCCCCGCCCCCGAAGGAGCCGTTCCGTGCCCGCTGCCGACACCGTCCTCACCGGAGCCCGCGTCCGCACCCTCGACCCCGACCGCCCCGAGGCCCGTGCCGTCGCCGTCCGGGACGGGCGGATCGCCGCCGTCGGCGACGAGGCCGACGTACGGGACTGGCGCGGCCCCGGCACCGAGGTGATCGACCTCGCCGGCGCCACCCTCACCCCCGGCCTCACCGATGCCCACAGCCACCCCGTCTGGGGCATCGAGACGGCCACCGGCACCGACCTCTCCGCCGTACGGGACACCGACCGGCTGCGGGCCGTGCTGCGGACCGCCGAGCGCACCAAGGGGTGGGTCGTCGGCCACGGCCTCGACCACAACGCCTTCGGCGGACAGCCCGTCGACCGGGCCCTGATCGAGGACGCCCTGGACGGCGCCCCCGCCTTCCTGCGCCTCTACGACGGCCACTCCGCCCTCGCGAGCGGCGCGGCCCTGGCCGCCGCCGGCATCACCGGGCCGCGCGCCTTCGCCCAGCGCTCCGCCATCGTCTGCGACCCCTCCGGCCGCCCCACCGGACACCTCGTCGAGCACGCCGCGATGGCGCTGGTCGGAGCCCTGGTGCCGCAGCCCGCGCCCGCCGAGCGCCGCGCCCGCCTCGTCGCCCTCCTGGACGCCATGGCCGCCACCGGACTGACCGGCGCCCACGTCATGGACCTCGGCGACGGCGACGTACCGGCCCTCCTCGCGACCGTCGAGTACGAGGGCCACCTGCCCCTGCGGCTCCGGCTGGCCCCCTGGTGCATGCCGGGCGCGGACGACGGGGAACTCGCCTGGCTGATCGGGCTCCAGGGCCTGGCCGGCCGCCACTGGCAGGTCGGCGGCGTGAAGTTCTTCATGGACGGCACCGTGGAGGGCGGCACCGCCTGGCTGGAGCACGCCGACTGCCACGGCCAGGGCACCGAGGCCTTCTGGCCCGACCCGCGCGACTACGCCCGCGCCGTGCGGGTGCTCGACGCGGCCGGGGTGCGCACCGCGACCCACGCCATCGGCGACGCCGCGGTCCGCCACGTCCTGGACACGGTCGCCGCCCTCGGCGGGCAGGCCCGCATGCGGCACCGGATCGAGCACATCGAGACCGTCCCCGACGACCAGCTGAAGCGGTTCGCGGAGCTCGGGGTGATCGCCTCGATGCAGCCGCCGCACGCCGCGTACACCCGCGCCGACCACACCGACGAGTGGTCCAGGAGGCTGGGGGAGGACCGGGCCGGGCGTGCCTGGCGCTGCCGGGACCTGCGGGACGCGGGAGCCGTCCTCGCGCTCGGCTCCGACTGGCCCATCGCCCACTACGACGCCCGCCAGGTGCTCGTGGCCGCCCGCAGCCCGCTCGGCGCGGCCTCGGCCGGACCCGCCCTGACCGGGCTGATGGCCCTGGAGGGCATGACCTCGCACGCGGCGCTCGCGGCCGGGGAGGAGCAGGTGGCGGGCCGGATCGCGGCCGGCCGGCGGGCGGACCTGACGGCCTTCGCGCTGGACCCGGTCACGGCGGGGGTGGACGAGCTGGCGGGGGCCCCGGTCCGCCTCACGATGTCCGGCGGGCGCGTCACGCACCGGGAGGAGGGGGCCTGAAGGAGCCGGGGAGGGGGCCTGAAGGGGCCAAGGGAGGGCCTGAAAGAGCCGGGGAGGGGGCCTGAAGGGGCCGGGTAGGGCCTGAGAGAGCCGGGGGAGGGGGCGGCTAGCGTCGGAAACGGTTCACGAGCGCTGCCGCCGGGTGCGGCCCCGCGTACAGGGGGTGGCGCGGCAGCCGGTGCGGGAGCGAGCCGAACCAGGCCCGCGAGGCGGTGTAGCCGAAGGCCAGGCAGAGCAAGCCGCCCACGGCGTCGAGCCAGAAGTGGTTGGCGGTGGCCACGATCACGACGAGGGTCGCCGCCGGGTAGAGCAGGCCCAGGATCCGGGCCCAGGGGGCGGAGGCGACCGCGAAGATCGTCAGCCCGCACCAGAGCGACCACCCTATGTGCATGGACGGCATCGCGGCGTACTGGTTCGACATGTTCTTGAGGTTCCCCGAGGCCATCGAGCCCCAGGTGTGGTGGACCAGCACGGTGTCCACGAAGTTCTGCCCGTTCATCAGCCGGGGCGGCGCGAGCGGGTACAGGTAGTAGCCGACCAGGGCGACGCCCGTGGTGGCGAAGAGGACCAGGCGGGTGGCGGCGTACCGCCCGGGATGGAAACGGTAGATCCACACGAGCACGCCGATGGTCACGATGAAGTGGAGCGTGGCGTAGTAGTAGTTCATGCCCACGACCAGCCACGTCACGGAGTTCACCGCGTGGTTGACCGTCTGCTCCACGGCGATGCCCAGGCTCCGCTCGGCGTTCCAGATCCAGTCGGCGTTCGCCAGCGCGGCCGCCTTCTGCTCGGGGACCGCGTTGCGGATCAGCGAGTAGGTCCAGTAGCTGACCGCGATCAGCAGGATCTCGAACCAGATCCGCGGGCGTCGCGGGCTGCGCAACCGGGCCAGGAGGGTGCGCTCGGGCCCCGTCCGGACCTCACTCCCGGTCACGGGGGGTGACGCGACGTCCGTCCCGGGGGTGCCCCCGGCGGTTTCCAGTGTCTTCACGCTCGCTTCACCCATGGGGAGAGAGTCTGCCAGATGCGATCTCGCCTCCGATCATCCCTCGGGACGGTCTTCGGCGCCTGCGCTCCGACCTACGGACGAGTCCGGCCCCGAGCCTGCCCGGGGCCGGAGGCAGTGGAGCCCCGGACCACCAGTTCGGGCAGGAAGACGAATTCGCTGTGCGGGGCCGGCGTACCGCCGATCTCCTCCAGCAGGGTCCTGACCGCGGCCTGTCCCATGGCCTGCACCGGCTGCCGGATGGTGGTGAGCGGCGGATCGGTGAACGCTATGAGCGGGGAGTCGTCGAAGCCGACGACCGACACGTCCTGCGGCACCCGCAGCCCCCGCTGCCGGGCGGCGCGGATCGCGCCGAGCGCCATCATGTCGCTCGCGCACACCACCGCCGTGCAGCCCCGCGAGATCAGTGCGGCCGCGGCGGCCTGGCCGCCCTCCAGCGTGTAGAGGGAGTGCTGGACCAGCTCCTCGGTCTCCTCCTCGCCGAGCCCGAGCCGCTCCTTCATCCCGAGCCGGAAGCCCTCGATCTTGCGGACCACCGGCACGAAGCGCTTGGGCCCGACGGCGAGGCCGATCCGGGTGTGCCCGAGCGCCGTCAGGTGGGTGACCGCGAGCTGCATCGCCGCGCGGTCGTCGGGGGAGACGAAGGGCGCCTGCACCTTGTCGGAGAAGCCGTTGATGAGGACGTACGGGACGCCCTGGCCGCGCAGTTGGTCGTAGCGGCCCATGTCGGCGGTCGTGTCGGCGTGCAGCCCGGAGACGAAGATGATGCCGGAGACCCCGCGGTCGACGAGCATCTCGGTCAGCTCGTCCTCGGTGGACCCGCCGGGCGTCTGCGTGGCCAGGACGGGCGTGTATCCCTGGCGGGTCAGCGCCTGGCCGATGACCTGGGCGAGCGCCGGGAAGATGGGGTTGTCCAGTTCGGGGGTTATCAGCCCGACGAGTCCCGCGCTGCGCTGGCGCAGCCGTACGGGCCGTTCGTAGCCGAGTACGTCGAGCGCGGCCAGCACGGATTCACGGGTGCCCGCGGCCACACCGGGCTTGCCGTTGAGCACGCGGCTGACTGTGGCTTCGCTGACCCCCGCTTGGGCTGCGATGTCGGCTAGCCGTGCGGTCACGGGATTGGACTGTACCGGTCGCACGTTCAGATTGCCCACCACGTGCACGAGTCCGGTGGCAGCAGTACGGTGCGGCCGTCCGTCTCGACGGGGGCGCTGGACAGGACGGGACGTCCGGGCGCGGGCAGTTCGACCGCGGCGGGCCGGCTGTTGAGGGTGCAGGCGAGGCCGGGCCGGGTGAAGAGGAGCACGCCCTCGGGCGCGGGCAGCCAGGTCAGCGGGCCCGCGTCCGGGGAGCCGAGGCCGGGCAGGGCCCGGCGCAGTTCCAGGGCGGCGCGGTAGAGCTCGAGGGTGGAGTGCGGATCGCCGGTCTGCGCGGCGACGCTCATGCCGCCCCAGCCGGCGGGCTGCGGCAGCCAGGCACCGCCCGGCCCGAAGCCGTACGGGGGCCGGTCGCCGGACCAGGGCAGCGGCACCCGGCAGCCGTCGCGCAGTCCGTCCTGTCCGGCGGTGCGCAGGAAGGCCGGGTCGCGGCGGACCTCGGCCGGGAGGTCGGCCACCTCGGGCAGGCCCAGCTCCTCGCCCTGGTAGACGTACGCCGACCCGGGCAGGGCCAGCATCAGCAGGGCGGCGGCCCGGGCCCGGGCCAGGCTGCCGTAGCGGGTGCGGTGGCGGACCACGTCGTGGTTGGACAGCACCCAGGTGGTGGGCGCCCCGACCGAGGCGGTGGCGGCCAGGGACTCGTCGATGACGGTCCGCATGGCGGCGGCGTCCCACGGGCAGTTCAGGAAGCGGAAGTTGAAGGCCTGGTGCAGTTCGTCGGGGCGGACGTAGAGGGCGAGGCGCTCGGAGGTCGGCGCCCATGCCTCGGCGACGCCGATGCGCGGGCCCTCGTAGGAGTCGAGGAGCCGGCGCCAGGTGCGGTGGATCTCGTGGACCCCGTCCTGGTCGAAGAAGGGGAGCGGCTGCGTGCCGATGAGGGTGGCCTGGGCGCCGCGGCCGATGTCGGGCAGGCCGGCGGCCTTGACCATGCCGTGGGCCACGTCCACGCGGAAGCCGTCGACGCCGAGGTCCAGCCAGAAGCGCAGCACGGAGGCGAACTCGGCGGCGACCTCCGGATGCTCCCAGTCCAGGTCGGGCTGCTCGGGGGCGAAGAGGTGGAGGTACCAGGAGCCGTCCTCGACGCGGGTCCAGGCGGGGCCGCCGAAGACGGACTCCCAGTCGTTGGGCGGCTGGGCGCCGCCGGGGCCCCGGCCGGGGTGGAAGTGGTAGCGCGCCCGGGCCCGCGGGTCCCCGGCGCGGGCGGCCCGGAACCAGGCGTGCTGCTCGGAGGTGTGGTTCGGCACCACGTCCACGATGATCCGCAGTCCGAGCGCGTGTGCGGCCCGTACGAGGTCGTCGGCGTCGGAGAGGTCCCCGAAGAGCGGGTCGACGGCCCGGTAGTCGGCGACGTCGTAGCCGCCGTCGGCCTGCGGGGAGACGTAGAAGGGGGTGAGCCACACGGCGTCGACCCCCAGCCGGGCCAGGTGCGGGAGCCGTTCGCGGACCCCGCGCAGGTCCCCGACGCCGTCGCCGTCGCTGTCCGCGAAGGACCTCACGTACACCTGGTAGATGACGGCATCGCGCCACCAGCCGGTGCTCGCGGCGGCGTTGCTGGAAGCGTTTGCAAGCTGGACGGCCGTCGACTCATGGGTCATATCGGGGTCAACGCGAGCAGACGCCCCCTGGTTGCGGGCCCGGGAGGGAGAAGGTGAGGCGAACCAACAGCAAGCTGCGGCCACCGTACGGACACACGGATGTAACGATCGGCCCGTCTTGCAGAAAATTGCCGCAAGGGCTTTCGGTCTTCTTTCAGCCTTGTTACGTTCCTGGCAACTCGGGACCGCGAGGGCGCGGCCGGGATCATCGAAGGAGTTCATATGCGGCGTGGCATAGCGGCCACCGCGCTGGTCGCGGCCCTGGCGCTCGCGGCGACGGCTTGCGGTGGTGACACCAAGGACGACAGCGGCGAGACCAAGACCGGTGGCGAACTGTCCGGCACCGTCACCTGGTGGGACACGTCGAACGACGCCGAGAAGGCCAGCTTCCAGAAGATCGCCGAGGCGTTCACCGCGAAGCACCCGAAGGTGACCGTCAAGTACGTCAACGTCCCGTACGGCGACGCGCAGAACAAGGTCAAGAACGCCTTCAGCAGCGGTTCCGACGCCCCCGACGTGATCCGCGCCGACGTCGGCTGGGTCGCCGACTTCGCCTCGCTGGGCTACCTCGACGAGGTCCCGGCGGAGACGGCGAAGAAGGTCGACGCCGAGTTCCTCCCGCAGGCCGCGGCCAGCGGCAAGTACGAGGGCAAGACCTACGCGGTACCGCAGGTCATCGACACCCTCGGCCTCTTCTACAACAAGAAGATGCTCGCCGACGCCGGCGTCCAGCCCCCCAAGACGCTCGAGGAGCTGAAGACGGCCGCCGCGGCCATCAAGGCGAAGAGCGGCAAGGCCGGGCTCTACCTGCGCGGCGACGACTCCTACTGGTTCCTCCCGCTGATCTACGGCGAGGGCGGCGACCTGGTCGACGCGAAGACCAAGACGGTCACCGTCGACAACGAGGCGGGCGTCAAGGCCTTCAAGACCGCCCGCGACCTGGTCACCTCGGGCGCGGCGGTCACCAACGCCACCGACGGCTGGACCAACATGCAGACGGCCTTCAAGTCCGGCGAGGCCGCCATGATGATCAACGGTCCGTGGGCCGTCGCCGACACCTACGCCGGCGACCAGTTCAAGGACAAGGCCAACCTCGGCGTCGCCGCCGTCCCGGCCGGCTCGGTCAAGGCGGGCGCCCCGCAGGGCGGCCACGACCTCGGCGTCTACGCCGGTTCGAAGAACCGCGACGCGGCCCACGCCTTCGTCGAGTACATGACCTCGCAGGAGGTCCAGGTGCAGTCGGCCAAGGAGCTCAGCCTGCTCCCCACCCGCACCGCCGCCTACGAGCAGCCCGACGTGAAGAGCAGCGAGATGGTGCAGTTCTTCAAGCCGGCCGTGGACAAGGCCGTCGAGCGCGCCTGGATCCCGGAGAACGGCTCCCTCTTCGAGCCGCTGAAGGTCGAGTACACCAAGGCGATCACCGGAGCCTCGAGCCCCGAGGACGCCGCCAAGGCGGCCGGCGCCGAGTTCCGCAAGATCCTCAAGGGTTGGAAGTAACGACAAGATGGCTGCTCACACCAGCCAGTCGGTGGCGAAGGCCGCGGGTGACGACGTCCACAAGGACGTCGCCGCCCGCGGCCGGAGCCGCAGGACTGACAGCGGGAACAGAGGCGGACTGAGGCGCGCCCTCGCCACCCACTGGTACGCCTGGGCGATGATCGCCCCGGTGGTGCTCGTCCTCGGCGTGATCATCGGCTGGCCGCTGATCCGGGGCATCTACCTGTCGCTGACCGACGCCAACGAGCGCAACGTCTCGCGCACCATCGGCGCCCGGCACATCGAGGCCACGTACGAGTTCGTCGGACTCGACAACTACGCGGCCGTGCTCAGCGACCCGGTGTTCCTGCAGCGGCTGGTGTGGACGGTGGTGTGGACCGTCGCGTGCGTGTCCATCACCTTCACGCTCGGCCTGGTCCTGGCCAACATGCTCAACCGGAACTTCCGGGGCCGCGCCGCCTACCGGATGGCGCTCATCCTGCCCTGGGCCGTCCCCGGCTTCGTCTCCGTCTTCGCCTGGCGGTTCCTCTTCAACCGCGACAACGGCATCCTCAACAAGATCCTCGACGGCGGCGGCATCGCCGCCGTCCCGTGGCTCGACGACCCGACCTGGGCCAAGTTCTCGGTCGTCGCCGTCAACGTCTGGCTCGGCGTCCCCTTCATGATGGTCGCCCTGCTCGGCGGACTGCAGTCCATCCCCGGCGAGCTCTACGAGGCCGCCGAGATGGACGGCGCGAGCGCCTGGCAGCGGTTCCGGCACATCACCCTGCCCGGCCTGCGCGCCGTGAGCATGACGGTGATCCTGCTCTCCACCATCTGGACCTTCAACATGTTCCCGGTGATCTTCCTGCTCACCCGGGGCGGACCAGGGGACTCCACCGAGATCCTGGTGACCCAGGCCTTCCGCGAGGCGTTCGTGGCGAGCCCGCGCGACTTCGCCGGCTCCGCCACCTGGGGCGTCCTGATCCTCGCCCTGCTCATGATCTTCGCGCTGGTCTACCGGCGCTCGCTGCGCAAGCAGGGAGAGGTGTGGTGACCATGTCCGCGAACACCGCCCGTACCCGGGGCAGCCGTTCCCCGCTCGCCTCGTTCGGCCTGCACGCGACCCTGCTCGCGGCGTCCGTCATCGCCGTCTTCCCGGTGCTGTGGATCCTGCTGACCTCGCTCAAGCCGGCCGAGCACGCGATCAGCACGGACTTCGTCAAGCAGCCGACGCTCGGCAACTACGCGTACCTGCTGGAGCAGAGCCACTTCCTCAGCTGGTTCGCGAACTCCGTCCTGGTCGCCGGCGTCACCACCGTCCTCGGTGTGTTCATCGCCGCCACCACCGGGTACGCGGTCAGCCGGTTCAAGTTCCCCGGCATGAAGCCGCTCATGTGGACCCTGCTCGTCACGCAGATGTTCCCGATGGCCATCCTCATCGTGCCGCTCTACAACCTGATGGGCGACCTCGGGCTGCTCAACCAGCCCGTCGGCCTGATCATCACCTACCTCACCATCGCCGTGCCGTTCTGCGCCTGGATGATGAAGGGCTTCTTCGACACCATCCCGGTGGAGATCGACGAATCCGGCCGCGTCGACGGGCTCAACCCCTTCGGCACCTTCTGGCGGCTGATCCTGCCGCTCGCCAAGCCCGGCCTCGCCGTCACCGGCTTCTACGCCTTCATCACCGCCTGGGGCGAAGTCGCCTACGCCTCCGCCTTCATGGTCGGCGAGGAGAACCTCACCCTGGCCGGCGGACTGCAGACCTTCGTCACCCAGTACACCTCCAACTGGGGTGCGATGAGCGCCGCCTCGGTCCTCATCGCCATCCCCGCGGCGATCTTCTTCGTCTTCGCCCAGCGTCACCTCGTCGCCGGGATGACGGCAGGCGCCACCAAGGGCTGACCACCCGTGCCTGCCCCCTCCCACCCCCGGCCCGATCTCTCCAAGGACGACATGACCCAGCACCTCGCCGACGCACTCCCCACCTCCACCGGCACCCAGCCCGGCTGGTGGAGAGAAGCGGTGATCTACCAGGTCTATCCGCGCAGCTTCGCCGACTCCAACGGGGACGGCATGGGGGACCTCGAAGGCATCCGCAGCCGCCTGCCCTACCTCAAGGAACTGGGCGTCGACGCCGTCTGGCTGAGCCCGTTCTACGCCTCCCCGCAGGCCGACGCGGGCTACGACGTCGCCGACTACCGGGCCATCGACCCGATGTTCGGCACCCTGCACGACGCCGACGCCGTCATCCGCGAGGCACACGCCCTGGACCTGCGCATCATCGTCGACCTCGTCCCCAACCACTGCTCCGACCAGCACGAATGGTTCAAGCAGGCGCTGCGCGAAGGCCCCGGCACCCCGCTGCGCGAGCGCTTCCACTTCCGGCCGGGGCAGGGCACCTCCGGCGAGCTGCCGCCCAACGACTGGGAGTCGATCTTCGGCGGCCCCGCCTGGACCCGCGTCGCCGACGGCGAGTGGTACCTGCACCTCTTCGCGCCCGAGCAGCCCGACTTCAACTGGGAACACCCCGCCGTACAGGACGAGTTCCGCTCCATCCTGCGGTTCTGGCTCGACCTCGGCGCCGACGGCTTCCGCATCGACGTCGCCCACGGCCTGGTCAAGGCCCCCGGCCTGCCCGACCTCGGCCGCGACGAGCAGCTCA
Source organism: Streptomyces sp. NPDC048270 (assembly GCF_040652335.1). Classification (NCBI taxonomy): domain Bacteria; kingdom Bacillati; phylum Actinomycetota; class Actinomycetes; order Kitasatosporales; family Streptomycetaceae; genus Streptomyces; species Streptomyces sp. NPDC048270. Next base: position 59,979 of record NZ_JBEZLV010000033.1, read on the forward strand.
AGCTGCTCGGCAACCAGGTACTGCCCTTCTTCGACCAGGACGGGGTCCACGAGATCTACCGCTCCTGGCGGCGGGTCCTCGACGAGTACGCGGGCGACCGCATCGGCGTCGCCGAAGCGTGGACCCCGAGCGCCGACCGCACCGCGCTCTACCTGCGCCCCGACGAGCTGCACCAGGCCTTCAACTTCCACTACCTGAACACCGGCTGGGACGCGCAGGCGCTGCGCGCCGCCATCGACGACTCGCTCGACTCGATGCGGCCGGTGGGCGCGCCGACGACGTGGGTGCTGTCGAACCACGACGTGGTCCGCCACCGCACCCGCTTCGGCAGCCTGGCCCGGGCCCGGGCCGCCGCCCTGCTGATGCTGGCCCTGCCCGGGTCGGCGTACGTCTACCAGGGCGAGGAGCTGGGCCTGCCCGAGGTGGTGGACCTCCCCGACGAGGTCCGCCAGGACCCCTCCTTCTTCAAGGCGAACGGCCAGGACGGGCTGCGCGACGGCTGCCGCGTCCCGATCCCGTGGTCCGGCGACGAGGCCCCGTACGGCTTCGGCAGCGGAGGCAGCTGGCTGCCGCAGCCGGCCGAGTGGGCGGGCCTGAGCGTCGCGGCGCAGACCGGTGACCCCGCGTCCACGCTGGAGCTCTACCGGGCGGCCCTGCGGATCCGCCGCGCGCACGCGGACCTGGGCGCGGGCGACGCCGTGGAGTGGCTGGCCGCCCCGGAGGGGGTGCTCGCGTTCCGCCGCGGCGGCTTCGTCTGCACGGTCAACACGACCGGCGAGGCAGTACGCCTCCCGGCCGCGGGCACCGTGCTGCTCGCCAGCGGCGACATAGCCGAGCCCGACGTGCTGCCCGCCGACACCGCGGTGTGGTGGCAGGGGTGACTTCCCCGCTGCGGCTGACGGACATCGCCGCGCAGGCCCGGGTCAGCGAGGCGACCGTCAGCCGTGTGCTCAACGGCAAGTCGGGCGTGGCGGCCGGCACCCGGCACAAGGTGCTGGCCGCGCTCGACCTGCTGGGCTACGAGCGGCCGGTGCGGCTCAAGCGGCGCAGCAACGGCCTCGTGGGGCTGCTGATCCCGGAGCTGACCAACCCCATCTTCCCGGCGTTCGCGCAGGTCATCGAGCAGGCGCTGGCCGGGCACGGGTACACCCCGGTGCTGTGCACGCAGACACCGGGCGGGGCCACCGAGGACGAGCTGGTGGAGCAGCTGGAGGAACGCGGGGTCACGGGCATCGTGTTCCTGTCGGGCCTGCACGCGGACGCCCACGCCGACCCGTCGCGCTACCAGCGCCTCGCGGCGCGCGGCACTCCCTTCGTCCTGATCAACGGCTTCAACGAGCAGGTGAACGCGCCGTTCATCTCCCCGGACGACCGGGCCGCCGCCGACATGGCGGTGCGGCACCTGGAGGACCTGGGGCACCACAGGATCGGGCTGGCGATCGGGCCGACGCGGTACGTGCCGTCGGCCCGCAAGGAGCAGGGCTTCGTGGCCGCCTGCCCGTCCGCGGAGGCGGAGGGCCTGATCCAGCGCACCCTGTTCACGGTGGAGGGCGGCCACGCGGCGGGCGGCGCCCTGCTGGACCGGGGCTGCACGGGCGTGGTGTGCGGGAGCGACCCGATGGCGCTCGGCGTCATACGGGCGGCGCGCGAGCGGGGGCTGCGGGTGCCGGAGGACGTGTCGGTGGTCGGCTTCGACGACTCGCCGCTGATCGCCTTCACCGATCCGCCGCTGACGACGGTCCGCCAGCCGGTCCGCGCGATGGCGACGGCGGCGGTCGGAGCCCTGCTGGAGGCGGTGGCCGGCACCCCGGTCCAGCGCACGGAGTACGTCTTCCAGCCGGAACTGGTGGTGAGGGGCTCTACGGCGCAGGCGCCGGGGGTGGGGTGAGGGGCCCCCTACGGGCGCAGGCGCAGGCGCAGGCTCAGGTGAGGGGCGAGGGGGCCTGATCTCCGTTGGTGCTGCTCAGGGAGAGCCGTGGCGTTCGGCGAGCAGCTGCTTGCGATGGCGGCTGCGGCGGAAGGCGGTGACGAGGACGGTGACGGCGCAGATGGTGATTCCGAGGATGGGGAGGGCGATGGCCAGTACCAGCCGCCCCGCGAGTGCGAGAAAGCCTCCGTCGTCCCCGATGGCGTACTGAGAGGATGCCTGGGACGAACAGGTGACCTGATAGTCGCCTGCTCGTGGCACCTCGATGGTGTAGAGCGGATTCCAGGTCTCGTCACGGGTGAGGAACACGTCGACTCCCGGATCGGTGAGACCGGGGCCGCCCGGCCCGGTGATGCTGCACTCCGGGTCGGCGGACGGGCCGAATTCCTCGTCCCTGATCCAGATGGCCTTCTCGCCACCCGGCTCGAGCCGAAGGGTGACGATGTCGCCGTTGGCGAACCGATGGCCGGTGTCCACCGCGTCGATCGCGTCGCTGAACCGGAAAGCGCCGATGGCCACGCCCATCACGAGGAGCACGACGGCGATCGCGCCCGCTGTGGCATACCGGCGACGGCTGGGCCGGAGTTCGTCTGCCGGTATCTGCGGCGGTGGGAAGGGCTTCACGAGCACACCCTAGATCGTCCTTCCCGGCCGATCGTGGGCGGTCACGATGTCGGTTGCCGTGGCGGCCTTCCTCCGGTGTGCGCTGACCCGGGGGGACATTACCCAGGTGGTGGCGGGGGCGGCCCCGCGAGGACACGTCGGGGAAACAATTCTGCAATCTCTTGCGCAAGGTCTTGCAGGGGCGGGTTTCGGCCCCTACGGTCGCGTGCAATCCCCACCTCTCCGCCAGGAGGCCCCACATGCCCCCCACCCGCAGAGCGTTGGCGGCTGTCGCCGTCGGCGCGCTCGCCGCCGCCACCCTCACCGCGCAGGCACCGCAGGCGCAGGCCGCGCCCCCCGGCACCAAGGACGTCACCGCCGTTCTGTTCGAGTGGCGGTTCGATGCGGTGGGCAAGGCCTGCACCGGCAGCCTGGGGCCCGCCGGTTACGGGTACGTCCAGGTCTCGCCCCCGCAGGAGCACATCCAGGGGTCCCAGTGGTGGACCTCCTACCAGCCCGTCAGCTACAAGATCGCCGGACGGCTCGGGGACCGGGCCGCCTTCAAGGCCATGGTCGACACCTGCCACGCCGCCGGCGTGAAAGTCGTCGCCGACTCCGTCATCAACCACATGGCCGCCGGGAACGGGACGGGGACCGGGGGGAGTCCGTACACGAAGTACGGCTATCCGGGCATCTACTCCGGCTCCGACATGGACGACTGCCGGGCGGTCATCTCCAACTACCAGGACAAGGCCAACGTGCAGAACTGCGAGCTCGTGCAGCTGGCCGATCTGGACACCGGTGAGGACTACGTGCGGGGGCGGATCGCCGGCTATCTGAACGACCTGCTGTCACTGGGCGTCGACGGGTTCCGGATCGACGCCGCCAAGCACATGCCCGCCGCCGATTTGGCCGACATCAAGTCCCGGCTGAGCAATCCCGGCGCCTACTGGAAGCTGGAGGCCATCCACGGCGCCGGCGAGGCCGTCTCGCCGAGCGAGTACCTCGGCAGCGGGGACGTGCAGGAGTTCCGGTACGCGCGGGACCTGAAGCGGGTCTTCCAGAACGAGAACCTGGCCCACCTGAAGAACTTCGGGGAGGCCTGGGGGTACATGCCCGGCGGGCAGTCCGCCGTCTTCGTCGACAACCACGACACCGAGCGCGGCGGGGACACCCTCAGCTACAAGGACGGCGCGCACTACACCCTCGCCAACGTGTTCATGCTGGCCTGGCCCTACGGCTCCCCGGACGTGCACTCCGGCTACGAGTGGACCGACAAGGACGCCGGCCCGCCCAACGGCGGAGCGGTGAGCGCCTGTTACGCGGACGGCTGGAAGTGCCAGCACGCCTGGCGCGAGATCTCCTCCATGGTCGGCTTCCGGAACGCGGCGCGCGGTCAGGGCGTCACGAACTGGTGGGACGACGGAGCGGACCGGATCGCCTTCGGGCGCGGCACCAAGGCGTACGTGGCGATCAACCACGAGGCGGGCGCCCTGACCCGCACCTTCCAGACCTCCCTCCCGGGCGGCGACTACTGCGACGTGCAGAGCGGGCGGGTGGTCAACGTGAGCTCCGGCGGCCAGTTCACCGCCACGCTCGGCGCGGGCACCGCGCTCGCCCTGCACGCCGGCGCCCGCACCTGCTCCGGCGGTACGACGCCCCCGCCGCCGGCGGCCTCGGGCGCCTCCTTCGCCGTCAACGCCACCACCGTGCCCGGCCAGGACATCCACGTCACCGGCGACCGCCCCGAGCTCGGCTCGTGGAACACCGGCGGCGCGCTCAAGCTCGACCCCGCCTCCTACCCCGTGTGGAAGCTCGACGTCACCCTCCCGCCCGGCACGTCCTTCGCGTACAAGTACGTCCGCAAGGACGCCTCCGGGAACGTCACGTGGGAGAGCGGAGCCAACCGCACGGCCACCGTTCCCGCGAGCGGCAAGGTCGCACTGAGCGACACCTGGCGCAACTGACCCGTCCCCCCTGGTCCAGGGCTGCCCGGCATCCATCCTCCCCGCCACGCCGGGCAGCCCTCACGTACACAAGGAGATCCGCCTTGATACGCCCTGCCGCAGGAGTCCTCGCCGCCGCCCTGGCCGTGGCGCTCCTGCCCGCCCTGCCCGCCGCGGCGGCCGCCGCCAAGGCGCCGGCCCCGCCCTCGGACGCCAAGCTCGCCGCACAGCCGGCCCGGCACGACCTGACCCGGGAGCAGTTCTACTTCGTGCTCCCGGACCGCTTCGCGAACGGCGACCCGCGCAACGACCGGGGCGGCCTCACCGGCTCCCGCCTGGAGACCGGCCTCGACCCGACGGACAAGGGCTTCTACCAGGGCGGCGACCTCAAGGGGCTCACCGACCGGCTCGACTACATCAAGGGCCTGGGGACGACGGCCATCTGGATGGCGCCGATCTTCAAGAACCAGCCGGTGCAGGGGAAGGGCGACGACGTCTCCGCCGGCTACCACGGCTACTGGATCACCGACTTCACGCAGGTCGACCCGCACTTCGGCACCAACGCCGACCTGGAGCGGCTGATCGACAAGGCCCACGGGAAGGGGATGAAGGTCTTCTTCGACGTCATCACCAACCACACGGCCGACGTCGTGGACTACCGGGAGGCGTCCTACTCGTACCTGTCGAAGGGCGCGTTCCCCTACCTGACCAAGGACGGGGTGCCCTTCGACGACTCCGACTACGCGGACGGGAAGGGGAAGTTCCCCAAGACCGGAACCGGTTCCTTCCCGCGGACCCCGTTCGTCCCCGACGCCAAGAAGAACGCCAAGGTGCCGGCCTGGCTCAACGACCCGCAGATGTACCACAACCGGGGCGACTCCACCTTCGCCGGCGAGTCCTCCGAGCAGGGCGACTTCTTCGGCCTCGACGACCTGTGGACCGAGCGTCCCGAGGTCGTCGGCGGAATGGAGAAGATCTACCAGAAGTGGGTCGAGGAGTTCGATATCGACGGCTTCCGGATCGATACCGTCAAGCATGTCAACCTGGACTTCTGGAGCCAGTGGGCCACCGCGCTCGACGCGTACGCGGCCAAGCGCGGCCGGGACGACTTCTTCATGTTCGGCGAGGTCTACTCCGCGGACACCGCCGTCACCTCCCCGTACGTGACGCGCGGGCGCCTCGACTCCACCCTCGACTTCCCGCTCCAGGACGCGATCCGCTCGTACGCCGCCCAGGGCGCGGAAGCCGGCCGGCTGGCCACCGTCCTCGGTGACGACTACCGCTACACCACCGACAAGGCCAACGCCTACGAGCAGGTGACCTTCCTCGGCAACCACGACATGGGGCGCTTCGGCTCCTTCCTGAAGCAGGACCGGCCGGGCGCGGGGGAGCAGGAACTCCTGGACCGCTACCGGCTCGCCAACGAGCTGATGTTCTTCTCCCGCGGCAACCCGGTGGTCTACTCCGGCGACGAGCAGGGCTTCACGGGCGCGGGCGGCGACAAGGACGCCCGTCAGCCGCTGTTCGGGTCGCAGGTCGCCGACTACCTCGACGACGACCAGCTCGGAACGGCGCGCACCCACGCGAGCGACGCCTACGATCCGGAGCACCCGCTCTACCGGCAGATCAGCGCTCTCTCCAAGCTGGCGAAGAACCACCCCGCGCTGCGAGACGGCGTCCAGAGCGAGCGCCTCGCCGACGGCTCCGTCTACGCCTTCGCCCGGACGGAACCGCGCAGCCGCACCGAGTACCTCGTCGCCGCGAACAACGCGCCCGAGTCCAAGGCCGTGGAGATCGACGCCCCGGCCGGCGCCCAGTACCGCACCCTGTACGGCGGCACCGCACTGCTGCGCGCCTCGGCGGCCGGCAAGCTCACCGTCGTCGTCCCCGCCTACGGCTCGGTGGTCCTCCAGGCCACCGCCCCGCTCGCCGTCCCCGCCGCCAAGCCGGCCCTGACCCTCAAGGCCCCGGCCCCCGGCGCCACCGGCACCGTCGAGCTCACCGCCGACGTCACCGGCGGCGGCCTGAACCGGGTCGTCTTCGCCGCCCAGACCGGCAACGGGCCCTGGCAGGTCCTCGGCTCCGCCGACCACGCCCCGTACAAGGTCACCCAGCACATCACCGCCCCCGCCGGAACGGCCCTGCGCTACAAGGCCGTCGTCGTGGACTCCGCCGGCCGCACCGCGAGCGCGCTCGCCCAGTCCGCCGCCGGACAGGTCCCGCCGAAGGAGACCCCGACGGCGACCCAGCGCGACTACGCCGTCGTCCACTACAACCGGCCCGACGGCGACTACACCGACTGGCGGCTCTACGCCTGGGGCGACATCGCCGAGGGCGAGGCCACGCCGTGGCCCGCCGGCCACGGGTTCACCGGCCGCGACGCCTACGGCGCCTTCGCGTACGTCAAGCTCAAGCCCGGTGCCTCCTCCGTCGGCTACCTCGTCATCGACAAGGACGGCAACAAGGACGTCGCCGCCGACCGCACCATCGACGTGACCCGCACCGGCGAGATCTGGCTCGAGCAGGGCAAGGAACCCGCCCGCACCGAGCGCCCTTCCCACCCGCCGCAGGACACCTCCAAGGCCGTCCTGCACTACCAGCGCCCCGACGGCGCCTACGAGGGCTGGGGCCTGCACGTCTGGACCGGCGCCGCCGACCCCACCGACTGGTCCAAGCCGCTGCCGCCCACCCGCACCGACGCCTACGGCGCGGTGTACGAGGTCCCGCTCGCGGCCGGCGCCACCAGCCTCAGCTACATCCTCCACAAGGGCGACGAGAAGGACCTCCCCTCCGACCAGTCCCTCGACCTGAAGGCCACCGGCCACGAGGTCTGGATGCTGGGCGGCAAGGAGAAGTACCTCCTCCCGCAGCCCCCGGGCCCCGGCGCCGCCCTGGACCTCACCAAGGCCCAGGCCGTCTGGATCGACCGCGACACCCTCGCCTGGAACGCCCCCGCGGCCGCCGCCTCCGCCCAACTCCTCGCCTCCCGCGACGGCGCCGTCAAGGCCGAGAACGGCACCCTGAGCGAGGGCGGGGCCCGGTGGCTGCGCCTGAACCGCACCGAGCTCACCGCCGCCCAGAAGCAGAAGTTCCCGCACCTGGCCGCCTCCTCCGCCTTCAGCGTCGACCCGCGCGACCGCTACCGGGTCCGCGAGGCCCTGCGCGGCCAGCTCGCCGCCAGTGCCCGCGCCGCGAACGGCGCCGTCCTCGCCGCCACCGGCGTACAGCTCGCCGGGGTCCTGGACGACCTGTACGCCACCACCGCCGCCCTCGGCCCCGTCTTCAAGGACGGCCGCCCCACCCTCTCCGTCTGGGCCCCGACCGCCCAGCAGGTCGCCCTCGAACTCGACGGCCGCACCGTCCCCATGCGCCGCGACGACGCCACCGGCGTCTGGTCGGTGCACGGTGAGCGCTCCTGGGCCGCGAAGCCCTACCGCTACGCCGTGACCGTCTGGGCGCCGAGCACCGGCCAGGTGGTACGCAACCTCGTCACCGACCCCTACTCCACGGCCCTGACCGCCGACTCCACCCACAGCCTGGCCGTGGACCTCGCCGACCCGAAGCTCGCCCCGCCCGGCTGGAAGGACCTGCGCAAGCCCGCGCCCGTCCCCTTCACCTCCGCCCAGATCCAGGAGCTCCACATCCGCGACTTCTCGGTCGCGGACCGCACCTCGAAGCACCCCGGCCAGTACCTGGCCTTCACCGACACCGGCTCGGCGGGCATGACCCACCTGCGCGGCCTGGCCGCCGCCGGAACCTCCTACGTCCACCTCCTGCCGGCCTTCGACATCGGCACCATCCCGGAGAAGGCCGCCGACCGCACCGAACCCGCCTGCGACCTCAAGGTCTACGCCCCCGACTCGCAGGAGCAGCAGGCCTGCGTGGCCGCCGCGGCCGCGAAGGACGCCTACAACTGGGGCTACGACCCCCTGCACTACACCGTCCCCGAGGGCAGCTACGCCAGCGACCCGAACGGCACCGCCCGCACCGTCGAGTTCCGCAGGATGGTCCAGTCCCTCAACAAGGCCGGGCTGCGCACCGTAATGGACGTGGTCTACAACCACACCGTCGCCTCCGGGCAGTCGGACAAGTCCGTCCTCGACCGCATCGTCCCCGGCTACTACCAGCGGCTCCTGGCCGACGGCAGCGTCGCCACCTCCACCTGCTGCGCCAACACCGCCCCCGAGAACACCATGATGGGCCGGCTCGTCGTGGACTCGATCGTCACCTGGGCGAAGGACTACAAGGTCGACGGCTTCCGCTTCGACCTCATGGGCCACCACCCGAAGGCCAACATCCTCGCCGTCCGCAAGGCCCTCGACGAGCTGACCGTCGCCAAGGACGGGGTCGACGGCAAGAGGATCGTCCTCTACGGGGAGGGCTGGAACTTCGGCGAGATCGCCGACGACGCCCGCTTCGTGCAGGCCACGCAGAAGAACATGGCCGGCACCGGCATCGCCACCTTCTCCGACCGGGCGCGCGACGCGGTCCGCGGCGGCGGCCCCTTCGACGAGGACCCCCGCGTCCAGGGCTTCGCCTCCGGCCTGTTCACCGAACCCAACGGCTCGCCCGCGGGCGGCACCCCGGCCGAGCAGAAAGCCCGCCTCCTGCACGCCCAGGACCTGATCAAGGTCGGCCTGTCCGGCAACCTCGCCTCCTACACCTTCACCGACACCACCGGCCGCCGCGTCAAGGGCTCCGAGGTCGACTACAACGGCGCCCCGGCCGGCTACGCGGCCGCCCCCGGCGACGCCCTCGCCTACGCCGACGCCCACGACAACGAGACCCTCGCCGACGCCCTGACCTACAAGCTCCCGCCGGCCACCGGCGCGTCGGACAAGGCCCGGATGCAGGTCCTGGCCATGGCCACGGCCGCGCTCTCCCAGGGCCCGGCCCTCTCCCAGGCGGGCACGGACCTGCTCCGCTCCAAGTCCCTGGACCGCAACTCCTACGACAGCGGCGACTGGTTCAACGCCCTCCACTGGGACTGCCGCGACGGCAACGGCTTCGGCCGAGGCCTGCCCCCGGCCGCCGACAACGCCTCGAAGTGGCTCTACGCGAAGCCCCTGCTGACCGCCCCGGCCCCCGGCTGCGCCGAGATCACCGGAGCCTCGGCCGCCTACCGCGACCTGCTGCGGATCCGCACGACGGAAGGCGCCTTCGCCCTCACCACCCCGCAGGCCGTCCAGGACCGGCTGTCCTTCCCGCTCTCCGGCAAGGAGGAGACCCCGGGAGTGATCACCATGGTCCTCGGCGACCTGGTGGTGGTCTTCAACGCCACCCCCACCGCCCGCCCCCAGCGCGTCCCGGCCCTCGCCGGCACCGCCTACGCCCTGCACCCGGTGCAGGCCGCGGGCTCCGACGCCACCGTCAAGCAGTCCGCGTACGACGCGACGACAGGAGAGTTCACCGTCCCCGCCCGCACCGTCTCGGTCTTCACACGGCGCTGAGCCGGTCCAGCCGCTTCTCCAGCAGGATCACCCCGTAGACCCTGCCGTCCTTCCCCTCCTTGTGGGGGAACTCCCCGACCACCCGGTAGCCCGCGGCCCGGTAGTACGCGAGCAGCCGGGGGTTGGTGGAGACGCAGTCCAGCCGCGCCCGCTCCCGCCCGGTCCAGGCGATCCGCCGCTCGGCATGCTCGAGCATGCGGCGCCCGGTTCCGGCGGGCGCGGCCTCGCGGGCCACCATCAGCCGGTGCACATAGCCCGCGACGGGCGGCTGGACCCCCCAGGCCTCCTCGTCGGACCACCAGAGTTCGTACGCCCCGCAGACCTGCCCGTCGGCCCCGGCGGCGATCCACACCTCGCCCTCGCGCATCTTCGACCGGAAGTGCGCGGCGTCCTTGTCACCGGGCTTCCACTGCTCGATCCCGTGCTTCCGCATCCAGCGGGCAGCCTGGTCGTAGAGCCGCACCAGCAGGCCGGCGTCCTTCTCCTCGGCCCGCCGGAACAAGATCCCGTCGTCAATGATCACGCGGGCATTATCGAGCAAGATCAGCTCGGGCCGGACACCCCGGTCGGAACCAGCCCGCCGAGCCGCCCGACCAGCTCGCCGAAGGGCCCGTCGGCGGGCTCGTCGGCCAGGATCCGTACGAGGATCCCCGCCATCTCGGCGTCGTACGCCGCGCTCACGGCGGCCAGCGCCGCGAAGTCGTGCACCAGCTGCAACTCCAGCTCGGTCCGGGGGATCTTCCGACCGTCCAGCCAGATCAGCGCGGTGGACTCGGCCAGCGACACCCAGGACCGCACCACCAGTTCCAGCCGCGCCGGCGGATCCTGCACGCCGATGCCCAGGTGCGCGAGGATCTGCTCGTACGCGGCCTGCCGCACCTCGTCGATCATGGCGTTGGTCTGGCTGCTCCCCACCGCCGGACCACCGCGCATCAACGCCGAGAAGCCCGGCCCGTGTTCGTCGACGAAGGAGAAGAACCGCCCCATCACCCGCAGCAGCCGGGCCCCCAGCGGCCCCTCCTGCGGCTCCACGAACCGCAGCGCCAGCTCATCGGCGGCCCGCCGCAGCGCCGCCTCGTACAGGCTGAGCTTGCCCGGAAAGTAGTGGTAGACGAGCGGCCGCGATATCCCCGCGGCCGCAGCGATCTCGTCGATCGACACATCGTCGGGGGAGCGGTGGCTGAACAGCTCCAGGGCAACCCCGATCAGCTGCTGCCGCCGCTCCTCGACACCCATCCTGCGCCGCACCCCGGTTGTCATGCGGACACCCTAGTACGGACAGGTCACAGGTCCAGGGCGAGGTGACCGTCCTTCGCGCGCGAGACGCACAGCAGCATCGAGTCCTCGCGCTCGCCGTCCGTGAGCAGCTCGTCGTGGTGCTCCACCTCACCCGCCAGCACCCGATGTTGGCAGGTCCCGCAGAAGCCCTGCTCGCAGGAGTACGGGATGCCCGGCAGCTCCCGGCGCACCGCGGCGAGCGCGGTCTCGGCCGCGCCCACCTCCACCGTGCGCCCCGAGCGGCGCAGTTCGAGGGTGAAGGGCCGGGCGGGCCCCGGCGCCGGCGCGGCGAACCGCTCCAGGCGGACCGCGGCCGGGTCCGCGGCCGCCGCCGTCACGGCCTCCATCAGCGGCTCCGGACCGCAGCAGTAGACCAGGGTGCCCGGCCGGGCCGAGGCGAGCACCGACAGGTCGGGCAGGCCCGCCTCGTCCTCGGGGACGACGGTGACCCGGTCGCCGTGGACCGCCAGGTCGGCGAGGAAGGGCATCGAGGCGCGCGAGCGGCCCCCGTAGAGCAGGGTCCAGTCGGCGCCCGCCGCCGTGGCCGCCCGCAGCATCGGCAGGATCGGGGTGATGCCGATGCCGCCCGCCACGAACGCGTACGAGGGCGCCGGCTCCAGCTCGAACCGGTTGCGCGGCGGCCGCAGTTCCAGCTCGGCCCCCACGACCAGGCGGGCGTGCGCCTCGCGGGAGCCGCCGCGGCCGCCTTCGATCAACCGGATCGCGATCGTGTAGGCACCGGTGTCCGCCGGGTCGCCGCACAGGGAGTACTGGCGGACCAGGCCCGAGGGCAGGACCACGTCCACGTGCGCGCCCGGGGCCCACGCCGGGAGCTCCGGGGATTCCAGGGTCAGGTGCAGCACCCCCTCGGCCGGTGCGCCGCGGGAGGTGATCCGCGCGCGCAGCGGGCGGCGCGGCGAGTACCCCGAGACGGGGGTCTCCAGGGCCGGCAGCGGCCAGAGCGGGGAGGCCGCCACGCGGCGGCTCAGGGCCCGCTTGGCCGCCCAGGCCGCGCCGGCGACGGCGGTCACCGCGAGGACGCGCCTCATGCCGTCACCCCGCTGTCGGAGGAGCCGTGCGCGGCGCCGGCCGGGCCGCCGTGGGGGCCGCCGGCCGGGCCGCCGTTCGCGCCGGGCGAGGTGGCCAGGTAGGCCACCGCCTGGGCCGTCGATCCCTCCTGCGAGGGGTGGTAGGCGCGGGCGAGGTACTTCGGTATGGACTTCAGCATCGCGCCCGTGGACGGCAGGACGCCCTGCTGGCCCGCCCGGAAGAACTGGCCGAAGGAGGCCCTGCCGTCCACCAGGTGCGGGTCGTTCTCCATGAAGAAGCGGACGCCCCGCTGCCACAGGAAGACCAGCGCCGAGAAGGCGGTCGCCCAGGTCCGTGCGCGGCGCCGGTAGCCGCCGTCCACGTGCAGGAACAGGTCGAAGGCCACCGAGCGGTGCTCCACCTCCTCCGCCCCGTGCCAGCGCAGCAGGTCCAGCATCATCGGGTCGGCGCCGCGCCGGTCCAACTCCTCGGCGTTCAGCACCCAGTCGCCGAGGAACGCCGTGTAGTGCTCGATCGCGGCGATCATCGCGACCCGCTCCATCAGCCACCAGTGGCGGGCCTTGCCCGGCGGCAGGGTCCGGTCGCCCAGCAGCTTCTCGAAGAGCCAGTCGACCTGGGCCGTGTAGGGGGTCGGGTCCAGCCCCAGCCGCTTCAGGTGGGGCAGTACGTCGTCGTGCGCGGCGGCGTGCATGGCCTCCTGGCCGATGAAGCCGACGACGTCCGCGCGCAGTTGCTCGTCCTCGATGTACGGCAGCACCTGCTTGTAGACGTGCACGAACCACCGCTCACCCGCGGGGAGCAGCAGGTGCAGCACATTGATCATGTGCCCGGTGAAGGGGTCGTTCGGCAGCCAGTGGAGCGGGGTGTCCTCCCAGCCGAAGGACACGTTCCGGGGCCTCAGGTCCACGTGTTCCGACGCCACGGGGGCGGGCGCGAGCGGCGTATTAGACATGGCGTCAATGTACTGATGGGTAGGGGCGAGGAGAACCCCTCTGCGCGGACTTCTCTCAGCGCAGCGCCCCGGCCTTCGTCCCGTCCGTGAGCCGGCCCGACAGATCCACCTGCGCCCCGGCCGGCGCCTTGACCGCCAGCCGGTTGCCGTTCGCCGACCCGCTCACCCCGCCGCCCGACACCGACAGCGAGGCGAACTGCGCACTGCCCGCCGCCAGCACGTACCACTGACCGGCACGCGACTTCCACAGCACGCCCGCCAGCACCCGCGGCTCCCGCGGCCCGCACGCCGGCGAACCCTCCGACCGGGCGGCCTGCGCGGCGAGCGGCGCCCCCGGCGCCAGGAACTGCGCCTGCACCCGGTCCGCCGCACCCTGCCAGGTCTCGGCCCGCGTGCAGAGCCAGGTCGCCGTCCCGTCGCCCTCCGGCAGCGGCTGCTTCGCGTACGTCCAGGCGTTGACCGTACGGACCCCGTGCGAGCGCACCGACGGCAGCAGGCAGGCGATCCGCGACCAGTCCCCGAGCTCCGCGGCCTCCGTCACATCGCGTTCGGCGCCCGGCGCGCCCGAGGTCAGCCGGGCCGGGGTCAGCTCCCCGAGGTCCGTGATCAGCCGGGTCGCGCCGTCGCCGGTCAGGGCGAGGGCGTTCCAGCTGGTGCAACTGCCCGACGGAGCGGGGCTCGCCACCGGCGGGGTCACCCCGTCCGGAGCCGGCTTCAGCGCCACCGCGGCCTCGCCGGGCTTCAGCAGGTCCCGCAAGGCCGCACCGGTAACCCAGGGGGCGGTGAGATAGCGGACGTTGCCGTCCACCCGGCTGAGCACGAGAGCGGTCGCCGTGTCCGCCGAAGCGCCGTCGGTCCGCGCGAAGTCGAGGGCGGCGCCGGTGTTCCCGGCGCGCGGCTCCGCGTACCGGACCACCCGCAGCCCGTCGTACAGCAGGACCACGACGGCCTGGTCCACGGCGCCGGCGAACAGCAGCTGAGCCGGACCCATCGGCGGCCCGGCCGGCGTTCCCGGCGTCGCCGAGACGACCACCGAGGAGCCCGGGCGGGCCCACACGGCCAGCGCCCGGCGCAGCAGCCCGCTGTCCTCGGCGCGGTCGCCGCGGGCCGGCCACGCGGAGAAGTCCGTACGGGACGACGCACGCCAGAGCTCCGGCGCGGCCCGCAGCAGCTTGCCGGGATCCAGCGCCTGCTCGGCCGCGGCGTTGCGGGAGTACAGGGGGGCGGCGGCCCCGTCCGCGCCCCAGCCCCCGCCCGGCAGCGCGAGCAGCGCCCCGCACACGGCGAGCGCGGCCGCGGCGGCCAGCCCGGCACGCACCAGCCGGCGCCGCCGCAGCAGGTCGGTGGGGCGGGCCTGGAGCACGCACGGGTCGAACTCGGGAGAGGCGAACAGGGAGTCGTGCGCCGGATCGCCGGACTCCGCGACCGCCGCGGCCGGATCCGCCACCCCGGCCTCGTCCAGCACCCGCAGCACCTCGGGCTCCGGCAGCCGCTCCAGCGCCCGCAGGACGCAGGCGGCCCGCCCGGCCCCGTCGAGGGTGGCCAGCCACTGGTCCAGGGCCAGCTCCTCCGCCCCGCCGGCCCGCGGGAACAGCCGCAGCCCCCACACCTGCGGCAGCGCGGGCGGGAGCTGCGCACGGCGGGGCAGCGCCCGGAAGGTCAGCGGAACGCCGGCCTCCAGGGCGGCGCGCAGCACCCGCAGCCGCACGTACGCGTACCCGGCCTCGCCCTCGCCGCCCCGCTGGCCCGGCACCCCGCCGCGCACGGCCGCCGCCGCGTCCCGCCGACCGCGCGGCAGCGCCCGCTGGACCAGCGAGTGGGCGGTGAGCACCCGGCGGTTGCGGCCGAGGGCGGGCGGCAGCACCAGGTAGGCGAGCCGCACCAGCCGCGGGTAGTGCTCGACGATGGCGGCCTCGGCCTGCTCGACATCGGGAGACGGAAGGAGGGTGGCGGTATCCGGCGCAGTCACGTTCAGCAGAACGAGCGAATCGTCGGATGGTCACCCACCCTGATGCGGCCGCCCCCGGTCACCGCGTCGCGCGGCTACGCCAGACGGGTGCGCAGCGCCTCGACCGTCTCGGCCCCGACGCCGAGCCCCTCGCGCACGTACTTGTCCATCGAGCCGTAGCGGGTCGCGACCTCATCCAGCGCCGACTCCAGGTAGGAGGGGAAGACGCCGATCAGCGCGAGCGCGATGTCCGGGTCGCCGCCGGCCCCCGTGAAGCCCTCGATCATCGGGGCGAAGGCCTGCTTGACCGCCGGGTTCACCGACAGGTACTCGGCCATCAGCGTGTCGTCGTCCGCGCCCAGCAGCGACAGGATGACCGTGGCACCCCACCCGGTGCGGTCCTTGCCGGCCGTGCAGTGGAAGAGCAGCGGGCCGGCGTCGGGATCGGCGGCCTCGGTGAGCAGCAGCCGGTAGGCGGCCTGGGCGGAGGCCGAGTGCACGAAGGAGCGGTACAGGTCGCCGAACAGGGCCTGCGCCCTGCCGCCGCCCAGGTGCTCCTCGGCGACGACCGGGTCGGACAGCAGGTCCTTGAGCTGGGCGGCGGGAGGCGTCGGGCCCGAGCGCGCGTTCATCTTGTCCGCCAGCACGTCGGCGGTCAGCAGTCGGATCCCGGCGGGTATCCGGTCGGGGTGGTCGGCGCGCTCGGCCTCGGTGCGGAAGTCGATGACGGTCCGCAGCCCGAGCGCGGCCACCGCCGGATCGGCGTCGACGTCGAGCCGGTCGAGCTGGCCGGAGCGCAGCACCAGGCCGGGACGGACGGTGCGGCCGCCGGAGAGCGGGGTGCCGCCGAGGTCGCGGAGGTTGGCGACGGTGGTGGCGGGGGTGGCGGTCATCGTGATGGCTCCAGCGGTATGCGGATTACTCGTGTCATGAAGCTGTTCATGCGGGTTCAGGCAGTTAAGGCGGTTAAGCCGGTTCGCTGCGGTTCAAGCCAAAGGTGCGGTTCGTGCGTTTCAAGCGATTTTCTGATGCTTCGCTCCGGAAAGACAATCGAGGACCAGCGAGACCCCGATGCCGATCCCGAGGGCGGCCAGGTGTCCGGCGTCCGTGAAGCTCCGCCCCCGCTTGACGACCGGCGCCGCGGCGAGTGCCAGGAGCCCGGCCCGGGCGGCCGTGCGGACCGCTCCGCGCGGCAGGGCCGAGGTCAGGGCGCCCAGCACGGCGTTGAAGCCGTAGCTGGTCCCCACGTCCAGGGCGCGCCGCGTGTGCGGATCGGTGGTCCTGCGCAGGGCGCCGTACACCAGGAGGGTCGCCGTGGCGTGCCCGAACAGGAACACCGCGGCCGTCCACCAGGCGCCGTACGCGTACTCGGCGTATCCGAGGACGGCGACGAGCAGCAGCGCGTACGGCAGGGGCATGGGCTCCTCGACGACGAGAGCGCTGGTCAGCAGCGTCTCCCAGCGCCCGGCGGCGAGATTGTCGACATTCGTCGAGCACTCCCGGAGCAGTCGCTCCCGCTCCTCCCGCCCCATCCGCTCCAAGGCGTACGCCCCGAGCTGGACCCCGCCCGCGTACACCGCTCCCAGTGGCATTGGATTCACCCGTCCATGATCGGATACGGCCCTCTGGCGGACACCACCGGGCCCCGTGCGAGCATGTTCCGGCCATGCTCCAGCACCCCGCGCCGATGCGCGCCACGCGGGCCGCGATGTTCGCGGCGGTGTGTACCGCTTTGGGTGCGGTGGGGCATTCGTACATGTCCGGCACCGACATTCCCCTCCCAGGGCTTATGGGTGCTTTCGCGGTGACCGGCGGCCTTGCCTGGGCCGCCGCCGGGCGGCGGCGCGGACCGGCGGGGATCGCCACCGCGGTGCTCGCCGTCCAGGGGGTGCTGCACCTCCTCTTCTCCGGCAGCCAGGCGGCGAAGCCCGCACCCACTGCGGCGCACCACCACATGCCGGGCATGGACATGGGCGCGATGGCTGCCGGAACCCCCGGAGCCGCGGCGGACCCGGCCCGGCCCGCGGACGCGGCCGGCATGGCGGACGCGGCCGGGATGACGGACATGGCCGGGATGGCGGACATGGCCGGCATGGCCGGGCACGGCGGGGCCGGGATGGTCACCGCGCACGTGCTGGCCGGACTGTTCTGCGCCGCCTGGCTGGCGTGGGGCGAGGCCGCCGTCTTCCGGCTGGCCCGGACCCTGGGCACCGCCGCCCTGCACGCGGCCCGGCCGCTGTCCCGTGCGCTCGCCCTGGCCGGGGCGCGGGTGGCCGCCGTACCGGTCCCGCCCGCTCCCGTCCCCCCGTACGAGCGGCCGCGGAGCCTGCGCGGAGCCGTACACGCCTACGCCGTGGTGCGGCGCGGGCCGCCCGCGGGCCGAGCCTTCCGCGCCACGGCCCCAGGCCGTCCCGCCCGCGTCTGAGCGAGGCGGCGAGACCCGGGGCCGCTTCCCCATGTCTCGCCAACACCTAGGACCACCATGTCTCTTGACGAGGTTCAGGACGTCCCGCCCCGGGACGCCGATTCCGTCGACCCGGCAGGGATAGCCGACGCGGCCGCCGCCGA
The DNA here is from genome assembly GCF_040652335.1 of Streptomyces sp. NPDC048270. Lineage (NCBI taxonomy): Bacteria > Bacillati > Actinomycetota > Actinomycetes > Kitasatosporales > Streptomycetaceae > Streptomyces > Streptomyces sp. NPDC048270. The sequence goes on from NZ_JBEZLV010000033.1 coordinate 77,701, forward strand.
CACGGCCAGGCGCCGCGCCGGCGGCTGGGCCGCCCTGCGGCCCCTGCTCCTGCGCATGCACTTCTACGCGGGCCTGCTCATCGCCCCGCTGCTGTTCCTCGCCGCCGCCACCGGGCTGCTCTACGCCGCCTCGTGGCAGGCCGAGAACGTCCTCTACTCCGACGAGCTGACCGTCTCCCGCGTCGGCGAGAGCGCCCTGCCGCTCAGCGCCCAGGTCGAGGCGGCCCGGGGCGCCGCGCCCCAGGGCGAGGTCGTGTCCGTATGGCCCGCGCCCGAGGCCGAGGCGACCACCCGGGTGATCATGGAGAGCGAGGGGCTCCCGGAGGGCGAGACCCTCACCGTGTTCGTCGACCCTTACACGGCCGAGGTGCGCGGACAGCTCGCCACCTCGGGCGACGCGCTGCCGCTGCGGACCTGGCTCAGCGAGTTCCACTCCAGCCTCCACCTCGGGGAGTTCGGCCGGAACTACAGCGAGCTCGCCGCGAGCTGGCTGTGGGTGGTCGCGCTCGGCGGACTCGCCCTGTGGATCGGCCGCCGCCGCAAGCGCAAGGCCGAACTCGTCCTCCCGGACCGGGCGGCCACCGGCCGGCGCCGCACCCTGTCCTGGCACGGGGCCGTCGGGCTCTGGTCGGTCGCCGGACTCGTCGTCCTCTCCGCCACCGGCCTGACCTGGTCGAAGTACGCCGGCGAGAACATCGGGCAGCTCCAGGACGGCCTCGGCGGGGCCACCCCGGCCGTCTCCGCCCAGCTCGACCCGGGCGCCGCAGCGGGCGGCTCCGACGAACACGCGGGCCACACCATGCCCGAGGGCGCCGAGATGCCCCCGCCCGCGCCGACCGCCGACATCGGCATCGACAGGGCCGCGGACGCCGCCCGGGCCGCCGGGGTCACCGAGTACCTCCAGATCACCCTCCCCGCCAAGGGCAAGGGCTACGTGGTCAAGGAGAAGGACAAGCAGGTCCCGGTGCACCTCGACGCCGTCTCCGTCGACCCCGCCGACGGCCGGATCATCGACGAACTGCGGTTCGCCGACTACCCCGTGCTCGCCCAGATGACCCGCTTCGGCATCGACGTGCACATGGGCCTGACCTTCGGGCTCGCCAACCAGATCGCCCTGGCCGCCCTCGCCGTCGGCCTGATGTTCCTGGTCTTCTGGGGCTACCGGATGTGGTGGCTGCGCCGGCCGACGAAGGACCGCAGGCTGTCCGTCGGCCGCGCCCAGCCGCGCGGCGCCTGGCGGAAGCTGCCGGTCACCCTGGTACTGCCGCTGGCCGCGGCGACCGCCGTGGTCGGCTGGTTCGTCCCGATGCTCGGGATCAGCCTGCTCGTGTTCCTGGCGTTCGACCTGCTGCTCGGCTTCGTCGCCGCGCGCCGCGCCAGGGCCGCCGGCTAGCCGGCCCGCCGACGGGCCCGTACTCCGCCGCGGAGTACGGGCCCGCCGCATGCGCCGAACACAGCGCTCGGGGCGCCCAGGGCGCTCAGGATGCTCGGGGCGCTCAGGGCGCGTACTTGTAGCCCACCCGGCGCACCGTCTGGATGGCACCGCGGTGCGCCGCACCCAGCTTGCGGCGCAGGCGGGCGACGTGGACGTCCACGGTCCGGCCGTCGCCCACGTGGCCGTATCCCCACACCGTGGTCACCAGCTGGTCCCGGCTGTGCACCCGGTGCGGGTTCTTCACCAGGTGCGCGAGGAGCTCGAACTCCAGGTAGGTCAGGTCGAGTACCTGCCCGTCCACCTCGGCGGTGCGCTGCGCCGGGTCGATGCGGACCAGGGCGTCGCCCTCCGTGGCGGCCGCCGTCGGCGCCGCCTGCGCCTGCGCCGGAGGCGCGGCCACGGCCTGCGGGGCGAAGGCGACCGGCTGCTGCTGGTCGGCCGGCACCAGGACCAGGTAGCCGACCATCGGCGGCTGGCCGGGCAGCGCGGGGAGCGTGTGCTGCGGCGCGGGCAGCCACGTGGCGCCGGGCGGGAGCAGCTCCACCACCCGGGCCACCTCGTCCCGGTCCACGGCCCGCAGCCGGTGGCGCGGACTGGGCGGGAAGGTCAGGCGGGTGGCGGTCGCGGCGGAGGTGAACGGGCGGGTCTGGGTCTGGGTCATGAGTGGTCAGCTCTTTCACGCGGAGTGGTCGGCAGGAGACGTGCGTACGGACGGACGTCGTCGATGTCGTACCGCGCAGACCGAAGGCCTCGACGCAGATCAGGAGGGCGATCCGGAGGCTTTAGAGGGCCGGCGCGTTCTTCGCGCGGCAACACACCCGGTCGAAATCGTGGTCCTGACGGGACGGCCAGAACGGCTCGAGGTCGCTGCGACCTGACGAGGTGTGCGAGTGGCTGGCCATGGCTCCATTCAAGCAGACGGGGGAGGGCGGGGGCAGGCCCCGTCTCACGTCGTGGAGCGGAATCCCATATTCCCTCGAGCGACTCATCCCAATACGGGACACAACGCCCGGGGTTTCGGGGGTCGCACGACGACGCCCGCCCGGCCTGAGGCGGCCGGACGGGCGTCGGTGGTGTGCGGTGCGGGAAGCCGCGGGGAGTCGCGGCGGCGTGAACCGCGGCGCGGTCCTAGACCAGGCCGTCCTTCTCCAGGCCCGCGCAGCAGGTGTCCGTGATGAGACGGGTCACCACGTACGGGTCCACGTTGGCGTTCGGGCGGCGGTCCTCGATGTAGCCCTTGCCGTCCTTCTCCACCTGCCACGGGATGCGCACCGACGCGCCGCGGTCCGAGACGCCGTAGCTGAACTCGTTCCACGGGGCGGTCTCGTGCAGACCCGTCAGGCGCTCGTCGATGCCGGCGCCGTAGTTCTTCACGTGGTCCAGCGGCTTGCTGCCGTCACCCAGCGCCTCGCACGCGGAGATGATCGCGCGGTAGTCCTCGCGCATCGCCTTCGTGGAGAAGTTGGTGTGCGCGCCCGCGCCGTTCCAGTCGCCCTTCACCGGCTTCGGGTTCAGCGTCGCCGACACGTTGAAGTCCTCGGCGGTGCGGTAGAGCAGCCAGCGCGCGATCCACAGCTGGTCGGACACCTCCAGCGGGCCCACCGGGCCGACCTGGAACTCCCACTGGCCGGGCATGACCTCGGCGTTGATGCCGGAGATGCTCAGGCCCGCCGCCAGGCAGTGGTCCAGGTGCTTCTCGACGATGTCGCGGCCGAAGATCTCGTCCGAGCCGACACCGCAGTAGTAGCCGCCCTGCGCGGCCGGGAAGCCGTTCACGGGGAAGCCCAGCGGACGGGTGCCGTCGAAGAAGGTGTACTCCTGCTCGATGCCGAAGATCGGCTCCTGCGCGGCGAACTTCTCGGCGACCGGACGCAGCAGCGCGCGGGTGTTCGACTCGTGCGGGGTCATGTCGATGTTCAGGACCTCGCACAGCACGAGGACGTCGTCCCCGCCGCGGATCGGGTCCGGGCAGGAGAACACCGGCTGCAGGACGCGGTCGGAGGCGTGGCCCTCGGCCTGGTTCGTGCTCGATCCGTCGAAGCCCCAGATCGGCAGCGCGTCGCCGTCGGCCAGGATCCTCGTCTTGGAGCGAAGCTTCGCCGTCGGCTCGGTGCCGTCGATCCAGATGTATTCAGCCTTGTAGCTCACGGGCCCCATCCTCAGACTCTGCGGTGCTGCTGGTCGCTGCTCATCTCGCGGCTTCGTCGCTGCGGTGATGACCGCAGCGTGCCCGCCCGCGATTTCCCTTCCGTTGCCCACGTGTGAACCCCGTGTTACCGAGGTTTACGCCGCAGGTCGGGTCGGTTGTGCGGGACGGAGGCGGGTAGGGGGAGGTACACCTGTCCGGGTGGGGCAGACTGGGCGGGTGAGCATTTTGTCTGATGTGACCTCCGCCGGAGACCCCGCCGAGAACCCCGCCGAAACCCCTGCCGAGCGTGCGGCAGCGGCCGCCGCCGCAGGTCCCCGCCCCCGCGTCGGCCTCCTGGGGACCGGGCCCTGGGCACACCGCACGCACGCCCCCGCCCTCGCCGCGCACGCCGGCTCCGAGTTCGCCGGCGTATGGGGCCGCCGGCCCGAGGCCGCGGCCGAGCTGGCGCAGGAACACGGCGTGAAGGTGTACGAAGACCCCGACGAGCTGTTCGCCGACTGTGACGCCGTGGCCTTCGCCCTGCCGCCGGACGTACAGGCCCCGCTCGCCGTGCGCGCCGCGGCCGCCGGCTGCCACCTGCTGCTCGACAAGCCCGTCGCCACCACGGTCGAGGACGCCCGGGCCGTCGCCGACGCCGCCGCACGCCACCAGGTCGCCTCCGTCGTCTTCTTCACCCTGCGCTTCGCCGAGCCCACCGCGGGCTGGGTCGCGGAACAGGTCGCCCGCGCCGGGTGGTTCACCGCGGCCGCCCACTGGCTCGGCGCCGTCTTCCCACCCGACGGCACGCCCAGCGCGTACGCCGCCTCGCCCTGGCGCAAGGCCAAGGGCGGGCTGTGGGACGTCGGCCCGCACGCGCTCTCCGTCCTGGTCCCGATCCTCGGCGACGTCACCTCGGTCAGCGCCACCCGGGGCCCCTCCGACGTGGTCCAGCTGGCCCTGCGGCACACCTCCGGCGCCGCCAGCACCGCGGTCCTCAGCCTGGGCGCGCCGAAGGAGGCCGCCGGGGTCGGACTGGAACTGCGCGGCACCGAGGGCGTCCACACCCTGCCCGGCTGGAGCGACGTACCGGGCGCCTACGGGCGCGCCCTGGACGCGCTGCTCACGGCGGCCCGCACCGGCGTGGCGGACCCGCGCGGGGCGGAGTTCGCCGCCCGCGTGACGGAGATCCTGGCGGAGGCCGAGGGGCAGCTCCCGACGGAGTGAGGGCCACGGGCGAGCCGTCACTTGATCAGGGCGTTGGCCACGATGATGGCCAGCCCGATCGTGGCGTCGGCCAGGCCCATCAGCAGCGCGGAGCGCAGCCGGTAGCCGACCCGGATCGCCACGCACGCACCCCAGGCGAACAGCAGGGCGGTGTTCAGGCCGAGGCCCACGGCGGTCACGCCGTACGAGTCCCAGCCGGTCAGCCCGGCGAGGACAAGGAGCAGCACGGTGGGCAGGGTGGCCGCGATCATCGGCCACTCGTGCCACAGGGCCGTGACCAGCAGCCGCCACCGGTGCCCCACGGAGCCCTGCTGATGGGTGGTCATGTGGTGTGAGTAGCCGTGCGCGAGCCCGGCCGTGGCGGCGGTCACGACCACCCAGCTGGCGTCGTAGAACGGGGTGTACTCCCCGCCCTTCTGGTCCAACGCGGCCAACAGCCCACTGGCCAGCACCGTCCCGTACACCCCGCCGAACATCCAGTCGGCTCCTCGGCGCGGCAGCGGAAACGGGCCGGGGGCGGGGGCCGGGGTGGGGGCTTGGCTGGGGGCTTGACTGGGGGTGGGCATGCCGGGCTGGTGCTGGTTCACTCCGTGGTCCTTTGATGCGGTATCCGCCGATTTGCTGCTGCCGCCGCTCACCCTACGGGGGGTGGGTGTGAGGGCGGGGTGAACGGGGGGCGGGGAGTGAAGGGGGGCGGGAGCGAAGGGGCGGGGGTGGGGGCGGTGTGAAGGTGGGAGTGGGGCTTCGGGGACTGCGGGAGCCTGATTCCCGCTAGGGCTGATCAGGGAGGGTTTGGGGGTTTCCCGCCAGTCCCACTGTCCTTCCGTGCCGGGCCGTCCTGTCAAGGGCGCTCCCTTCGGTCGCGTCGCTTCGCGATGGCCTTCGGCCACCCTTGACAGGCCGTCCCGTCCCGGAAAGACAAGGACTGACGGGAAGCCCCCAAAAGAACGGTCC
>NZ_JBEZLV010000034.1:0-40715 GCF_040652335.1 Streptomyces sp. NPDC048270
GCCGACCTCGACGCGGCGGTCGCGCACTGCGCGGCCTCCGGGGGCGAGGTGATCGCCGCCCCCGCGGCCACGCCCAACGGGCGCCGCGCGGTGGTACCGGTGCCCAGCAGCGCCGCACCGACCAGCTCCTCCCAGTCCCCGTACTCCCCGTACTCCTCGCCGCCCTTGCCCATCGGACCCCTCCCTCGACACTCGTCGCTCGTCACTGCCCCCCGCTCCGGTCCCGCCCCCTCCGCGGGACCGGAGCAGTCGATGCCCCGTCCTACTGCGCTCAACTGGCGTGGTTGTCGTTCATGCAAGCCCCCCGGCTCTCGTCACCACACGACGGCGCCCCCGCGCCACCGCGTCCTTCCTCGCCTCCGCCGCCCCTGCGTGACGGCACAGGTGTCCCCAGGCCCCTAGCTCTTCCCCTGTGATTTCCTGCTGCGCCGGGCCCGCGGTCAGGCCAGCGGTACCGCCTCGGAGGAGCCCGGCTGCCAGGCGGTCAGAGGGGTGAAGCCGCGATGGCCGCACTCCCCGAACACCGTCACCGGGCTCCCGCCCGACAACGCCGCCAGCTGCCACAGACCGCCGCGCGAGCGGCTGCCCGCCCCCGTGACGGGCACCGGCAGGGCGCAGTCGCCCGCCGCGTCCGCCAGCTGCCAGCCCAGCTCTCCCGGTATCGGGATCACCGGACCGAGCACCACCGGCCAGGACTCCAGCCACGGGTCCTCCCGCAGCGCGGCCCCGTACGCCTCCAGGGCGGCCCCCGTGCCCACCCCGGCCGGAGCCTCCGGGCACGGCACGGCTGCCGCGGACCTGTCCCCCAGATCCCCCCGCAGCCCCGCCGACCTGGGCCGGAAGCGGACTTCCGCCTCCAGCACCAGCCCCACCGGCAGGGCCAGCCCCGGAGCCCGCCCGGGCGGGCCGAAGTCCAGGACCAGGGCCGGCCGCCCGCTCCCCAGCCCGCGCAGCCATATCCGGCGGGTGGTGAGCCGGCCGTCCGGCGACACCGAGTCGTACTGCGCGAGCACCAGCCAGCGGTCCCGTACGGCCTCCCCCTCCCCGGAGGCCGGCAGTCCCACGCGGCTGCGCACGGTCGCGGCCAGCTCTGCGGGCAGTGCCGACACACCCAGCCAGGCCCGGTCCAGCAGGTGCAGCAGCGCCGCCTCCTCCAGCATCCTGGCGGGCCAGCCGGGGCCGCAACTGGGTATCGTCCCCAACTCCCTTACCCGACCGGCCAGTCCGGGCGCCTGTGCGTCGACCATCCGGGCGGCGGTCTCCTCCCAGCCCGCGTAACCCGCCTGCTCCTGACCGGCGAGGCCGCCGCGCAGCAGATCGGCCAGCCGCTGCTCCAGCTCGGTGACCCCCGCACCGATCCGCGCCGCCCGCCGCTCGGCCCGCCGCCGCGCCCCCTCCTCGTCCGCCGGCCTGCCCGCGGGGGCTGCCGGCCGCTCGGTCTTCGCCGCGCGCTCCGCCAGCCACTGCGCGGCCCACTCCGGCGCCTCGCCCGGCTCGCCCACCCCCTCCGCGGACCAGAGCAGCAGCAGGCCCAGCGCGTGTTTGCAGGGGAACTTCCGGCTCGGGCAGGAGCACTTGTACGCCGGCCCCGCCAGGTCCACGACCGTGCGGTACGGCTTGCTGCCGCTGCCCTTGCACAACCCCCATACAGAACCGGAAGCGGAACCTCCGATCTGTGACCACGGCCCCGCCCCGCCGAGTCTGCCCCCCGCCTTGCGCGAGGCATCGTCAGGAGCCAGAGCCAGTACCTGTTCCGCCGTCCAGCGGACCCCCTGCTCAGTCATGTGAACCACCGTACGGACCGCCACTGACAATCGCCCTGACCAGCAACAACGGTTCGAACAGAGGGCGTTGTCAGTGGCGTGGTGCACCGTTGGAACAGCAGTCGGGAGCGGCTGCCGAGCATTGGAGGGGGACCATGACCACGCCCGAGAACGACCGCCGGACCCAGGTGCTTCGACCGCACGCCGAAGACGCCTTCGCAGACGAACTGAAAGCCCTGGCGGCCGCGGACGACCGGCCCCGCCCGGCCCGCTGGAAGCTCTCCCCGTGGGCCGTGGCCACCTACCTCCTCGGCGGCACCCTCGACGACGGAACGGTCATCACGCCCAAGTACATCGGGCCGCGCCGCATCGTCGAAGTCGCCGTCACCACTCTCGCCACCGACCGGGCCCTGCTCCTCCTCGGCGTCCCCGGCACCGCGAAGACCTGGGTCTCCGAACACCTCGCCGCCGCCGTCAGCGGAGACTCCACCCTCCTCGTCCAGGGCACCGCCGGCACCCCCGAGGAGGCCATCCGCTACGGCTGGAACTACGCCCGGCTGCTCGCCCACGGCCCCAGCCGCGGGGCTCTCGTCCCCAGCCCCGTCATGCGGGCCATGGCCGACGGCATGACCGCCCGCGTCGAGGAGCTCACCCGCATCCCCGCCGACGTCCAGGACACGCTCATCACCGTCCTGTCCGAGAAGACCCTCCCGATACCGGAGCTCGGCGAAGAGGTGCAGGCCGTCGGCGGGTTCAACCTGATCGCCACCGCCAACGACCGCGACCGCGGGGTCAACGAGCTCTCCAGTGCGCTGCGCCGGCGCTTCAACACCGTCGTCCTGCCGCTGCCCGCCACCGCCGACGCCGAGGTCGACATCGTCGCCCGCCGCGTCGACCAGATGGGCCGCGCCCTCGACCTGCCGGCCGTGCCCGAGGGCCTTGAGGAGATCCGCCGCGTCGTCACCGTCTTCCGCGAGCTGCGCGACGGGGTCACCGGCGACGGCCGGACGAAGGTGAAATCGCCCAGCGGCACCCTGTCCACCGCCGAGGCCATCTCCGTCGTCACGGGCGGCCTGGCCCTCGCCGCCCACTTCGGGGACGGCGTCCTGCGCCCCTCCGACGTGGCCGCCGGGATCCTCGGAGCCGTCGTCCGCGACCCCGCCGCCGACAAGGTGGTCTGGCAGGAGTACCTGGAGGCCGTGGTCCGCGAGCGGGACGGCTGGAAGGACTTCTACCGGGCCTGCCGGGAGGTGACGGCATGAGCCCGCTGCTGCTGGGCGTACGGCACCACGGGCCCGGCTCGGCCCGCGCCGTGCGCGCCGCGCTCGACGCGGCGAAACCGGCGGCCGTGCTCATCGAGGGGCCGCCCGAGGGGGACGCACTGCTCGGCCTGGCCGCCGATCCCGCGATGCGGCCGCCCGTGGCGCTGCTCGCACACGCCGCGGACGATCCCGGCCGCGCCGCGTTCTGGCCGCTGGCCGGCTTCTCCCCGGAGTGGATCGCGATCCGCTGGGCGCAGGAGGCGGGCGTACCGGTGCGGTTCATGGACCTCCCGGCCGCCCACACGCTGGCCCGCCGGGAGGACGGGGACGGCGAGGAGCCCGCATCCGTACGGGTGGACCCCCTCGCGGTGCTGGCCGAGACCGCCGGGTACGACGACCCGGAGCGCTGGTGGGAGGACGTGGTCGAACACCGGGGCACCGGGGCCGTGCCGGACCCGCTGGCCGCGTTCGAGGCGCTCGGGGAGGCCATGGGCGCCCTGCGCGAGGCGTACGGCGACGGAGGCCACGCCCGCGACCTCGTGCGCGAGGCCCACATGCGCCAGCGGATGCGGGCCGCGCGCAGGGAGTTCGGCGACGCGTACGCCGTGGTGTGCGGGGCCTGGCACGTCCCCGCACTGCGGGCCAAGGCCACCGCGGCCGCCGACAAGGCGCTGCTCACCGGCCTGCCGAAGGTCAAGGTGGAGACCACCTGGGTGCCCTGGACCCACCGCAGGCTGGCCCGGGCCGGGGGGTACGGCGCCGGGATCACCTCGCCCGGCTGGTACGCCCACCTCTTCGAGGCCCGGGACCGGCCCGTGGAGCGGTGGCTGACCAAGGTCGCCGGGCTGCTCCGGGAGGAGGACCGTCAGGTCTCCTCGGCACACGTCATCGAGGCGGTCCGGCTGGCCGGGACGCTGGCCGCGATGCGCGGGAGACCCCTGGCCGGGCTGACGGAGACGCTGGAAGCGGTCCGGGCGGTGATGTGCGACGGATCCGAGGTGCCGCTCGCGCTGATCGAGGACCGGCTCGTCGTCGGGGACGTGCTCGGGGAGGTCCCGGACACGGCGCCCGTCGTACCGCTCCAGCGCGACCTCACCCGCCGGCAGCGCTCGCTGCGGCTCAAACCCGAGGCCCAGGACCGCGAGCTGGAGCTCGACCTGCGCAAGGAGGCGGACGCGGCGAAGTCGCTGCTGCTGCACCGGTTGCGGCTGCTCGGCATCGACTGGGGCATACCGGCCGCCTCCCGGGGCAGCACCGGGACCTTCCGGGAGACCTGGCGGCTGCGTTGGGAGCCGGAGCTGTCGGTGCGGGTCGCGGAGGCCGGGATCTGGGGCACCACCGTCCTCGCGGCGGCCACCGCCAAGGCGGAGGCGGACGCGGCCGGCGCCGGGGAGCTGGGCGAGGTCACCGCGCTGGCCGAGCGGTGCCTGCTCGCCGGGCTGTCGGAGGCGCTGCCCGCCGTCCTGCGGGCGCTCGCGGACCGGGCCGCGCTGGACACCGACGTGGCGCGGCTCGCCAAGGCCCTGCCCGCGCTGGCCCGTTCGCTGCGGTACGGGGACGTCCGCGGCACCGACGCGGCGGCCCTCGGCACGGTGGCGGCCGGGCTCGCCGAGCGGATATGCGTGGCGCTGCCGCCCGCCTGCGCCGCCGGGCTCGACGCCGACGCGGCGGCGGAGCTGCGCGGCCACGTGGACGGGGTGCACGGGGCGGTCGGGCTGCTGGCGGACGCGGACGAGGGACTGCGCGAGCGCTGGTCGGCCGTGCTGGGCTCGTTGGCGGTCCGGGAGAGCGTGCCGGGGCTGATCCGCGGCCGCGCGGTCCGGCTGCTGCTCGACGACGGGCGGCTGCCGGACGAGGAGACGGCCCGGCTGATGGGGCTCGCCCTGTCACCGGCGGGCGACCCGGCCGACGCGGCGGGCTGGATCGAGGGCTTCGCGGGCGGCAGTTCGGGCGGCGGGACCCTGCTGGTCCACGACGCGCGGCTGCTGGGCCTGATCGACAGCTGGCTGACGGGGGTGCCGGAGCGGGCGTTCACCGACGTACTGCCGTTGCTGCGGCGCACGTTCGGGGCGTACGAGCCGGGCGTGAAGCGGACCCTGGGCGAGCTGGTCCGCCGGGGGCCCGGCGGGCCGGCTCGGGCTCGGGCGGGGGCGGGGGCGGGGGCCGAGGGGTTCGGCCGGGAGCTGGACGAGGTCCGGGCGGATGCGGTGGTGGGGCTGGTCCGGATGCTGCTCTCGCCTGCGGGCGGGGTGGGGGTGGCGTGAGGGCGCGCCACCGGCCGGCCGGGTTGCGGCTCCGCGGTCCCCGGGCCCGGGAGTGGCGGGGCTGGGGGTGCCGGTGCGGCTCAGGGATCGGGGCTCCGCCCCGGGCCCCGCGCCTCAAACGCCGGCGGGGCTGGATGTGCCGGGTGGGGCTGGGGTGTGGCGGGGCTGGGGGTGCCGGTGCGGCTCAGGGATTGGGGCTCCGCCCCGGGCCCCGCGCCTCAAATGCCGGCGGGGCTGGATGTGCCGGGTGGTGTTAGAGGGGTCGGGAGGGGATGCGTGGGGCTGGAGGGGGCGGGTGGGTTGCCGGTGTTGGTGGGTTTGGGGTTTGAGTTGTGGAGGGGGTCTGGGTGGTGAGCGGTGTGGATGTGGTGCAGGGGGCTGTGGACCGGGCCGGGAGTGAGCGGTTGCGGCGGTGGCGGATGGTGCTCGGTGGGGGAGAGGGGGACGGTACGGGCTGTGTGCTGGGCGGGCGGGACGCCGCGATGGACGCCGCGCTCGGCGCGCTGTACGGCGGGGGCGGCCCGGGCGGCCCGGGCGGGCCGCGGAAGGGGGCCGGGGCACGGTCCGCCGGGCTCGGCGGGTCCGCGCCGAACGTGGCGCGCTGGCTCGGGGACATCCGTACGTACTTCCCCAGCTCGGTGGTCCAGGTGATGCAGCGCGACGCCATCGAGCGGCTCGGACTGTCCGCGCTGCTGCTGGAGCCGGAGATGCTGGAGGCCGTCGAGCCGGACGTGCACCTGGTCGGCACCCTGCTCTCCCTGAACAAGGCGATGCCCGACACCACGAGGGAGACGGCGCGGGCCGTGGTCCGCAAGGTGGTCGAGCAGCTGGAGAAGAAGCTCGGGGCGCGCACCCGGGCCACGCTCACCGGCGCGCTCGACCGCTCGGCCCGCATCAGCCGGCCCCGCCACCACGACATCGACTGGAACCGCACGATCCGGGCCAATCTGAAGAACTACCTGCCCGAGCACCGCACGGTCGTCCCCGAACGGCTGATCGGCTACGGCCGGGCGGCGCAATCGGTGAAGAAGGAGGTGGTCCTCTGCATCGACCAGTCGGGTTCGATGGCGGCCTCCGTCGTCTACGCCTCGGTCTTCGGCGCCGTCCTCGCCTCCATGCGCTCGATCGCCACCCGCCTCGTCGTCTTCGACACCGCCGTGGTCGACCTGACCGACCAGCTCGACGATCCGGTGGACGTGCTCTTCGGCACCCAGCTCGGCGGCGGCACCGACATCAACCGCGCGCTCGCCTACTGCCAGTCCAAGATCACCCGGCCCGCCGACACCGTCGTGGTCCTGATCAGCGACCTCTACGAGGGCGGCATACGCAACGAGATGCTGCGGCGGGTCGCCGCGATGAAGGCCTCCGGCGTGGAGTTCGTGACCCTGCTCGCCCTCTCCGACGAGGGCGCCCCGGCCTACGACCGGGAGCACGCCGCCGCCCTGGCCGCCCTCGGCGCGCCCGCCTTCGCCTGCACTCCCGACCTGTTCCCGGAGGTGATGGCCGCGGCCCTGGAGAAGCGGCCCCTGCCCGCGCCCTGAGGGGGCGCGGGAGCCCAGCGGGGAATGGGCCGATCGCACGAAGTTCCAGCTCAACCGTGAGGCGATCTGTGACAGGTATCACCGCTCAGGTGTGATCTGTGATTTAGGGACCTACGGCCCACGGGGATAACCTGCGGGACGGACATGCCGCGTCCACGGTCACCGTGTGCGCCTTCCTTGTGACAGCGCCGTCACGTTGCCCTCCGCGGCACGCCCACGCAGATAGCAGACAACCGCGAATCACTGCGAATCTTTAAAAAAGACAAGGGACGGACGCGCGTGGACCTGTTCGAGTACCAGGCGAGGGACCTCTTCGCCAAGCACGGTGTACCGGTGCTGGCCGGTGAAGTCATCGACACGCCTGAGGCGGCTCGCGAGGCCACCGAGCGGCTGGGCGGCAAGTCGGTCGTCAAGGCGCAGGTGAAGGTCGGCGGCCGCGGCAAGGCCGGCGGCGTGAAGCTGGCCGCCACCCCGGACGAGGCCGTCGCCCGGGCGACGGACATCCTCGGCATGGACATCAAGGGCCACACGGTCCACAAGGTGATGATCGCCGAGACTGCTCCCGAGATCCTCGAGGAGTACTACGTCTCGTACCTCCTCGACCGGACCAACCGCACCTTCCTCGCCATGGCGTCGGTCGCGGGCGGCATGGACATCGAGCAGGTCGCCGAGGAGACCCCGGAGAAGCTCGCCAAGGTCCCGGTGAACGCCAACGAGGGCGTGACCATCGAGAAGGCCCGCGAGATCGTCGCCCTGGCGCAGTTCCCGGCCGAGGTCGCCGAGAAGGTCGCCGAGGTCCTCGTGACCCTGTGGGACACCTTCATCGCCGAGGACGCGCTCCTCGTCGAGGTCAACCCGCTCGCGAAGGTCGCCTCCGGCGACGTCATCGCGCTCGACGGCAAGGTCTCGCTCGACGAGAACGCCGAGTTCCGCCAGCCGGGTCACGAGGAGTTCGTGGACCACGCGGCCGCGAACCCGCTCGAGGCCGCCGCCAAGGCGAAGAACCTCAACTACGTGAAGCTCGACGGTGAGGTCGGCATCATCGGCAACGGCGCGGGTCTCGTCATGAGCACCCTCGACGTCGTCGCCTACGCCGGCGAGAACCACGGCGGCGTCAAGCCCGCCAACTTCCTGGACATCGGCGGTGGCGCCTCCGCCGCCGTCATGGCCAACGGTCTCGAGATCATCCTCGGTGACCCGGACGTCAAGTCCGTCTTCGTCAACGTCTTCGGTGGCATCACCGCCTGCGACGAGGTCGCCAACGGCATCGTCCAGGCGCTGAAGCTGCTCGAGGACAAGGGCGAGGCGGTCACCAAGCCGCTGGTCGTCCGTCTCGACGGCAACAACGCCGAGCTGGGTCGCAAGATCCTCTCGGACGCCAACCACCCGCTGGTCCAGCGCGTGGACACCATGGACGGCGCGGCCGACAAGGCCGCCGAGCTCGCGGCTGCGAAGTAAGGGCAGAGGTCACAGACTCACATGGCTATCTTCCTCAACAAGGACAGCAAGGTCATCGTCCAGGGCATGACCGGTGCCACGGGCATGAAGCACACCAAGCTGATGCTGGCTGACGGCACCAACATCGTCGGCGGCGTGAACCCGCGCAAGGCCGGCACCACCGTCGACTTCGACGGCACCGAGGTCCCGGTCTTCGGCTCCGTCGCCGAGGCGATGGAGAAGACGGGCGCCAACGTCTCCGTCCTCTTCGTCCCGCCGGCCTTCGCCAAGGCCGCCGTCGTCGAGGCCATCGACGCCGAGATCCCGCTGGCCGTCGTCATCACCGAGGGCATCGCGGTGCACGACTCCGCCGCCTTCTGGGCGTACGCGACCGCCAAGGGCAACAAGACGCGGATCATCGGCCCGAACTGCCCGGGTCTGATCACCCCCGGCCAGTCCAACGCCGGCATCATCCCGGGCGACATCACCAAGCCCGGCAAGATCGGTCTCGTGTCCAAGTCCGGCACGCTGACCTACCAGATGATGTACGAGCTCCGTGACATCGGCTTCACCTCCGCCGTCGGCATCGGTGGCGACCCGGTCATCGGCACCACGCACATCGACGCCCTGGAGGCCTTCGAGGCCGACCCGGAGACCGAGCTCATCGTCATGATCGGCGAGATCGGCGGCGACGCCGAGGAGCGTGCGGCGGACTTCATCGCGAAGAACGTCACCAAGCCGGTCGTCGGCTACGTCGCGGGCTTCACCGCCCCCGAGGGCAAGACCATGGGCCACGCCGGCGCCATCGTCTCCGGCTCCTCCGGCACCGCGCAGGCCAAGAAGGAGGCCCTCGAGGCCGCCGGCGTGAAGGTCGGCAAGACGCCGACCGAGACCGCCAAGCTGGCGCGCGAGATCCTGAACGCCGCTCAGTAGGCACACACACGTGCGCGCAAAGGGCGTGGCCCGCACCCCTCGGGGTGCGGGCCACGCCCTTTGCCGTCCCGTGCGCCGTCCGTCCGCCGCTCAGTCGATCCGCGGCGCGATCCGGGCCGGCCCGGCCGCCGGGTCGGCGCGCAGCTTGTCGTGGAGCAGCCTGCTCTGCTCGGTGAGCTGCGGGGGGCCGCTGAGCGGGGGCACGCCGGAGACGCTCTCGCCGGGCGCCCGCGGGGGCTCGTACCGCGTGGGCGCGGTCGCGGCCGTGTAGGCGGTCGCGGCGGCGATCACGGCGGTGAGGCTGAGCGTCGCGCGGGTCCACTGCCGGGTCCGGCGCTCGCCGTGGCCGCGTACGGCCGGCGCCGGGCGCGGCTCGAGCTCCACGGCCGGCCGCAGCGCGTCGAACAGGTCGCGCAGCAGCGCGGACTGCTTCTCGGGCGGTACGCCGGCCAGTTCCGGGATCCGGTCGGCGAGGTCGGCGTGCGCGTTGAGGAGGCGGTTGCCGGTCGCGGGGGTGCTGGCCTCGGTCTCGGCGGCGGTGTCGGGGAGGTCCAGGCCGACGCCGTCGTAGAGCAGCACCGTACGGCGGTGGACGGTCGGCAGGGCGAGCATCGCGTCGAGCAGGATCCGGTCGACGGGCTCGGCGGGGGGCTTGTCCGGGTGGCGGTGGGCCCGCCGGAAGCGGTGCCAGGGCGAGAGGGCGTACTCGTACGCGGCCGCGCGCACCCAGCCCACCGGGTCCGGGTCGGTGGCCACCTCCGGCCACTGGGCCCAGGCCTGGCGGAACGCCCGCTCCACCGACTCCAGGGCGAGGCGGCGGCGGCTGGTGAGCAGGTAGGTCTGGCGGGCGAGGTCGGGGGCGGCGTGGGCGTACAGGGCGTCGAAGGCCTCGGCCGGTCGCCGGGGCGGTGCCACGGCAGGGGGTTCGGCTTCGGGTTCGGCTTCGGTTTCGGCTTGGGGTTCGGCTTCGGGTTCGGCCGTTCCGGTGGATTCTCCGGGCTCGGCCGCCGCGGTGGAGCCGTCGGGGGCGGGCGTCGCCGTCGGCTCGGCCGGGGCGGGCGTCCCCGTCGGCTCGGTCGGGGTGGGCGGGCCGGTCGGCTCGGCCGGTGCCGCCGTTCCTGACGCGGCGACAGCAGGGCTCTCCCCGGATGCCGTCGGGATGGCCCGTGGGGTGGGCTCGGGCGGCCCGGCGTCGGCGGTCGGCGTCGCGTCCGGCGTCCCGTCCGGCGTCGCGTTCGGCGGCGCGTCCGATGTGGCGCCCGGCGTCGCGCCCGTCGTTCCGGCTGCCCTTCCGGCCGTTGTTCCGGCCGTGACCGGGGTCGACGGCTCGGCGGCGGCTTCCGGGGTTGCCGGGGTTGCCGGGGCTTGCGGGGCGTCCGGCGGCGTCGCGAGGCGGGCCAGGAAATCCGCGTACAGCTCGCGCTTTCGGCCGCGGGGGTGGGTACGGCCCGATTCCCAGGAGCGGACCGTGCTCGGGGTGACGCCCACGGCCTTCGCGACCTGGTCGGGCGTCAGCTCCGCGGCTGCGCGCAGTCTTCGGCGCTCTTTCGGTGCGGGCAGGCCCTCGACGCGTTGTGTCATGCCACACTCCCCGCGACCCGGCAGCCCTGGGCGAAAAAGTACATAAGCGTATATTGAGCGACACCACGGGCATTCGCCTGTTACCCGCTCATAGCGCGTGTCGTTGGCACCATGGCGGGGTGACCCAAGTGACCGAACGCGGGACCCCGTTGTCCGTGGCCCCGCGAGCCGTCGGACGGCGCCGCTCCCCGGCGGCCGCCGCGTGCGTGGTGGGCGGCGCCGTGGCGGCCGGACTCGGGCTCGGCTTCCTCGCCGTGCTCGTCATCGTGCTGTGGATCAGTTCCCCCTATCCCGACAGCGGCCCCGGCGGGGCCCTGCACCTCGCCGCCGGACTGTGGCTGCTCGCCCACGGGACGGAGCTGGTGCGGTACGAGACCCTGTCCGGCGTGCCGGCGCCCGTCGGCGTGACGCCCCTGCTTCTCGTCGCGCTTCCCGTGCTGCTCATGCGGAGGGCCGCCCGGCTGGGCAGCGCCTCCGAGGAGGAGGGCGAGGAGGTGCTGCCGGCCGGCGCGGTCTTCTCGGCGGTGCTCTGCGGCTATCTGGCCGTCGGGGCTCTGGCCACCGTGTACGCGGCGGGCGGGCCCATGCCGGCCGATCCGATCAGCGCGGCCTGGCACGTTCCGCTGGTCGCCGTGCTGGCCGCCGCGGGCGGCGTGTGGGCGGTACGGGGGCGGCCGCTCGGGCCGATGCCGGACTGGCTGCCGGGGGGCGTGCGGAGGGCGGTCGCGCGCCCTCGTTACGCGCTCGCGCTGCGGGCCGGGGCGGGTGGGGCGCTCGTCCTCCTGGGCGGTGGCGCGCTGCTCGTCGGCGGCTCGCTCGCCTGGCACGGTGCGGAGGTCCAGGGGTCCTTCCTGTCGCTGACCGGCGTGTGGTCGGGGCGCTTCGCGGTGCTGCTGCTCGCGGTCGCGCTGGTCCCGAACGCCATGGTCTGGGGGGCGGCCTACGCCCTCGGGCCCGGGTTCTCGCTCGGCACCGCGGTGAGCGCCACCCCGCTCGGATTCACGGGCTCGCCCGCGCTGCCCCGGTTCCCGCTGCTGGCGGCGCTGCCGCCCGAGGGGCCGGGGACTCCGCTGACCTGGGCGGTCGCGGGGGTGCCGGTGGTGGCCGGGCTGGCGGTGGGCTGGTTCGCGGTGCGGCGGGCGCGGGAGGTCTCGTACGGGGAGACCGCGCTGACGGCGGCGCTGGGCGCGCTGGTGTGCGGGCTGCTCATGGCCGGGCTGGCGGCGGCCTCGGCGGGGCCGATGGGGTCGCGGGCGCTGGCCGAGTTCGGGCCGGTGTGGTGGGCCACGGGGGCGGCCGCGTTCGCGTGGACGCTGGCGCTGGCCGTGCCGGTGGCCGTGGGGGTGCACGCGTGGCGGAACCGGCCGGCCTTCGCGGTGGATGACGGCTGGCACGACAGCGGCGTACGGGAGCTCCGCTGGGCGGCGCTCCGCGATGCGGCGGGCCGCCTGGTCCCGGACCTCGACTCCCACACCTCGGCCGAAGCCCAGCTCCATCCCAAGGCCCCGGCCCGAGCGCCGGCCCCGGGCGAGCCCAAGGCCCCGGCCCGAGCGCCGGCCCCGTCCTCGGTCGCCGGGTCGGCCCCACCCGAAGCCGGGGCCGCGGCCCGGACTCCGGCCCGGGCTTCGTCCCCCGGCCCGTTCCCGGCCCCCACGGCGGCCCAGCCCCAGCCCCCGGCTCCGGCGCGGACTCCGGTTCAGGCCGCGGCTTCGAACCCGGCGCGGCCGCCCCGGAAGGTGGCCGTCATGCCGGGCATCCGCCTGGACCTGCTCTCGCCGAAGCCGGCCGTGCCGCCGCTGGAGGTGGCCGGCACCCGGGTCTTCCCCCGCCGCAAGCCCCCGGCCTAGTCCCGCGCCTCCCCCCGGCGCAGCAGAAACGCCCCCGGCGGCTGCGGTGCCTGGGGCTCCGCCCCCGGACCCCCGCGCCTCAAACGCCGGCGGGGCTGGGGGTGGCGGGGCCGGGTGTGCAGGTGGGGCGGGGTGGGGTTGGGCGGTGCGGGAACGCCCCCGGCGGCTGCGGTGCCTGGGGCTCCGCCCCCGGGCCCCCGCGCCTCAAACGTCGGCGGGGCTAAGGGTGGAGGCGGCTGTGGTGCCTGGGGCTCCGCCCCCGGGCCCCCGCGCCTCAAACGTCGGCGGGGCTAAGGGTGGAGGCGGCTGCGGTGCCAGGGGCTCCGCCCCCGGACCCCCCCCCGCCTCAACGCCGGCGGGGCTGGGATGGTCTGCCGGTGGGACCCCGGTCCCGCGAGGGCGGCGGCGGGGTGGGTGCCCGGGGTGATGTTACTGGCGGACCTTCAGGACGTCGCCCAGGACGTTGTCCGGGAGGAGGGAGTTGCACTGGAGTTCCGCCGTGTTGGTCAGGGCGTCGTCGCGGCAGACGTAGAAGTCCTTGTACGCCAGCTGCACGGCGTACGAGCTGAGGGCCAGCAGGATCGCCAGCGAGGCCGTGACCAGGCCGCTCACCGCCGCCGTGCGCTGGGGGCGGGCCGCCTCGCCCAGGGCCGCCAGGCCGCCGCCCCGCGGGGACGACGGGCTCTGTGCGGCGCCGGCCCCCGTGGATTCCGGCTTCGCCGGCCGGCCGCGGAGCGCGCTGATGCCCCAGTACAGGGCGAGCGCCCCCAGCAGCAGCCCTACCGACGGGATCCCGAAGATCCCGAAGAAGAAGCCCCACATGCCGGCCAGCAGCGCGTAACGGGCGCGGCGCTGGATCGGGTCCGTCGGGTCCCAGCGCGTCGGTCCGCCCCGGCCGCCGCCCTCCGGGTCCTGCCGGCCGTCGCCGCCGTTGCCGGGGCCGTCGCCGCCACCGCGGCGCGGCTGCCACGGCTGGTCGGGCCGGCCTTCCGGGGGAGCCGCGAAGGGGTTGTCGTCGGTGGGGGAGTCGGGCTGGCGGCGGTCCGGCATCGGGTGTGTTTCTTCCCCTGTGTCATGGACGTCAGGGCGACGTCGCGGCGGAGGCCAGGTGGGTGAGGCCTGTTTGCGGCTTGTATGCCAGACGCTACCGCCCGGCCGTCACCCCGTCCCTCGGGGGCCGCCCGGTGTGCCGGTATCGTTGCAGGCGGTCGGTGGCTTCGTATGGTTCCCCGTATATCGGTACCCCGAAGTTTCGTATGACCACACAAAGACGAACACCGCATTCCCGTGAGAAAGGGCCTCCCATGGCCGCCTCCCGCCTGGTCGTGCTGGTCTCCGGTTCCGGCACCAACCTCCAGGCCCTGCTCGACGCCATCGACGCCCATCCCGGCGGACCCGCGGGCTTCGGCGCCGAAGTCGTCGCCGTGGGGGCCGACCGCGAGAACATCGCCGGTCTGGAGCGGGCCGAGAAGGCCGGGATCCCCACCTTCGTCTGCCCGGTCAAGGCGTACGGCAGCCGCGAGGAGTGGGACACCGCCCTCACGGAGGCGACCGGGGCCCACGCCCCGGACCTCGTCGTGTCCGCCGGTTTCATGAAGATCGTGGGCAAGGCGTTCATCGACCGCTTCGGCGGCCGGTTCATCAACACCCACCCCGCCCTCCTCCCCGCCTTCCCCGGCGCCCACGGCGTACGGGACGCGCTCGCCTACGGCGCGAAGGTCACCGGCTGCACGGTCCACTTCGTGGACTCCGGCGTGGACACCGGTCCGATCATCGCCCAGGGTGTCGTCGAGATCCGGGACGAGGACGACGAAGCCGCTCTCCATGAGCGCATCAAGGAAGTCGAGCGCCAGCTGCTCGTCGACGTCGTGGGGCGCCTGGCCCGGCACGGCTACCGCATTGAGGGACGAAAGGTAACAATCCAGTGACCGCCGTAGAGACCGCAGAGAGCAACGACCCGACCACCACCCAGCGGCCGATCCGGCGTGCGCTCGTCAGTGTCTACGACAAGACGGGACTGGAGGAGCTGGCCCGCGGACTGCACGAGGCGGGCGTCGCGCTCGTCTCCACCGGCTCCACCGCCTCGAAGATCGCCGCGGCCGGGGTGCCCGTCACCAAGGTCGAGGAGCTCACCGGCTTCCCCGAGTGCCTCGACGGCCGCGTCAAGACGCTGCACCCGCGCGTGCACGCCGGCATCCTCGCCGACCTGCGCCTGGAGGACCACCGCAACCAGCTCGCCGAGCTGGGCGTGGAGCCCTTCGACCTGGTGATCGTCAACCTCTACCCCTTCCTGGCCACCGTCCAGTCGGGTGCCACCCCGGACGAGTGCGTCGAGCAGATCGACATCGGCGGCCCGTCGATGGTCCGCGCCGCCGCCAAGAACCACCCGTCGGTCGCCGTCGTCACCAGCCCGGCCCGCTACGCCGACGTGATCGCCGCCGCCCAGGGCGGCGGCTTCGACCTCACCGCCCGCAAGCGGCTGGCCGCCGAGGCCTTCCAGCACACCGCCGCCTACGACGTGGCCGTGGCGTCCTGGTTCACGAACGCGTACGCGCCGGAGCCGGAGGCCGTGCTGCCCGAGTTCCTGGCCGGCGCCTGGGAGCGCAAGTCGACCCTGCGCTACGGCGAGAACCCGCACCAGGCCGCCGCGCTCTACACGGACGGCCAGCCGGGCGGGCTCGCCAACGCCGAGCAGCTGCACGGCAAGGAGATGTCCTTCAACAACTACGTGGACACCGAGGCCGCCCGCCGGGCCGCCTACGACCACGAAGAGCCCTGCGTCGCGATCATCAAGCACGCCAACCCGTGCGGCATCGCCGTGGACACGGACGTCGCCGCGGCCCACCGCAAGGCGCACGCCTGCGACCCGCTGTCGGCGTTCGGCGGTGTCATCGCCGTGAACCGCCCGGTGACCGTCGCCCTCGCCGAGCAGGTCGCCGAGATCTTCACCGAGGTCATCGCGGCCCCCGGCTACGAGGACGGCGCCGTCGAGATCCTCGCCAAGAAGAAGAACATCCGGGTCCTGAAGGTGGCGGGCACCCCGCACCAGCCGGGCGACCTCAAGCCGATCTCCGGCGGCGCACTGCTCCAGCAGTCGGACCTCTTCCAGGCGGAGGGCGACGACCCGGCGAACTGGACCCTCGCCACCGGCGACGCCCTCTCCGCCGCGGAGCTCGCCGAGCTCGCCTTCGCGTGGAAGGCCTGCCGGGCCGTCAAGTCCAACGCCATCCTGCTGGCCAAGGACGGCGCCTCGGTCGGTGTCGGCATGGGCCAGGTCAACCGGGTCGACTCGGCGAAGCTCGCCGTCGAGCGGGCCGGCGCCGAGCGCGCGCAGGGCTCGTACGCCGCCTCCGACGCCTTCTTCCCCTTCCCGGACGGGCTGGAGATCCTCACGGCCG
This sequence comes from Streptomyces sp. NPDC048270, assembly GCF_040652335.1. Classification (NCBI taxonomy): domain Bacteria; kingdom Bacillati; phylum Actinomycetota; class Actinomycetes; order Kitasatosporales; family Streptomycetaceae; genus Streptomyces; species Streptomyces sp. NPDC048270. The sequence goes on from NZ_JBEZLV010000034.1 coordinate 16,027, forward strand.
CCGGCATCAAGGCCGTGGTCCAGCCGGGCGGTTCGGTCCGCGACGAGCTGGTCGTCGAGGCCGCGAAGAAGGCCGGCGTGACGATGTACTTCACCGGCACCCGGCACTTCTTCCACTGATCCGCACGGACCCGTGAGAACGGCGAAGGCCGCGACCCGCACTGCGCGGGTCGCGGCCTTCGCCGTACTGCGGCGTACGAGGATCAGAAGCGCGGGCGCTTGAACCAGGCGGCACCGGGCGCGGTGACCATCGCGGCGAGGATCAGGCCGCCGATGGCCAGGCTGATGACGCCGGCCGCCGGGCCGCCGCCCTCGGAGGCGGTGTTGGTGAAGTTGGCGAGGCCGCCCAGGATGGACAGCGCGGCGTAGACGATCGTCGTGATGCGCACGCCGTTGCCGCCCTTGGCGAACTTGGCGCCGAGGACGATCGCCAGCACGCCGAGGGCGAGGACGAAGAGACCGAGGGCGATCACGACGCCGCCGACCACGTCACCGGCCGCGCCGCTGTCCGTGGTGGACAGCGCGGCGCCGCCGAGCAGCGCGACGAGGCCGACGATGAGCTGCAGGCCGCCCACGACGAAGAGCAGGACGCGCGCGGTCTTCACCAGACCCGGCATCTGCGCGGGCGCACCCGGGTAGCCGCCGCCCGGGCCACCGGGGTAGGCCGGGTAGCCCTGGGGGGCCTGCTGCTGCGGGTAGGCGTAGCCGCCCTGCGGCGGGACGCCCTGGGGCGCCTGCTGCGGGTAGCCGTAGCCGGGCTGGCCCTGCGGGGCCTGGGGCTGCTGGCCGTACGGGTTGTTCGGGTCGCCGAAGCTCATCTGGGGTGTTCCTCCGTGGAAGTGCGGGGACGCACGGCACGCGCGGAGGAAAGCTGTGTTCTACGGTCCGCCCCCCGGCACTGCCCGCGGCACTCTTTTCCGGTCATCGTCGTCCGACCGGGCCGGACTTGTCCAGCCGGGCGCTCCGGGGCCGGTGACTTGTTGTGCAAGTGCAATGAACCCGGCGAACCCCGCGGGCCCGCGAGCGCCTTGACTGGAACCGGGGGCACTCCATCCGGGAGGATGGACGCATGACCGCCCAGATTCTCGATGGCAAGGCCACCGCAGCCGCGATCAAGTCCGAACTGACCGCCCGTGTGGCGGCCCTGAAGGCACGGGGCACCACCCCCGGCCTCGGCACCCTGCTGGTCGGTGACGACCCGGGCAGCCGCTGGTACGTCAACGGCAAGCACAAGGACTGCGCGGAGGTGGGCATCGCCTCCCTCCAGCGCGAACTTCCCGCGACGGCCTCCCAGGAGGACATCGAGGCGGTCGTACGGGAGCTCAACGCCAATCCGGAATGCACCGGTTACATCGTCCAGCTCCCCCTTCCCAAGGGCATCGACACCAACCGGGTCCTGGAGCTGATGGACCCGCTGAAGGACGCCGACGGCCTGCACCCCATGTCGCTCGGCCGGCTGGTGCTGAACGAGCCCGGCCCGCTGCCCTGCACCCCGTACGGCATCGTCGAACTCCTGCGCCACCACGGCGTCGACATCAACGGCGCGCACGTCGTCGTCCTCGGCCGGGGCATCACCGTCGGCCGCTCGATCGGCCTCCTGCTGACCCGCAAGTCCGAGAACGCCACCGTGACGCTCTGCCACACCGGTACGCGCGACCTCTCCGGGCTGCTGCGCCAGGCGGACATCATCGTCGCCGCGGCCGGTGTCCCGCACCTGGTCAAGCCGGAGGACGTGAAGCCGGGCGCGGCCGTGCTCGACGTGGGCGTCAGCCGCGACGAGAACGGGAAGATCGTCGGCGACGTCCACCCCGGAGTCGCGGCCGTGGCGGGCTGGATCTCCCCGAACCCGGGCGGCGTCGGCCCGATGACCCGGGCACAGCTGCTGGTCAATGTCGTCGAGGCCGCGGAACGGAGCACCAGTGCGGGCTGAGCGGGGAGAGGAGCGCCCGGCGCCCGCCGCCGACGCCGCCCGGTCCCGGCGCTTCCCCTCCGTCACCCGGGACACCGCCCGTCCCGAGGGCAGCGGCCGCGCCGTGCCCGGGGCCGTGTCCACGCCCGCCCGCCAGTGGCCGATGCTCAGCGTGCTCACCGCCACCGCGGCCGGGCTGCTCGCCACCGCGATGGGGCATCCGCGAATCGGCTGCCTGGTGATCGGCGTGGCCCTCATCGCGGCCTCGGTGCTGCGGCGGGTCCTGCCCTCGGTGGGCATGCTCGCGGTGCGCTCCCGCTTCACGGACATGGTCACGTACGGGCTGCTGGGCGTGGCGATCACCCTGCTCGCGCTGGTGATCGAGCCCAAGCCGCTGCTGAACATCCCGTTCCTGGAGACGGCGGTCCGCTTCACCGTCCGCTGACCGCGCCGCACGGCGCTGCCGGAGCCGAATGGGCCCCCGGGCCTCCGGCGGCGCCAGGGTCCGATAGCCTGACCGCGGATGTCTCTTCACGTCAAGATTTACTGGGAAGCGGCGTCCTCCAGCACATGGGGCGGGGACGCCCCACCGCCAGCTGTCTAACGGAGAAGGCCATGACCCGCACTCCCGTGAATGTCACCGTCACCGGCGCCGCCGGCCAGATCGGCTACGCGCTGCTCTTCCGCATCGCCTCCGGCCACCTGCTCGGCGCGGACGTGCCGGTCAAGCTCCGCCTTCTGGAGATCCCCCAGGGCATGAAGGCCGCTGAGGGCACCGCCATGGAGCTCGACGACTGCGCCTTCCCGCTGCTCCAGGGCATCGACATCTTCGACGACCCGAACCAGGGCTTCGAGGGTGCCAACGTCGCGCTGCTCGTCGGCGCCCGCCCGCGCACCAAGGGCATGGAGCGCGGCGACCTGCTCTCCGCCAACGGCGGCATCTTCAAGCCGCAGGGCAAGGCCATCAACGACCACGCCGCGGACGACATCAAGGTCCTGGTCGTGGGCAACCCGGCCAACACCAACGCGCTCATCGCGCAGGCCGCCGCCCCGGACGTACCGGCCGAGCGCTTCACCGCGATGACCCGCCTGGACCACAACCGCGCGATCTCGCAGCTGGCCGCCAAGACCGGCGCCGCCGTCTCCGACATCAAGCGCCTCACCATCTGGGGCAACCACTCGGCGACCCAGTACCCGGACATCTTCCACGCGGAGATCGCCGGCAAGAACGCCGCCGAGGTCGTCAGCGACGAGGCGTGGCTCGCCGACACCTTCATCCCGACCGTCGCCAAGCGCGGCGCCGCGATCATCGAGGCCCGTGGCGCGTCCTCGGCCGCCTCGGCCGCCAACGCCGCCATCGACCACGTGCACACCTGGGTCACCGGCACCGCGGCGGGCGACTGGACCTCCATGGGCATCCCGTCGGACGGCTCCTACGGCGTCCCGGAGGGCATCATCTCCTCCTTCCCCGTCACCACCAAGGACGGCAAGTACGAGATCGTCCAGGGCCTGGACATCAACGAGTTCTCCCGCGCCCGCATCGACGCCTCCGTGCAGGAGCTCGTCGAGGAGCGCGACGCGGTCCGCGAGCTCGGCCTCATCTGATCGCTGCTCCACCCCTTCGAAAGGCCCCGGCGCCCAGCGCGCCGGGGCCTTTTGGCGTGATCCGCCCTGTACCGAAGCCGCCCGGACCCGTACGGTTTCCTCCCACACCTGAGGGGGGACTCGGTGAGTGGCAGCAATCCGGACGGCAGAGCGCCCGTCCACCCGTCGCAGACGGAAGCCGGACGGCTCCTGTGTGCGGGCGTCTACCTCGACACCGCGTACCGCGACCGGGTGATCGACGAGCTGTACGTCCACGAGGAGCGCTTCGTCGCGCCCTCCTACGGGTTCGACGCGGCCCGCGTGCTCGCCCACGCCCTGCGCGCCCGGCACGTCGAGATCGCCTGGGCGGCGGCGGTGGCGGCGGTCTGGGCCCTCGGACTGCTGCTGCTCCAGACCTTCATCGTCTTCCTGATCGTCCCGGCGCTCCTGCTCGGCGCCGCGGGCCTGATCAGGCGCCGCCGCGACCGGACCGGCCGCGGCAGCCGGATCGTCGAGTACGTCCTGCGCGGCTACGCCGTCTGGATGCTCGGCAACGTCCTGTGGGGGGTGGCCGCCGGATTCGCCGACGACCGCGTGCAGCCGCTGCGCTTCGGGGACACGGACTGGTTCTTCTCGTTCGTCGGCGAGGTGATCGCGAAGAACCCGTTCGGCATCTTCCTGGAGTGGCCGCGGATGGGGCGGTTCTACGGGGAGGCCTACTCGTGGGTCGCCGTGCTCGTCTTCCTCCTGCTCACGACCGTCGCCGGGCTCCAGCGGGGCCACCTGGCCCGGCTCCTGCACCGCTCGCTGGACCGCGAGGGCTACGCCGCCGGGGCGGGCGACCTGGTGGTGACGGGCCGGCGCTTCGGGCGGGCCCGCGCGCGGATCCAGCGGATCCAGCACGGGCCGCTGGTCCTGTACGACGTGGGCAACCCGTTCTGCGGCGCGGGCCGGGCGCACCGGCCGTGGCAGCTGTCCGTCGAACTGCGCCCGCGCGGCGACGGCCAGGCGGAGGAGCTGGACAACGCGCAGATCGTGGACCGGATCCGGCCACGGCTGGAGGCCCTGCGCGTCCCGTCGCCGCACGGGTCGCCGGAGGCGGAGGCCTCCGTACTGGACCGGCTGCGCGAACTCGTCATCGACGAGTGCGTGTTCCTGCCCGCCGAGGGACTGCCCGACGTCGACTCCCTCGACCTGTCGGAGGAGGCGTTCGCCGAGCACCGCGCGTCCGCCATCGAGGAGGGCGGCGAGCGCCGCCGGCACTTCCTGCGCGTGCGGATCGGCGGCTGGGACGAGAACCTCGTCGTCACCGTCTTCATCCGCGTGCACACGCAGGGCGGCATGCTGATGCTGGAAGTGGCGCCGCACGTGCTGCTGCCCGTCCGGCCCGACTTCCGGCGGGCGGACGACACCGTCCAGCGCCAGCAGCGCAACACCGCCTTCGCCAAGGTGGTCTGGGCGGTCGTGAACGGCGCGGGCGCCCTCGGCCCGGCGCTGCTCGCCCTGCTGCGCGCGGTCCGCATCCCGTGGCGGATGGCCACCGCGGGGCACGGCGTGGCGATTCCGGCCGGACCGGCCGTCTCCGTGCGCGAGCTCGCCTCGCAGCCCGATGCCTCGCTGTTCCAGCTGATGGACCTGGACCGGTACCTGAAGACGGTGCAGGAGCGGATCGTCGGCGGGGTGGCCATGGCCCTGCACGAGGCGGGCTGGCACACCAGGGAGTTCGCGGAGCGGGCCGTCAACGTGGCGGAGGGGGCGGTCTTCATCCAATCAGTGACCAACAGCGCCTTCGGCGTCGGCGGAGTGAGCCACAACAGCGTCACCGGCCCGCGGGACCCGGATACGGGCCGGGGCAGGGGCGCGGCGGGCAGGGAGAAGAAGGGGAGAACCGGTGGCGACGAGCGGTGGTAGCGGCGCGGAGCAGTCCGCGGTACGGATCGGCGAGATCCACGGCAGCAGTTTCAGCATCGGCGGCTCCCACCACACCAACACCGTCCATCACGGCGGTGGTGGTACGGGGGAGGGCGCGCAGCCCGGTGCCGAGGAACTGCTGGAGGCCGTACGGGAGCTCCGCGCGGCCCTCGTCCGGCTGCCCCGCAGCCCCGACCGGGCGGCGCTGGACGGTGAACTGGACGAGGTCGCCGGTGAGTTGGAGGCGGCCGGTGAGGTGCGTGCGGGCCTGCCGGCCCGGCTGCGCGGGGCGCTGGAGCGGTGGGCCCCGCTGGTGGACTCCGTGAGCGCGGCCACTGCCCTGGCCGCCCTGCTGACCTCACTGGGCGGCTGACGGTGCCGACGGGGGAGGGTGGGGGCGGGGGCGGGGTCCGCTGGAACCCGCGGTCGCAACGCTGGGAACAAATCCCGGGCGGGCCTCCGGCCCAGGGCGGGGCTTCGGGTGCGGGCCCGGGCGGGGTTTCGGGTGCGGGCCCGGGTGGGGCTGCGGTTCCAGGTGCGGATCAGGGCGGGGCTCCGCATGCGGGCCCCGGCGGGGCTTCGGCTCCAGGTGCGGATGTGGGCGGGGTTTCGGCTTCGGGTGCGGGCCCGGGCGGGGCTTCGGCTTCGGGTGTGCCGTCGGCCGCGGGCCAGGCTCCGGCGGAGACCGCGACGGCGCCCCCGGGGCGCGGCGCGGAACCGGGTGGGGCTCCGGCTCCGGGCGCCGAACCGGGTGGGGCTTCGGCCTCGGGCACGACGACGGGTGGGCCTTCGGCTCCGGGTGCCGGGCCGGCTGGGGGGCCGGGTGGGCCCGCGGCCCCGGAGTCGGCTCCGGCCGGGGGCGGGGCCGCGGCACGGGGTTCGGCGGCGGTCCCGCCCCGGAATCCGTACGCCTACCCGCCGGGTGCCCCGCACCCGTACGCGAGCCCGCAGGGCACCCGGCGTCGGCGGGCCCCGGCGCTGCTCGGCGTGACGCTCGGTGTGGCCGTCCTCGGCGCCGCCGCCGTGGCCGGGTGGCTGTACCTGGGCCACCGGGGCGGGCCGGACTCCTCGGGCCCCGCGCCGCGGGCCGAGTCCACGCGGGTGCGCGACACCGTGGCCGGCTTCTCGGTGGGCATTCCGGCGGGCTGGCAGGTCAGCCCCGGCGAGAGCGGATACGGGACCGTCTACCGGCCCGCCGGGGGCGACCAGAGCGCCGGGCTGCAGATCGTCCGGGCCACCCAGGACGCCTTGTCGGCCTGCGAGGTCCTGCGCGAGTCCACCGGGGAGCTGAGCAAGTACCCGGGCTACCGGGAGGTCTCCAGGGAGCCCGTGGGCGGCGACGGCTGCGAGCAGGTCTACGAACTCGACGATCCCGCCTCGGCCGAGCCCCCCGCCCACGCCGTCGTGCGGCTCGTCGTCGCCGCCGACGACACCCGGTGGGTGCTCCTGGTCTACGGCCCCAACACGGACGTCCCGCTCGTGCGCGCACATCTCACGGCGGTCGTCGAGTCCTTCCGGGTGGACTGACCGGGGCCGGTCAGCCGGTCAGCCGGTCAGCCGGTCAGCTCTTGTACATGCCCGGGGTGTAGTGCCCCGGCACCATCCGCGTCGTGACGCCGATCCGGTTCCAGACGTTGATCGTCGCGATGACGGCGATCAGCTGGGCCAGCTCGCGCTCCTCGAAGTGCTTCGCGGCCTTCTCGTACACCTCGTCCGGCACGAACCCGTCGGTCAGGACCGTCACCGCCTCGGTGAGCTCGATCGCGGCGAGCTCCTTCTCGGTGTAGAAGTGCCGCGACTCCTCCCAGGCGCCGAGCTGCACGATCCGCTCCACGCTCTCACCGGCCGCGACGGCGTCCTTGGTGTGCATGTCCAGGCAGAACGCACAGTGGTTGAGCTGCGAGGCCCTGATCTTGACGAGCTCGACGAGAGCCGGGTCCAGGCCCTTCTTGGAGGCGATCTCCAGGCCCAGCACCGCCTTGTAGACCTCGGGGGCGAGCTTCGCCATGTGCATGCGGGGGGTGTGCTCGGGTGCGGTCTGCGTGCTCGGTGCGTTCTCTGCGTTCGTCATGCGATCCACCCTAGGAGCCAGGCGGCCCGCCGCTATGGTCCATATCCATGACGGAATCGTGGGCCACTTTCGGTGCCGACCTGCACCTCGACCTCTCCGCCGGCCGCGGCCTGCGGGCCGGGCTCACCGAGGCGCTGCGCGAGGCCGCCCGCAGCGGGCGGCTGGCGGCCGGGACCCGGCTGCCGTCCTCCCGCTCGCTCGCCGCCGATCTGGGGATCGCCCGGAACACGGTCGCGGAGGCCTATGCCGAGCTCGTCGCCGAGGGCTGGCTGACGGCCCGCCAGGGCTCCGGCACCCGGGTCGCGGAGCGGGCGAGGCCGCGCCGGCCCGCCGCTCCCGTCCCCGTACGCCGTGCCGCGCGCCGCGGGCTCACGTACAGCCTGCTGCCCGGCTCCCCGGACCTGGGCGGCTTCCCGCGGTCGGCCTGGCTGGCGGCGGCGCGGCGGGCGCTGGCCGGTGCGCCGAACGAGGCCTTCGGCTACGGGCTCGACGGCCGCGGCCGCCCCGAGCTGCGGGAGGCGCTGACCGGGTACCTGGCGCGGGCGCGCGGGGTGTACACGGACCCGGAGCGGATCGTGCTCTGCGCCGGCTTCGCGCAGGGGCTGACCCTGCTGGCCCGGGTGCTGCGGGCGCGGCGGGTGCGGGAGATGGCGGTGGAGGGGTACGGCCTCGACATCCACCGGAACCTGCTCACGCGAGCGGGCCTGCGGACCCGGCCGCTGGGGGTGGACGGGGACGGGGCGCGCACGCAGGAGCTGACCGCCGGGGCCGGCGCCGTCCTGCTGACCCCGGCGCACCAGTTCCCGACGGGGGCGGCCCTGACCCCGGCCCGCCGGGCGGCGGCGGTGGACTGGGCCCGGACCACCGGCGGGCTGATCCTGGAGGACGACTACGACGGGGAGTTCCGCTACGACCGCCAGCCGGTGGGCGCCCTGCAAGGACTGGACCCGGACCGGGTGGTGTACCTCGGCACGGCCAGCAAATCGCTGGCGCCGGGGCTGCGGATGGGCTGGATGGTGGTCCCCCCGGGGCTGCTGGACGAGGTCATGGCCGCCCAGGGGATGGGCGACCGGGCCTCCAGCGCCCTGGACCAGCTCACGCTGGCGGAGTTCATCACGTCGGGGGCCTACGACCGCCACGTACGCGGCATGCGCCTGCGCTACCGCCGCCGCCGCGACGAGCTCGTCCTGGCCGTCGGCGACCGGGCCGGCGTCTCGGGGATCGCGGCGGGCCTGCACGCGGTGCTGGACCTCCCGGCGGGGACGGAGCGCTCGGTCCTCCAGTCGGCGGCCTGGCAGGACCTCTCCCTGGAGGGACTGTCCGCCTTCCGCCACCCCGAGGCGTCCCTGCCGCCCCGCGAGGCCCTGGTCGTCGGCTACGGCACCCCACCGGACAGCGCCTGGACCCCGACCCTGGCGGCCCTGTCGGCGGCGCTGCCGTAGGAGCGCCCTGCCGGTGCCCTTGCCGGTCGGGCCGGGCTCGCCGCGCCTGCCAGCCCCCTGCCGGTGCCCGTGCCGGTCGGGCCGGGGTCGCCGGGGATCACCGTACGGGGGCGGCCGCCGGCTCCGGGGGCTCCCCGAAGCGGGCCAGGGCCAGGGCTCCGGCCACGGCCACCGTGAAGCCGAGGACGGCCAGCCAGGTCAGGCCTTCGCGGGTGCGGTCGCCGAGCCACACGACGCCGATCACCGCCGGGCCGATCGTCTCGCCCAGGACCAGGCCGGCCGTCGCCGCGGTCACCGAGCCGCGGGCCAGCGCCGAGGTGAGCAGGAGGAAGCCCGCGCCGCCGCCCAGCAGGAGGGCGTACAGGGCGGGGTTGCCCAGGTCCCGGACCGAGTCGATGAGGCGGACGGCCACCTCGACGACGCCGAAGCCCGTGCCCGACGCCAGGCCGAGGACCAGGGCCCGCGGCCCGTCGGGGAGCCGGCCCGCCACCACGCCGACCAGCAGGATCAGCCCCGCCACCACCAGCAGCCCCAGCTTCAGGGCGAGCGAGCCGGTCCCCGTGCCCTCGGCCCCGGAAGCCAGGCCCAGCATCAGCAGCCCCGCGCACACCACCGCCACCGCGCCCCACTCCGTCCGCGACAGGCGGACCTTCAGCAGCCGGGCCGCGACCACCGCCGTCACCGCGAGGCTCGCGGCCAGAGCGGCGCCGACCGCGTAGATGGGGATGTGGCGCAGCGCGATGATCTGGAGGACGAAGCCCACCGCGTCCAGGCCCAGACCGGCGATATACCGCCACTGCCGGACCGCGCGCAGCAGCAGCGCCGGGTCCACTCCGGACCCCGTCCCCGGCTCCGCCGCCCGCGCCGCGACCGCCTGGAGAACCGACGCCGTACCGAAACAGACCGCCGCACCGAGTGCGCAAATCATCCCAATGAGCACGAACTGACTCTAGGTCACGGATCTGAGGACGGCCGGATTCCATCGGCCGGGGGCTCCGCTCTAGTCTGTCGGGAGCACGCCAGGACATAGGGGGAGCAGCAGGTATGGACACCAGCAGCACCAACAAGCGCCGTATGCGCTCGGGCGCCGTCGCGCTCGGCGGAATGGGCCTGCTCGCCGCCACGCTCGTGGCCTGCGGCAGCAGCAACGAGCCGGACAAGCGCTGTGCGTCCCGCTCCTCGCTGGACCACCTGAACAACAAGGACTGCAAGAGCGGCGGGACCGGCTCGTACTACTACGGGGGCAGCGTCAAGAACGGCAAGGTCACCGGCGGCAGCTTCGACAAGTCCGCCGTCACCCGCGGCGGCATCGGGGGCCACTCCAGCTCCGGCTCCAGCGGCGGCTGAGGAAACCGGAACCCATGCAGCGGCACACCATCGAGCCCCGCCCCGACTGGCAGAAGACCGTCGAGGAACAGGGGCTGATCTATCCCCTCACCCGCTACCCCGACGACTCCCTGCGCCCCTACTGGGACGAGAGCGCGTACTACTCCTTCACGCTCCCCGAGGTCGAGGCGCTGGAGAACGTGGTCGAGGAGCTGCACGCCATGTGCCTGGCCGCCGCCGCGCACATCGTCGAGCACGACCGCTTCGCGGACCTCGGCATCACCGACCCCAAGCTGGCCGCGCTGATCGCCGAGTCCTGGCGCCGCCGCGCCGAACAGCCGTCGCTCTACGGCCGTTTCGACCTGCGCTACGACGGCTCCGGCAGCCCCGCCAAGATGCTGGAGTACAACGCCGACACCCCGACCTCCCTGGTGGAGGCGGCCAGTCCGCAGTGGTTCTGGATGGAGGAGCGCTTCCCCGGCGCCGATCAGTGGAACTCCCTCCACGAGCGCCTGGTCGACGCCTGGCGCCGCCAGGCCGAGCTGCTGCCGCCCGGCCCGCTGCACTTCGCGCACTCCGAGACCGACGAGCTCGGCGAGGACCTGATGACGGTCGCCTACCTCCAGGAGACCGCCGAGCAGGCGGGCCTGGACACCCAGGCGCTGTCCGTCGAGCAGATCGGCTGGGACAGCCTGTCCGGCCGGTTCGTGGACGAGAAGCTCCGCTTCATCCGCAGCTGCTTCAAGCTCTACCCCTGGGAGTGGCTGGCCACGGACCAGTTCGGCCCCCAGGTCCTCGGCACCTACGACCACGGCGGCGGCTCCGGCACCACCTGCTGGATCGAGCCGCTGTGGAAGATGCTGCTGTCCAACAAGGCGCTGCTGGCGATCCTGTGGGAGCTCTTCCCGGAGCACCCGAACCTGCTGCCCGCCTACCTCGACGGCCCGCGCGAGCTCGCCGGGGAGGGCGGCTACGTCGCCAAGCCGCTGCTCGGCCGCGAGGGCGCCGGAGTCACCCTCCACGAAGCCGGCGGCGCGCCGTTCGAGGCGCGCGAGGACGAGCGGTACTGCTTCCAGGGCCTGGCCCCGCTGCCCGACTTCGACGGCAACCGGGTGGTGCTCGGCGCGTGGGTCGTCGAGGACGAGGCGGCGGGGCTCGGCATCCGGGAATCGGCGGGGCCGGTCACGGACGAGTACGCCCGCTTCCTGCCCCACGTCATCCTCTAGGCGCTCGGCGCTCGGGCGCGGGGCGCGTGGCAGGGTCCGCTAGGCCGACAGCACCGACCGGAGCTGTTCGAGCCCCCAGTCCAGGTCCTCCTTGCTGATCACCAGCGGCGGGGCGATGCGGATGGTCGACCCGTGGGTGTCCTTCACCAGGACGCCCCGCTCCATCAGCTTCTCGGAGATCTGCCGTCCGGTCCCGTGCGACGGCTCGATGTCCACGCCCGCCCACAGCCCCCGCCCCCGTACGGCGGTCACCGCGCCCCCGCCGACCAGCAGGTTCAGCTCCCGGTGCAGGTGGTCGCCGAGCTCGGTGGCGCGCTGCTGGTACTCGCCGGTCTTCAGCATCGCGACGACCTCCAGGCCGACGGCGCAGGCCAGCGGGTTCCCGCCGAAGGTGGACCCGTGCTCGCCCGGCCGGAACACGCCGAGCACGTCCCGGTCCGCGACCACGGCCGAGACGGGCACCACCCCGCCGCCGAGCGCCTTGCCGAGGATGTACACGTCGGGGACGACCTCCTCGTGGTCGCACGCGAAGGTCCGACCGGTGCGGCCCAGCCCCGACTGGATCTCGTCCGCCATGAACAGGACGTTCCGCTCGCGCGTGAGCTGCCGTACGCCGGGCAGGTACCCGGCGGGCGGCACGAGCACCCCCGCCTCGCCCTGGACCGGCTCCAGCAGCACGGCGACCGTGTTCTCGGTGATGGCGTGGGCCAGCGCGGTGAGGTCGCCGTACGGGACGATCTCGAAGCCCGGCGTGTAGGGGCCGAAGTGGTCGCGCGCCTCGTGGTCCGTGGAGAAGGAGACGATCGTCGTCGTCCGGCCGTGGAAGTTGTCGGCGGCGACCACGATCTTCGCGTGGCCGTCCGGCACGCCCTTGACCTCGTACCCCCACTTGCGGGCGGTCTTCACGGCCGTTTCCACCGCCTCCGCGCCCGTGTTCATGGGCAGGACCATCTCCTTGCCGCACAGCGAGGCGAGTTCGGTACAGAAGTCGGCGAAGCGGTCGTGGAAGAAGGCGCGCGAGGTGAGCGTGACCCGGTCCAGCTGGGCGCGGGCGGCGTCGAGCAGGCGGCGGTTGCCGTGCCCGAAGTTCAGCGCCGAGTAGCCGGCGAGCATGTCCAGGTACCGGCGGCCCTCCACGTCGGTCATCCACGCGCCGTCCGCGGACGCGACGACGACGGGCAGCGGGTGGTAGTTGTGCGCGCTGTGCGCGTCGGCGGAGCGGATGGCATCAGCAGTTGTCGACACGGGGTCTCCGATCGTCCGTCAGGCCTGTGACGAGGGTGGCGTCACCCTCCATCCTCGCTCGCCGAAGGGCTGGAGAAACCTTTCCCGTGGCGCGCCCGCTAAGGTGGGCGGTACGCACGGCGACTGGCGTACGGAGAACGAACTCCGGGGGAGTCGTGCGCGCTCGACCGCAGACAGGGCCGCTCGCCTGGGCCTCGCGGGGTACCGATCACATCGACCCCGGAGGAGCCCGCCATGTCCGCGAGCCGCCATCCCGCCCTTTTCGCGACCGACCCCGAGCTGGCGTCGTTCGTCGCGGCGGAGGAAACCCTGCAGGCCGAGACCCTGCGCCTGATCCCCAGTGAGAACTACGTGTCCGCCGCAGTCCTCGAGGCCTCCGGCACGGTGCTGCAGAACAAGTACAGCGAGGGCTACCCGGGCCGCCGCTACTACGAGGGCCAGCAGAACATCGACCGGGTCGAGGCGCTGGCCGTCGAGCGGGCGAAGGGCCTGTTCGGGGTGGACCACGCCAACGTCCAGCCGTACTCCGGCTCGCCCGCGAACCTGGCCGTCTACCTGGCCTTCGCCGAGCCGGGCGACACGGTGATGGGGATGGCGCTGCCGATGGGCGGGCACCTCACGCACGGCTGGGGCGTCTCGGCGACGGGCTCGTGGTTCCGGGGCGTGCAGTACGGGGTCCGGCCGGACACCGGGCTGATCGACTACGACGCGGTGCGGGAGCTCGCGCTGGCGGAGCGCCCGAAGATCATCTTCTGCGGGGGTACGGCCCTGCCGCGCACGATCGACTTCGCGGCGTTCGCGTCGATCGCCGAGGAGGCGGGCGCGGTCCTGGTCGCGGACGTGGCCCACATCGCGGGCCTGATCGCGGGCGGGGCGCACCCGTCCCCGGCGGGGCACGTGGACGTGATCTCGACGACCACGCACAAGACGCTGCGGGGGCCGCGCGGGGCGATGCTGATGTGCCGCGAGGAGCACGCGAAGGCCATCGACAAGGCGGTGTTCCCGGGGCTGCAGGGCGGGCCGCACAACCAGACGACGGCCGGTATCGCGGTGGCGCTGCACGAGGCGGCGCAGCCTGCGTTCACCGCGTACGCGCACGCCGTGGTGGCCAATGCCAAGGCCCTGGCCGAGGCGCTGCTGGCGCGGGGCTTCGACCTGGTGTCGGGCGGTACGGACAACCACCTGATCCTGATGGACCTCACCTCGCGGGACGTGCCGGGCAAGGTGGCGGCCAAGGCGCTGGACCGCGCGGGGATCGTGGTGAACTACAACACGGTCCCGTTCGACCCGCGCAAGCCGTTCGACCCGTCGGGGATCCGGATCGGCACGCCGTCGCTGACGTCGCGGGGTCTGGGTGCGGGGCACATGGGGCAGGTCGCGGAGTGGATCGCGCGGGCGGTGGAGGCGGCGGCCAAGTCGGACGAGGCCGCGCTCCTGGCGATCCGGGGCGAGGTCGGGGCCCTGATGTCGGCCTATCCGGCCCCGGGCCTCCCCCTGACCTGACCCCTGCGGAGCCGAGCCCCGCGCCCGCCCTCGCCGGCGCGGCTCCAAAACCGGGGCTCCGCCCCGGACCCCGCGCCTCAATCGCCGGCGGGGCTGGATATGCCCGACGCCGTCCACCGCATGCGGCCGGGTTGCCCGCCGGTGTTTGAGGCGCGGGTGGGGGCAGCGCCCCCGTGAAGCCCCGCGTAGCGGTGTCGGCCGGGCGGAGCCGCTTCGCGCAGCGGCACCGCGGTCCGGGACGAAGCCGGGCCGCACCACCCAGCCCCGCCGGCGTTTGAGGCGCGGGTGGGGGCAGCGCCCCCGTGAAGCCCCGCGTAGCGGTGTCGGCCGGGTGGAGCCCACGGCTTCGCGCAGCGGCAGCGCGGTCCGGGACGAAGCCTGGGCCGCCCCACTCAGCCCCGCCGGCGTTTGAGGCGCGGGTGGGGGCAGCGCCCCGCGAAGCCCCGCGCAGCGGCAGCGCTGTCCGGGGCGAAGCCGGGGCCGCACCAGTCAGCCCCGCCGGCGTTTGTGGCGCGGGTGGGGGCAGCGCCCCGCGAAGCCCCGCGCAGCGGCGAGGGCGGGGTCGGAGCCGTGGGGCCCCGCGCAGCGGCGAGGGTTGTGGGGGAAAGCGGTCGCTTGGCCGGGGTGGGATCCGGACGGCGGGCTACCGCCCGGTACCGCGGCCCGGCACGGAACGGCCCGCCGCGACCCGGAAGGATCCGGCCAGCGGCGGGCCCGAGCCCGCCCCCGCACCTGAGAGAATGAGGCCATGGCTTCTGATCGTCCTCGCGCGCTCTCCGGCATCCAGCCCACCTCCGGTTCGTTCCACCTCGGGAACTACCTCGGAGCCATCCGGCAGTACGTCGCCCTCCAGGAGACGCACGACGCGTTCTACATGGTCGTCGACCTGCACGCGATCACCATGCCGCAGGATCCGAAGGACCTCCGCGCGAACACCCGCCTCTCCGCCGCGCAGCTGCTCGCCGCCGGCCTGGACCCGGAGCGCTGCACGCTCTTCATCCAGAGCCACGTGCCCGAGCACGCCCAGCTCGGCTGGGTCATGAACTGCATCACCGGCTTCGGCGAGGCCAGCCGGATGACCCAGTTCAAGGACAAGTCCGCCAAGCAGGGGGCGAACAACGCCACCGTCGGCCTGTTCACGTACCCGATCCTCCAGGTCGCCGACATCCTGCTCTACCAGGCGAACGCCGTCCCCGTCGGTGAGGACCAGCGCCAGCACATCGAGCTGACCCGCGACCTGGCCGAGCGCTTCAACCAGCGCTTCGGCCAGACCTTCACCCTCCCCGCCGCGCACATCGTCAAGGAGGTCGCGAAGATCTACGACCTCCAGGACCCGACGATCAAGATGTCGAAGTCCGCGTCGTCCCCCAAGGGCCTGATCAACCTCCTCGACGAGCCCAAGGTCACCGAGAAGAAGATCAAGAGCGCGGTCACCGACACCGAGGCCGAGATCCGCTTCGACACCGAGAACAAGCCCGGCGTCAGCAACCTGCTCACGATCTTCTCCACCCTCACCGGCGAGACGGTCCCCGCCCTGGAGGCGCGGTACGAGGGCAAGGGCTACGGCGCGCTCAAGACGGACCTGGCCGGAGCGATGGTCGACTTCGTCACACCCTTCAAGCAGCGCACCCAGGAATACCTGGACGACCCGGAGACGCTGGATTCCATCCTGGCCAAGGGCGCGGAGAAGGCCCGCGCGGTCGCCGCCGAAACCCTCGCCCAGGCGTACGACCGCCTCGGATTCCTGCCCGCCAAGCACTGAGGCGGGCGCCGGGGGAAAGAGGGCCCTGGCGAGACCGGGGGTACTGCCCCCACACTGGCGGCAGCAGTCCATCCAGACACACGGAGGAGAGATACGTGGGGACCGTAACGCTCGGCGTTTCGATCGCGGTCCCGGAGCCGTACGGCAGCCAGCTCCAGCAGCTGCGCGCCGGCTTCGGGGACGCCGCCGCGCACGGCATCCCCACGCACGTCACCCTCGTCCCGCCGACCGAGGTGGAGGCGGACCGGCTCCCGGAGATCCGCGCCCACCTGTCGGCGGTCGCCGCCGCCTTCCGGGCCTTCCGGATGCGGCTGGAGGGGACGGGAACCTTCCGCCCCCTCTCGCCGGTCGTCTTCGTCAAGGTCGTCGAGGGCGCCGAGGGCTGCACCCGCCTCCAGGGCGAGGTCCGCGACCCCGAGGGCCCGCTCGTCCGCGAGCTGGCCTTCCCGTACCACCCGCACGTCACGGTCGCCCACGGGATCTCCGAGGAGGCGATGGACCTGGCGTTCACGACCCTCGCCGAGTACGCGGCCGAGTGGGTCTGCGCGGGCTTCGCGCTCTACGAGCAGGGTTCGGACGGGGTCTGGCGCAAGCTGCGCGAGTATCCGTTCGGCACCGGTCCGACGGGCGTCCCGGCGCAGCAGGGGTCACCCGCCGACGACGCGGCCGGGACGACGGCGCGCCCTTCCTGACGGAGCGGCCGCAGGGCCTGATGCGTACGGAACCTGAGCCTGCGCAGGACCAGGGCGTGGAACGGACGGTCCGTCCGGGGTACTTCGCGAAAAGTCACAGTCGACGACCGTAGTCCCAGAATCCGGCAATACCGGCTATTTCCGACAGCGCAATTACGGTGACTTCATGGACTGGCTGACCAAACTCCCGGTGATCGGCCCGCTGGCGGCCCGTCTGATGCGCACCCACGCGTGGCGTTCGTACGAGCGCCTCGACCGCGTGCACTGGACCCGGCTCGCCGCCGCGATCACCTTCATCAGCTTCCTCGCGCTCTTCCCCCTGATCACCGTGGCCGCCGCGGTCGGCGCGGTCCTCCTCAGCCAGGACCAGCTGGACCGGCTCCAGAAGAACCTCGCCGAACAGGTCCCCGGCATCTCCGAGCAGCTCGACCTCAACGCGCTCGTCGCCAACGCCGGCACCGTGGGCCTCGTCGCCGGCGCCCTCCTGCTCTTCACCGGCATCGGCTGGGTGGGCTCCATGCGGGACTGCCTGCGCGCCGTGTGGGAGAAGGACGACGAGGACGAGGGGAACCCGGTCGCCCGCAAGGGCAAGGACGGACTGGTGCTGCTCGGCCTCGGCGGTGTCGTCCTCGCCTCGGCCGCCGCCTCGATCTTCGGCGCCAGCGCGGTCGGCAAGTCCGCCGAGTGGCTCGGCATCCCCCGCGAGGGCGCGGGCGGCGTGCTGCTGCGCTCGGGCGGCTTCCTCGTCGGCGTGCTGGCCGCGTTCCTCCTGCTGCTGTACGTCCTGACCCTGCTGCCCGGCGTCGACCCCCCGCGCGGCCGCCTGATCCAGGGCGCGCTCATCGGCGCGGCGGGCTTCGAGCTGCTGAAGCTCCTGCTGAGCGGCTACATCAGCGGGGTCGCGACGAAGAGCATGTACGGGGCCTTCGGCGTGCCGATCGCCCTGTTGCTGTGGATCAACTTCACGGCGAAGCTGCTGCTGTTCGTGGCGTCCTGGACCGCGACCCGCGACGACGGGGCACCCGGCGAAGTCCAGGACGAAGCCCCTGGTGAAGCCCGCGGGGAGCAGGCGCCGGCAGGGCCCCGCGCCTAGCCCTCTACTCCTTCGGGTGAATCCGGAGATCGTCCGCATGGGCCCTGGGTAGGGCTGTCGCGAGATTCCGTGCACGATGCAACGGGATCGATGGGAACGATCGTCCTGGCCGCCCTGGAGGGCTCATGTCCGCTTCACGCCGCACCCGCGAACTCCTCACCACGACCGCCGCCGCCCTGCTCCTGTGCGTCGCCGGGGCCGGCCTCGCCGCACCCGCGGGCGCCGCCGCCGCGTCCGACGCCGGTGTGGTGCGGCCCGTACGGGCCGCGCCCGCCTTCAACGCCGGCGGGGTCTGGTACCTCTACCAGTCCAACGCGACCGTGAAGGTGGACCTGACCCAGGACGGCAGCGGCAACCTCTTCGGAAGCGTCTCGTCCGGCAACACCGTCGGGACCCTCGAGAACGGCGGCTACGTGGACGGGGAGAAGATCTACTTCACCGTCCGCTGGAACCACGGCCCCCGCGGCCGCTACACCGGCGAGCGCGGCCCGGACCGCCGGCTCTCCGGCACCACCTTCGACCTGAACAACCCGTCCAGCCAGGCGACCTGGCGCACCGATCGGACGTTCTGACCCGGGCGGAACGGAGGAAGGGCCCCCGCGGTACGCCGCGGGGGCCCTTCCTCGCCCGACCGCTCCTCAGACCAGGTCCTCGCCCCGGCCCCGGCGGCCGCGCGGCCAGCGCCGGTTGACCACGAACGCGCCGCCCGCCAGCACGGCCAGCGCACCGCCCGCGACACCGAGCGCGGTACCGATCCCGCCCGAGCCCACACCGCCCGCCGAGGGGTTGTTCTCGTGGGACTGGGCCGGGGAGCCGTGCGAGGAGGTGTCCTCGCTCTTCGGCGGCACCAGCTCGCCCACCGGCTTGACCTTCCCGGCCGCCGCGAACCCCCAGTCGAAGAGCGCGGCGGTCTCCTCGTACACCGAGTTCGCCCCGCCCGCGCCCGGGTTCATCACCGTGACCAGCAGCTTGCGCTCGCCGTGCTGCGCCGCGCCGGTGAAGGTGGAGCCGGCCATCGTCGTGTTGCCGTTCTTCACCCCGGCGATCCCCTTGTACGGGGAGATGCCGCCCACGCCCGTCATCAGCCGGTTGGTGTTCTGGATCTCGAAGGAGTCCCGCGGCTTCCCGGGCTCCTGAAGTCCGGGGAACTTGGCCTCGACCGTGCCGCAGTACTCCCGGAAGTCCTGCTTCTGCAGTCCGGAGCGGGCGATCAGCGTGAGGTCGTACGCGCTCGACACCTGCTCGGGGGCGTCGTAGCCGTCGGGCGACACCACGTGGGTGTCCAGCGCCTGGAGCTCCTCCGCGTGCGCCTGCATGTCCTTGACGGTCTTCTCGATGCCGCCGTTCATGGCCGACAGCACGTGCACGGCGTCGTTCCCCGACCGCAGGAACACCCCGAGCCACAGGTCGTGGACGCTGTACTCGTGGTCCTCCTTGACCCCGACCAGGCTGCTGCCCGGGCCCACGCCCTCCATGTCCTGGTCGGTGACCTTGTGGACCTGGTCCTTGGGGAGGCCGGGCAGCACGGTGTCCGCGAAGAGCATCTTCATGGTGGAGGCCGGGGGGAGCCGCCAGTGCGCGTTGTGCGCGGCCAGCACCTCGCCGGACTCGGCGTCCGCCACGATCCAGGAGCGCCCCGTCAGGTTCGAGGGCAGGGCGGGCGCGCCGGGCAGCAGGTTGACCTGGGTCCCCGGCTGGCCGAGCAGGGCCCCTCCGACCGTGGACATCGACACCGGGGGCGCGGGCGCGGCCTTCGCCGCCTTCGGGCCGTTCGCGACCTTCGGAGGCCGCCCCTTCCCGTCGGCCGGTGCGGTCGGCGGGGTCGGCGCGGCATGCGCGGGGGCCGCGAGCATCGCGGGCACCAGCAGCGCGGCGGAAAGGACCGTCAGCGCGGTCTTCTTTACAGACACGCAGGTGAAAGTACCTCCCGATCGACTGCACGGCGGCGCTGACCGGCCCATTCGGTACAACCACTGCCGGGACAGCCCACCCCGGCGCGTCCGTCCCGGGGACCGATCCGATACTGGGGCCATGAAACTCAGCCGTACCGCCTCCTGGTTCCTGCTCGCCTTCGGCGTGTGGAGCTGGTTCATCTGGGTGTCTTTCGTCCGGAACCTGTGGAAGAACGGCAGCGGCCAGGCATTTGATGCGGCGGGCGACCCCACGGCCTACTTCTGGGTGCACCTGACGCTCGCGGTGTCGTCCTTTCTCCTGGGGACGGCCGTCGGGGTGATCGGGTTGCGCGGGGTCCGGGCGCTGCGGCGTGCATCACGTAAGGAGCAGGACGCATGAGAACCGCCCTCTTCGCGCTGGTCGCGCTCGCGGTCATCGCCCTCCTGGTGGTGGTCCACCGCTGGCTGTGGATCCGCCTGGTCCGCGACACCACGGCCCCCCGCGGCCTGCCCCGCCGCATCGGCACCGCCTTGGCCATCGCCCTGCCCCTCCTCTCCGTGGCCGCGCTGACCGCGGGCCGCGCGGGCGTTCCCTTCCCGCTCCAGCAGGCCGTGTCCTGGCCCGGGTTCCTCTGGCTCGCGGTACTCCTGTACCTGACCCTGACGATGCTGGTCGCGGAGCCGATCCGCGCGCTGTTGCTCCGCCGAGTGGCCCACCGGATCCCCTCCCGGGTGGCGGACGCGGCCCCCGGCGAGGCCCGCCAGGACGGCGCCGGCACGGCCGCCACGGCCACTGCCGTCGCCCCGCCCGTCGTACCCGTCGCTCCCGTCGAGCCCGCCGGGTCCTCCGGGTCCTCCGCGTCCTCCGCGGACGAGCCGACCCGCCGTCGGTTCGTCGCGCGCACCCTCGGCGGCGCGGCCGCCGCCGTGGCCCTCGGAACCGTGGCGAACGGGATGTACGGCACGCACGGCGTCCTGCGCGGGCCCGGTGTCCGCCGGGTGCAGGTCCCCCTGGCCAAGCTGCCGCGGGCCGCGCACGGCTTCCGCATCGCGGTCGTCAGCGACGTCCACCTCGGCCCGATCCTCGGCCGGGCCCACACCCAGCGCATCGTGGACACCGTCAACCGGACCCAGCCCGACCTCATCGCCATCGTCGGCGACCTCGTCGACGGCGACGTCCAGGACCTCGGGCCGGCCGCCGAGCCGCTGCGCGGGCTCGCCGCCCGCCACGGCGCGTACTTCGTGACCGGGAACCACGAGTACTTCTCCGGCGCCCGGCAGTGGGTGGACCACGTCCGCGAGCTCGGCCTGAACCCGCTGGAGAACGCCCGCCGCGCCCTCCCGTACTTCGACCTCGCCGGGGTGAACGACATCGCGGGCGAGAGCGAGGGCCAGGGCCCCGACTTCGGGGCGGCGCTCGGCGACCGCGACCGCACCCGTACCGCCGTGCTCCTCGCCCACCAGCCCGTCGTGATCCACGACGCCGTCCGGCACGGCGTCGACCTCCAGCTCTCCGGCCACACCCACGGCGGCCAGCTCTGGCCCGGCAACTACCTCGCCGAGCTCGCCAACCCGACCGTCGAGGGCCTGGAGCGGTACGGCGACACGCAGCTGTGGGTGTCGCGCGGAGCCGGTGCCTGGGGGCCGCCGGTCCGGGTGGGCGCGCCGTCCGACATCACGGTCGTCGAACTCGCCTCATATCAGGCCTGACCGCCTCGAACCGGTGGTGCACCGCTGCGAACCAGCCTTCCGGAGGCCACTGCCCCCTCGCCGTCCGCCAGGCCGTGGCCGGCCGCCGTGCTCGACCGCTCCAAGCCGGCGGGCGAGGTCTGCTACGGGGCCTTCGGGTCCGCGGGGCCCGGCTCCGGGTCCGGGTCCGAGGCCCGCTTGCGGGCCCCCGCCGTGGCCGTCTGCGCCATGCCGGGCAGGAAGTCCGCGAACAGTTCGTGCACTTCGCGCACCAGCGGCCGCAGCACCCGGAACCGGGCCAGCACGATGCCCCGCGTCGTCAGCTGCGCGCCGCGCTCGGCGAGCCGGCGCGTCTTCTCGCTGTTCGGCGACCGGTCGAAGACCCAGTAGAGGACCAGGCCCATCTGCGAGAGCCACATCAGCTCCGGCAGGACGTCGGCCAGCTCGGCCGGCACCTTGGTCTTCGCCCCCGCGAGCACCTCGCGGTGGATGTCGATCGCCGCCTGCCGCGCGTCCTCGGACTCCGGCGAGAACGGGCTGAGCGGGCTTTCCGGGTCCGCCGCGTTCTTGAAGAACTGCGAGGCGAACTCGTGGTACGGGGCCGCGATGTCCATCCAGCTCGTCAGCACGCCCGCGAGCCGCTTCTGCAGATCGGTCTCGCTGTCCAGGATGGGCCGGACCGCCGCCTGGTGCGCGGCGCCGATCCGGTCGTAGAACCCCTGGACCAGGTGTTCCTTCGACTCGAAGTAGTAATAGGCGTTGCCGACCGAGACACCGGCCTCCTTCGCGATACCCCGCATCGTCGTCTTGTCGAAGCCGCGCTCCTGGAAGAGACGGAGCGCGGTTTCGAGGATGAGCGTGCGGGTCTGCTCGCTCTTGGGAGCCTTCTGATCAGTCACGGTGCACGAGCCTATCGGGGGGCGGAGCACTGGTCGTCACAGGCCGGGTCCTGCGCCCCCTGCGGGTGCCCCTCGGTCCGCACCGCCGCCCGCCACTTCGACGCGGTGTGCATGGCGGCCCGGGCGAAGGGCCGCCCGGCGGGCGTGGCGAGCCAGTTGGCCTTCGGCCGGTGCTCGGCCAGCGCCCACAGGCACACGATGAAGGCGTCGGTCCCGGTCCACACCTGCCCGCAGTCCCCGATCACGGTGATCTCCTTGAGCGTCGACTCGTGGTCGAGCTGCGGGAACCGGCGCCGCGCCTCGAAGGATGCGGCGGGGACGAGCCGCAGCGGTACGAGCCAGCGCTGTGCGAGCAGCCAGTGCCTGATGTGCACGCAGAGCGGGCAGTTCGCGTCGTAGAGCACCGTCAGGTGGCGCACCGCCGACCCGGGCGCGGCCACCGGTCAGGCCCCGGCCGGTGCGGTCCACCCCTGCGGGGTGACCGGCGGGGTCTGCTGGCGCTCCATGATGCCCCGGCGGCGCATCTTGTTCAGGACCCAGACGTTGCCGAGGTGCATGACCCCGAGGACCAGCAGGACGACGCCGAGTTTGACCGAGAGCGCCTCGAAGAGGTCGCGGGCCTGGACTATCTCCTCGCCCGAGCGGAGGTAGAGGGTCACGAAGCCGATGTTCACGAGGTAGAAGCCGACCACCAGGAGCTGGTTGACGGCGTCGGCGAGCTTCTCGTTCCCCTGGAGGACGTCGCCGATGAAGACGCGGCCGTTACGGCTGAGCGTACGGGCGACCCAGACGGTGAGCCCGATGCTGATGAGCAGGTAGATGACGTACGCGACCACGGTGAGGTCCATTGCCCCAGCCCCCTTGAACGTGTTCAACTTGCTGACAGGCATGACTGTAGGCCTTTTTTTGAACAGGTTCAAGCGAATGTCGCCACCAAACGCCGAACGGGCCCCCGGGAGTACCGGGGGCCCGTTCGCGTACCTGCCTCGGAGACGGCCGAGACGCCCGAGGCGGCCTAGGCGTGCATCTGCCGCGGCTGAACCCACAGGGCCTCGGCGAAGGCGCACAGGTCGCCCGCCGCCGTGGCCAGGGCCGTGCCGACCGTGTACTTGCGGCCCTCGGAGCCGAGCAGCCAGGAGTACGTGACGAGGCCTTCGCCGACCGGGACCGGCCGCAGCAGCCGCGCGGTCAGCGCGGCCGTGACGGCGCCCGCCGGGCGGCCGCCCAGCAGGCGTCCGGCCGCGTTCCCCGGACAGTCCAGCGAGCCCCACACCAGCTCCGGCGGCAACAGGCCGTCGGGACCGCCGAGCTCGGGCGACGGAGTCCACGCGGTGGCGACCAGGCCGGGGTCCCCGCCCGGCACCAGCCCGCAGTGCTGGCGCAGTCCCGTGGCCGGCGTACGGTCCAGACCGCATCCGAAGCAGTCCGTCGAGCCGTCCGGCGGCGCCGCCCGGTAGGCCTCGGCCGCGGTCGAGGCCGCCGCCCAGGACGGCGCTTCGGGAACGTCCGTACGCAGGTCGTCGGGCGTCGCGGCCGCCAGCAGCAGCTCACCGGCGCTGAGTTCGGCGCCCCCGTCGGCCGTCCCGGCCAGCAGGACCGGAGCCCCGGTCGGCACCGGCCGGCGGAAGTCCACCCGTACGGTCTTCGCAGCGGCCCGCCCGGCGAGCACCCCCGCCACGTAGCCGCCGAAGGCGACGCCCGGGTACCCGCAGAGGTGGTCCGGAACCGTGATCGTCTCGAAGTCGGTCATGGCCCCACTCCATCACAGGCCCGCTCCCGCGCCCCGGGTCCCCCCGAACTCGGTGGACAGGGCCGGCGGCCCTGTCCGATAGTCCGCCGTATGACTTCTCTCGTACGACACCTCACCTTCGACTGCTCCGACGCCTACGCCCTGGGGCAGTTCTGGGCCGGCGTGCTGGACGGCAAGATCTCCGACGAGGACTTCCCCGGCGACCCGGAGGCGCTGGTCACGGCGCCCGGTTCGGCGCTGCTGTTCGTGACGGTGCCGGATGCCAAGACCGTGAAGAACCGGGTGCACGTGGACCTCCAGCCGCAGGACCGCACGCGTGACGAGGAGGTGGAGCGCATCCTCGCCCTGGGCGCCACCGTCGTCGGCGACCACCGCAACCCCGACGGCACGGGCTGGGTGACGATGGCCGACCCGGAGGGCAACGAGTTCTGCGTGGAACGCGGCGCGGCCGAGCGGGGGAAGTGACCGGCCCGAAACGGGCCTGCGCCGGCCGGAAGCCGACCGGCGCAGGCTCGTTTCGCCGAAGCTACGCCGTGTAGTAGCCGGCGATGTCGGCGATGAGGTCGACGGTTCCGGCGTTGTTGTAGAAGCTGACCTTTCCGTTCACGACGGGGACGACGACCAGGTTGGGGATGGTCTGCCCTGCGGTGAAGTTGAGGTTGGAGGCGCTGGTGCGGGTCGTGCCGCCGGGGTGCG